>JAYYWX010000090.1:0-27515 GCA_036341255.1 Actinomycetota bacterium | reverse complement strand
GGGGGGGGGGGGGCCCCCGGCCCCCCCCCCGCCCCCACGACCCACGGTGGGGCAGGTCACTCCCCGACCAGCGAGCTGGCTTCCCCCTCGGCGGCGACGGTGGCGTCCTCCGCCGCGCCGGGAATCGCGAGCGGGAGGTCGAGGGGTGCGGTGAGGCGCACGTGCACGCTGCTGGTGGCGGCGTCGACTCGGACGGCGACGCGGAGGCCGGGGTACTCCTCGTGGGCCCGCACCTGGCGGAGGTAGTCCTCGACCCCCACGCGGGCCGCTGCCGCGTCGACGGGCAGGTCGTCGGCGGGGACACCCTCGGTGTAGGTGCTGCGGCCAGTGGCCCCGGCGTCGGCGCCGGAGAGGGCCGCGCCATCGGCCAGCGTGCTCAGGCCGGAGCGCTGCAGGTAGGCGGCGGTCGCGTCGGTGACCAGGGCGATGCCCAGCGCGAGGATCGTCGCGAACCCAAGGATCAGCGGGGTCACCGAGCCGCGCTGGTCCCGCCGCCCTTGCCGCGTTCGTCCATCGTGCTGGGTCACGGCACGCTCACCTCCTGGTAGCGACCCACCGGCACGGTGTGCGTCGCGTCGAGGGCGAAGGTCGGCTCCCCCGCCCCCAGCAGGTCGGGCAGGAACGGCAGGTCCACCCGGGTCCCGATCACGACGGTGACCACCGAGGTGCCGCTGTGGCAGTCGGCCGGGATCGTGCAGTCGACACGGATCTCGAGCGGTGCGTCCTCCAGCCCCTGGTCGGCCAGCGCCTGGCGCGCCGCCGCCTCGGCCCGCTGCCGGCCGGTGGCGTCGTCGTCGGCGAGCACGTAGGCCCGAGCGGCCGACCGCGCCGCGGCCTCCACCCCGAACGCGCCGCGCTGCACCTCGAACACGCTCAGGACGATCCAGAGCATCGGCAGCAGGAGCAGCACGCCCAGCCACACGACCTCGACCAGCGCGCTTCCCTGCTGACCCCGCCTCGTGTGGCCCCCTCTCGTGTGGCTCGGCGCGGTCCATGGCGCGCGCTGAGCCACACGGGAGAGGACCACACGGGCCGGCGTCGTGGTCATGGCTGGAGCTCCTGCACCGCGTGACCGTCCACCTCGAGGTCCACCCCGGGGCCGCCCAGGCCCAGCGCGGGCACGCTCGCGCGCACCGTCACCACGACCGTCGGCGTGCCGTCCACCGAGACCACGCGGGCGGTGACGTCCTCGGCGAACCGGGCGGCCAGCGCGCCGGCGATCTGGTCGCGGGTGCGAGCGATGCCGTCGGACGGTCCGCGGCCGACGGTGGCGGCGTAGCGCGCGCCATCGGAGGCCGCGGCGGTCAGGGTGTTGCGGACCAGCAGGACCAGGGACACCTGGAGCACCCCGAGCACCAGCGGCACGAGCACCACCACGACCAGCACGAAGTCGACGACCGCCGCACCTAGCGAGGTGCGCGGTCGACGCGCTCGGCGCTCGGGTGGCACTACTGCACCTGGCGCAGCGCCCGACGCAGCAGCGAGGAGAGCTCGTCCTGGGCCACGATCGTCAGCACACCGACGATGCCGGCCGACATCACGGTGACGAGGACCCAGCCGGGGACATCGCCCCGGTCGTCGCGGGTGCGTGCCGGCAGCGCTCCGACGAGCGTCAGGGCCAGCAGGTGGAGCGTGGTCATGGTGGTTCCTTTCCCGAGAGGGGTGGGGCTGCAGCGGTGGGGTTCAGGGGGCCGAGAGGCTGAGTCCGACGACGCCGGGCCAGAAGGCGAAGAGCACGGTCACGGGGAGCACGAGGAAGACCACCGGGATCATCATCAGCACCTCGCGGCGGGCGGCCGATTCGATGAGCTCGCGGCGGGCCGCCTCGCGCACGTCGGCGGCCTGGGCGTGGAGGACGTCGGCCAGCGGCGTACCCCGCTCGACGGCGACGGCGACGCCCTGGGCGAAGCGGGCGACGACCGGGACGCCCGTGGTCGCGGCCAGCCGATCGAAGGCGACACCCACCGGCTCGCCGGTGCGGATCTCGGCGAGCACTCGGCTCAGGTCGCGGCTGAGCTCGCCGCGGCACCGCTGGACCACGCGGGCCAGCGCTCCGACGGGGCTCTCACCGGCCGCGACCGATAGCGCGAGCAGCTCGGCGACGGTCGGGAACTCCGCGAGGATGCGGCGCTCGCGGGCCCGGACCTGTGAGGTGAGCCAGGTGTCGCGGGCCAGGACGCCGGCCGTGAAGGCGACTCCGCTGACGAGCAGGTGGCCCACGACGTTGCCGCCACCTCCGAGGGTGCTCAACAGGCCCCATGCCGCGGTGACGCCGAAGCCGATCAGGCCCCACACCACCTGCTGGACGCGGACGTCGTGGACCGTGAGGTCGAGGCCGGCCCGCTCGAGCCGGCGCCGGACGGAGGTCGCCCCGCCCAGCACCCGCTCGACGCCCTCGGCCAGCGCCCGCAGGACCGGCCCGTAGACGGCCACGGCCGCGCCGACGAGTGGGGGTGCGGGCTGCCTGCTGGTGATGGTGGTCGGCGAGACCTGCGGTAGGTCGCGGACGTAGGGCAGCACCCGGTCCGAGAGCTGGGCCCGGCCCATCACCCGCAACCGGGCGATCACCAGCAGGAGTCCGGCACCTAGCGTCCCGCCGAGGACCGCTCCCCACAGGGCCGCGGTCACGACAGGATCCTCCGCTCCACGGGGAGGCGGCCGATGCGCATCATCAGCCGGTAGGCGACCAGGCACAGACCCGCGCCCACGGCGAGCACGACCACGCCGGCACCCGAGGCGTAGCGCCGGATCACCTCGGTCTGGAAGGACATCAGCAGCAGAACGACCCAGGGAGCCGCGACGGCGAGGCGGGCACCGTTGACGGTCCACGCCTGGCGGGCCTCGAGCTCGGAGCGGGTGCGGGCGTCGTCGCGGAGGTAGCCCGACAGGTTGCGCAACAGCCGCCCGAGGTCCCCTCCCCCGACGTCGCGGGCGACCCGCAGGCTCTCGCACACCCGGTCCCCGACGGGGTCGGCGAGCCGCGCCTTCAACCGGTCGAGGCAGTCGCCGAAGCGGCCGCTGACCTGGTAGTCCAGACCGAAGGCGGTGAAGGCGTCGCGGAGCGGCTCCGGCCCCCGGACGCCGAGCCCGGCCAGGGCGTCGGGCAACGACATGCCGGCGCGTACGGCGGAGGCGAGGTTGTCGACCGCGTCGGGCCAGACCTCGGCCAGCTCGCGCTGTCGGCGTACGGCACGGCCGCGGACGACCGCGAGCGGGAGGTAGCCCGCGATCACCCCGAACGCCAGCGCCACCGTCGGGGTGCCGGAGGCGACCTGGACCACGAGCGCGGCGAGCACGGCACTGGAGGCGCAGAGGGCGACCAGGGAGGTCGGGGTCACGCTGGTGATGCCGGCGGCGGCGAGCGTCCGGTCGAGCCGACCCGGCCCCTCACGGGTGGGTCGAGCGGTGCGCGGGACGGCGAAGGCCGACCAGATCAGCAGCAGCCCGATGCCGACGCCGAGCCCGACGAGGGCGCCCATCAGCCCTCCCCCAGCAGCCGACGCAGGTCGAGGCCGACCCGCTCGAAGCGTTCAGGGCGGGGTGGCGTGCCGTGCGCGCGGCGCAGCTCCCCGTCGCGGCGCACGAAGACCGGCTCGCACTCGATGACGCCGTTCTCGACGCGACCGGGGACGGCCACGACCTCCTCGACCCGGCGTTGGCCACGGGGGTCGAGCCCGAGGTGGACCACGAGGTCCACCGAGGTCGCGACGGTGGGCACCACGAACCGGTCGGAGATGTTCTCGCCCGCCAGGAGAGGGAGGGTGCACATCTTGACCAGGGCCTCGCGGGCCGAGTTCGCGTGCAGGGTGCACATGCCGGGCAGGCCGGAGTTGAGGGCGAGCACCAGGTCGAGGCACTCCTCCGACCGCACCTCCCCCACGATGATCCGGGACGGGCGCATGCGCAGGCTCTCCTTAACCAGGTCGCGCAGCCGGATCTCTCCGGTGCCCTCGAGGCCGGCCTGACGGGTCTGGAGGGCCACGTGGTCGGGGTGGGGGAAGCGCAGCTCGTAGACCTCCTCGGCGGAGATCACGCGCTCACCCCCGGGGACCGCGGCGGCCAGGCAGTTCAGCATCGTGGTCTTCCCGGCCTGCGTCCCACCGGTGACCAGGATGTTGAGGCCCGCGCGCACCGACCCCTCGAGGAAGGCCGCCGCCTGCGAGGTGAGGCTCCCCAGCTCGACCAGGTCCGACAGGCGGGCCGCACGCAGCACGAACTTCCTCATACCTCCGCAACTGCGGACAACGAAGTAGGGTGCTGACCAGCAGAAACGCTTGGAGTGGTGCCCGATGAGACGTGCAGGACTGTACGCCCGGATCAGTGAGGACGCGGAGGGTCGCGGCCTCGGTGTGCAGCGCCAGACGGCTGACGGTCAAGACTTGATCGAGCGCAAAGGGTGGACGCTCGCGGCGACGTACGTCGACAACGACGTCAGCGCGACCCGCGGCACGGTCAGGCCGGAGTATGAGCGTCTGCTAGCCGACATGGTGTCTGGCGAGATCGACGCAGTGGTGGTGTGGGCGCTCGATCGACTGCACCGCCGACCGGCTGAGTTGGAGCGCTTCATCGCCGTGGCCGAGCAGCACGGCGTGGCGCTCGCATCGGTCTCTGGTGACCACGACCTCAGCACGCCAGACGGTCGGCTGTACGCGCGGATGCTCGGGGCGGTCGCGGCGGGCGAGGCCGAGAAGATCAGCCTGCGGGTGCGACGACAGCAGCAGCAGAACCGGGAGCAGGGCCGATCGTTCGGCGGTGGCATCCGGCCGTACGGCTACGCCACGGATCGGATGACGGTCGTTCCGCATGAGGCGGCGATCATCCGGGAGTGCGCCGGGCGTGTGCTGTCCGGGGAGTCGCTGGGTGAAATCGTGGCCGACCTGAACAGGCGGCGCATTCAGACGGTGACGCAGTGGCTCGTGAAGCAGCAGCGGGACCGTGGCGTGACCCGGAAGACCAAGCCCTCGGCCTGGTCGCGGACGTCGTTGAGGACGATCCTGTCGCGGCCGAGGATCGCGGGCCTGCTGACGCACAAGGGCGAGGTCGTCGGACCGGGGGCGTGGGAGCCGATCCTCGACCGGGCGACGTTCGACGAGTTGCAGACGGTCCTCTCCGACCGGAGCCAGGCGAACCGGCGGGTGTCGAACACACGTCGCTACCTGCTGTCGGGAATCGCGACCTGCGGGACGTGCGGGCGCGGCTTGCAGGCAGGTCACCAGTCGGGCGGGAAGGGGTTGTCGTACAAGTGCCCGACGCAGCGCCACGTGTCGCGCAGCATGGCCCGAGTCGATGAGCACGTGATCCGGTCGTACTGGGAGCACTGGGAGCGCGTCGGCCAGCACACGGCCGAGTTCGCCGCGCAGGTGCAGGCCGCGGACCAGATCACGCCCGAGATCGCTCGGCTCCGTGCCCGGCTGGATGAAGCGTCGGAGGCGTACGCCAACGACGCCTTGTCGGCGGAGCAGCTGACGACGATCAGCCGTCGCTTGCGGGAGCGGATCGAGACGTTGGAGGCTCAGCGGCCGTCGCCTGTCACGGTGCCGATGCCCGAGATGCATGGCCCGTCATACGAAGAGTGGCGGGCGCAGTTCGACGCCATGACGCTCAGCCAGCAGCGGTTCCTGCTCGCGTCGGACGTCGTGTCGCTGCGGGTGCTGCGTCCGGCGAGACCGGGCGGCAACCGCTTCGACCCCGCGCTCATCGAGGTTCAGTGGCCGGACCCGCCGTCGATGGACATGCTGCTGTCGAACGCCGAGCACGTCGGCGCTCAGACGGCGTAGTCCTTCCACTCCCCCACCGAGGCCCGTCACGGCGCTCTCGGCGCGGCCCTTTGTGGCCTCGTCGCTGCGGCCGTGCCGGGCCTCATCGGTGTCCGGGCTCGACGGCTTGGCCGCGTCCAGGACTTCCCTCCCTCCGTGGGATGAGCGGCGGTTTGGCTCAGGGCTGCGCTGTGGCGTCTGACGCGGCCGGGCGTGCTGGTCCCCGCGTGAGATGGGCGCTGGGTCAGTCGATCGGCGCTCGATTGCTCGTATCTGACTCAGGCACGCGGCACGCTGAGGCCATCGACACGGGGTGGATGGAGGACGCGATGAGCGCACAGACCAGCGAGCGGGTGCCACGGATGGCACCGGGCCAGATGGGCGGGCCGGAGTGGAAGGGGCCGCGGCAGCAGGTGCTCACGCGCCTGGACCTGACGACGGCGGCGCTGGTGAAGACCCGCGCTCGGCAGGCCGGAGTGTCGGTGTCGGAGTTCGTGGCCGACCTGATCCGGCAGGGCTTGCGTTGAGACGTGCTGAGGGCCCGATCGCGGCAACCGATCGGGCCCTCGGTGCTCCCAGACGTGAAGGCGAATCCATGACATGAGGAGCGGTAGATGAGTGCGATCAGCGTAGGCGAAACCACCGACAACGGGCAGCAGGCCCGCCGGGTGGCGTACAGGGAGGCAGGGGCAGCGATGCGCGAGATGAACGCCCGGCTGAGGGCCGTGCGGGACGAGTTGCGGCCGGTCGATCGAGACGTGGCACTCGCCGTGCTGTGCCTGACCGCCTCATGGTCGCGGACCAGCGATCGCGTCACCCGCCGCCAGGTCGCGGAGGAGGCTGGCTGCCATGAGCAGACGGCCGGGAAGTCACTGACGCGACTGGACAGGTTGGGCGTGATCTCGTGGAAGCCGACGCGACGCCACGGCGGCATGGGACTGCTGTCGATCGAGCCTCGTCATGAGACCGCTGTGGTCTCGTCTCATGAGACCGCTGTGGTCTCGTCTACAGACCGAGAAGGTGTTCCCGAGAAGAAGACACTCGCTGACGCGCTCGACCGCTCGTCGCCCGAGTCGTTCGATCGGGAGTGGGACGAGGTCGAGACAGCCGTGGGCGGGCTGCGCTCTGACTGGGAGGTCGGCACCACGCAGAGCATGCTCGAACGTGAGCCCCCGGAGCCGGTCGCGAAGGTCGTGAACACGATCCTGAAGCGCCGCAGGGCTGGCGGGCTGCGGGCGGTCGGATGAAGTTCAGGACGCAGCCGGTGCTCGCCCTGCCCACGAAAGCGAGCGACTACGACGTGCGCCTACACGTCGTGGCGTACCCGCTGGACGTGGACGCCGAGGAGGTCGGGCTGTGGCGGCTGGCTCCTCGGACGCTGTGCGGTCGGTCCCAATGGGTCGAGCCGGGGCCGGGCACGCGGGCAGGGCTGTGCCTGGCGTGCACGGAGCACGCCGCGTTCATGGACTCGTCTTGCATCGCGTTCGAGCGGCATCGGGCGCGGATGCAGGCCGAACGGAGCGTGGGCTGATGGGGCGGCTCGACAAGGCACGGAAGGCCGCGTTCGACCAGCCGCAGGCGGTCTACGACGACCAAGGTCGCGCCATGCAGCTGCGACCTGGCGAATACCCAGACGAGGCGAGGCAGCGAGGCGTCCCGCTGACCGGGGCAGCACACGAGAACCGCCCGCAGATCCGCGGGCGCAGCAACGGCTGAGGCCGGAAGGAGATCAGACGGTGACGAAGATACCGAGGGGGCTGTACGGCCCGAACCGTGACGGGCTGCTGGACCCGGCCCGGCTGAGCAGCAAGGAGCGGCAGACGCGGCCCGCGGACTTGCTGGCCGAGGAGTACGCCCGGCGTACGTCGCCGAGCCCGTTCGTCCGGCGGCTGCAGTCGGCTGCTGATCGTGCCCTGGGGAGGAAGCGGTGACGTACACGCCTCCTCGCGCCCGTGCTGGCGCTGGCTGGACGGAGGGCGACCGGGCCCGCATGGGGCAGTTGGAGCAGGTCAGTGACCCGTCGCCGATGCAGCGCGGCGAACTGGCTGCTCTCCGCATCCGAGCGACCGGCGGCGACGCTGACCGCGCCGCGACTCTGACGACCCGATGGGACGGCTCTCGATGAGCGCGCATCCGGTGCTCCGCGCGAACGACGCCTACGCAGCGTGGCTGTCTGAGGGCGAGGTGCTGGCCGAGCGCCGCGACGCCCTGAACAGGCAGGTGCTCGCAGCCCGCCAGGCCGAGGCGAAGCGGGTCGCGCTCCACGACGAGCGCATCCGTGAGGCTGTGGAGGCTGGGCAGCCGGTTCCGAGACCGCCGGGCCCGGAGGACACGTCTCACCTCGACGCAGCGCTGTCGATCCAGCAGACCGCGGAGCAGCAGCACCGTGACCGGCGTACGGCGGTGATGGCCGAGGCCCACGCCACGGGCGCGTGGCAGGGGCTGGTGGACCGCGAGCGGGGCCGTCAGGCGCGGCTCCGACCGATCGCCGAGGAGTTGGCCGCGATCCACCGCGAGGCGCAGCAGGACGGCACTCAGGCAGCGGAACTGATCCGAGCCCGCGACCTGATGGATGGGCTCACGGTGCACCCGTCCCGCGCCGAGCGGATGAACACCCGCCCGAGCGTGCAGGACGTGCTCGACGCCGCCACAGCCGCGACGTCGCTACTGGACCCTGAGCCGCTGACCGCGCATGGCCCGCCGCGGATCGTTCCCGACCTCGGCCAGGACGACGGCAACCACGCCGGGAAGGCCCGAGCGGAGGCGACCATGAGCCGCCTCGGCTACCAGCACGGCGGCAGCTTCGGCGTCCAGCGCGACGACCGAACCGGCAGCGCCCGCTCCGTCCGCGACGCAACGCTCTGACCGTGGGATCGCTCGTGCACCCGAACGGGGCGAAGGACTACTGCCCCGCCGGCCACCCGTACGACGAGCCGAACACCTACTGGGACACCGCGGGCAAGCGCCGGTGTCGGGCGTGCCGACCTCGCCACAGAGCGGAGTGGAAGCGCCGCCATGAGTCGTCACCGCCCAGGAGCGTGACGACAGCGTGACTCAGGGCCGTCAGCAGCGACGACAGCCCCGAGACGCCCAGTCGTCACGAACGACCGCTCTCAGCCCCACCGGAACGCCCAGGAGTGCCCGCCAGCAATACCGAGCACGCCCGACACCGGCCCCGAGCCCACGTGACAACCGCCCGACCCGCCTGGCGACACAGGAGGCCCGCTCAGACCGGCCGCAGTCGTCACGCCGGGCACCTGCTCCCGCCGATCGTGTGAGTACGCACCGCTCACGGCCGAACGTCGCCCACCCCCTCCACCCTCCACACCAGGAGCGGTTCGACGCCATCGCCTGATCCTCGTGGCGCTCGTCGGCAGGTCGAGATCGTCGCTCATCGGAGCCTGGCTCGATCTGCGCTTGGCGTACCGGCCTTCCTCCCAAAGCGGCTAAGACCTGCGGGCCCTTCGTACGGTCGGAGCAGGCGCGAGCAGAGACTGCTCGCGTTCAAGTTCGACCAGTCGTTCGAGAAGGATGGTCTGACGGTCGCGCTCGTTGGCCACGCGCCGCCGTCCGGCGAAACAGCCGTCCACGACGCGATCCAGTGCCCTATGCGCGGACACCAGATCGCGGGGCATTGAGCGTGGGTCGTACAGGTCAGCGAGCGCCTGGCCGGGGTGCCCCGCTCGTGCTGAAAGCACTCCTCGTCCGGCGGCGATCACTCGGGCACGCTTCTCGGGGCCGACATCTGGAAGTGGGAAGTTGTGCCAAGTCAACGTCTTCGAGAACCGTAGGTCTGCTCGGATTCGTCCCGAGACGGTGCGCATCCAGGTGATGAACATGGACGAAGACAGCAAGGCGAACAGGTAGCCGTCGGGGTCGGGGGCCACGAAGTTGTGGTTGCCGGTCACGACGTCAGCTGAGAAGTAGCCGACCGGGAAGTAATGCCGGGCTTCGCCGACGTGTGCCGGGATGGCTAGGTAGTCACCGTCGACCGGTCGGATCTCGTCGAAGAGGTGAGGCGTGGCCGCCCCCTGCTGGGTCTTGGCCTTCTTGCTTTGGCTGCGGAACTCACGGACGGCGTCGATGCGCTCACGCAGAATGCGGCTCGAACGCACGTCCGCGGGGTCGAGGTCGGTAAGCCATAGGCACCAGCGCTTGTCTCCGTAGAGAAGTTCACGCGCACCAATGAACTCGCGAAGGTACCTGCGGGCGTGCGGGTCCGCTCGAACGTCATCCACCTCGTCGACCTCGACGAGGAGATGGCCGCCGTCGGTGGGCTTGTTTCCGTACGTGACGACGGGCAGGTTTCGGGCCACGGCGGTTGAGCGTGAGCGCACCAGCACGTCTGGCCCCTCCACCAGGTACGGGTTGATGTGACTGACCATCGAGACCTCGGGCTCGCCTCGGCCGTACACCGGATAGTCGTAGAGCGGCTTGCGTCGGTCCACCGCTCCGATCGACAGGCCGACGATCACGACGTGGACGCCCGCGCCGCCACGCGCTTCGCTCGTCCATAGGAAGGTTCGGTGCGCGAAGTCGATGCTGAATCCTGCGTCAAGCACTGGCTGCCACAGGTGCGCGACCGGTTCGCCTTGACAGATCGAATTGGTCGAGACGTAGGCGATCCGGGTTGGCCGACGCTCGACGTACTCGATGCCCTTGATGTACCAACCCGTCACGTAGTCGAGGTAGCCGTTGTACCGCGCCCCCCACACGAGTTGCAGATCCTGTGTCTGTTCGTCCGAGCGTGTGTACTGCCCGACGAAGGGCGGGTTGCCGAAGAGGAAATCGCACTGGTCAGCCGGAAGCACGGTGTTCCAGTCCATGCGCATGGCGTTCCCGATGTGGATGGTGGCCGTGTCCGTGATCGGGAAGCGCACGTAGTACAGCCCGAACTCGCTGGAGAGTTCACGGTTTGCGAGATGATCCATCAGGTAGATGGCTGTCTCGGCGATGCGTGCGGGGAATTCCTCGATCTCGATGCCATAGAACTGCGAGACGCGGACTCGCGAGGTGAACGAGACGTCGAGCGACAGTTGCCCTGCATTCCGGCGCTGGTGTGCCTCTTCGAGATCGCGGAGACGCTTCAGGCAGTCGAGTTCTAGGCGGCGAATCTCGCGGTAGGCGATGACTAGGAAGTTGCCGCAGCCGCAGGCTGGGTCGAAGAACGTGAGTGCGCCCAAACGGTCTCGGAACTGCTCCAGCTTCGGCTTGGTGTTCGCCGCTTCGAGGTCGGCCTCCAGCGCATCAAGGAACAGAGGGCGGATCGTCCTCATGATGTTCGACTCGGTCGTGTAGTGAGCGCCAAGGTGACGGCGCTCGATCGGCGTCATGACCTCCTGAAACATGGAGCCGAAGATGGCTGGGCTGATCTGCGCCCAGTCGAAGGCGCAGGCCGAGAGCACCAACTCGCGCATCGTGGAGTCGCACGATGGGATGGGCAACGTCTCCTCGAAGAGGTCGCCGTTGATGTAGGTGAACTCTCGAAGGTCTTCGTCCATCGTGTCTGGTCGCTGCTCGGTGTCGAGCACCTGGAAGAGATAGACGAGAGCGGAGCCCAGGTCTGAGCCGTCCTCACGGGTCTTGTTCGTGAGCCAGTACTGAAAGAGCCCTCGCTCCCAGATCTCCGTGTCGTCGGCGAAGAGGATGAAGAGCAGACGTGTCAGGAACAGACGGAGCGGGTGCCCGTCGTAGCCAGTCGCGCGGAGGTGGTCGTGCAGATCAGCCATCAGGCGGGTCGCCTGAAGGTTGACCGCCTCTTCGTGGAAAGACGTGACCTCGCGCTCGTACCCGGCAAGGAAGAGGAAGCGATCGATGTTGTCCGGGAACTGAGCCAGCGTGAACTCGAACTCGTGGCCGCTGTCGAGGTCGTATCCCTTGAAGTGCTCGAAGTCGCAGACCATGGCGATCTTCGGAAGCAGATGGGGCGCCATCGTCGCCATGTAGTCGCGCAGTTGGTCGAGCGCTACATCGAGATCTTGTCCAGCCGACTTGTGCTCGACTGCGATCTTCCCCGCCGCGAGGACGTCCACCCAGCCACGGCCGCCCGTGGACTGGCGTCGCGCCTCGAACTCGAAGTTCGTGAACTCGCGGCGGCCAACGCCGAAGACAGGAAAGAAGGCGTTCCAGAACGACTGAGCCTCGGCTCGCTCGCGGGTCTCCCCTCGCCAGTCCGCGGCGAATCGGAGCGCGCGCTGTCGGATCTCGTAGCGATTCAGACGGACCGGCACTGGTTTCCTCCCGAGGTGACGTCGGGCACGACCCTAGGCGACAACTCTTGACCCTGGGCGGCAAGCGCGGCGGGTGTTCGACCGGCGTTTCCACCCTTCGCTGAGATGGCTACGGCGAGATCTTGGAGGCCGAGGCAGGACGGCGGGCATCGACAGCCTGATAGTGCAAGGTCTTGCCGCTACTGGTCGCCGCCGAACTCACACGGCCGGGCAGTTCCTTCATGCGTGTAGCCGACTGCTTGTTGTTCCGGTAGCGGATAGCGACGAACCACCCCTCGGTGGCCTTGTCTGAAACGAGGTAACTCGGAAGCTGCAGATCGAGACCGTTCCAGAACTTCCCGTTGTGCGCCTTCTTGATCTCGATCAGCAGTCTCTTGGATGCGCCTGACGAGATCTTGAAGTCCACTGGACCCCTGCCCAACTCCACCTCGCGATCTACCTCCACGTCGAAGAGTCGCAGGTAGTGCTTGGCCATGCCCAGGAACACGAGTTGCGCAGCGGATTCAGGCTTCTCCGACCCGTCGCTGTTCCATAGCAACGACCAGCCGCCCTCCTGCTCGATGTAGTGCTGAAACTGGCCGAGGACCTGCTTGACCAGATCGGACAGTTCGGTCTGGTTCGCCGGAGGCGTCAGCAGTGCCAGCGGGTGTGCCGCAGCGAAGGCCACCGGCGCACCGTCGAACTGGACCACGCCCTTGGGGTCCCCATCGAAGTCGTAGCCGAACAGGTCGGGCCGACTCGACTGCTGGCGCGCCCACTCGCGCACGCGATCGGGGTTCTGCCTGGCGATCTTGACCAGCGTCTTCTTCGCGACGTGCTGTCCGACCTTGACGTTCATGTCCGTTCGAATGTCTGCGTTGAGCGTCGACTCGAACCAGTCGTCGGCATTCAGCACTGGGAGATCGTTGAGGAACCGCCTGGGGAGGAGAATGAGCGGTCGACCAGTCTCAGGGTTGGTCGGCAATTCGACCTCGCCATCGACCCACCGGTCGTTCTTCAGATCTCGATTAGCGTGGCGGACCTTGTGGAGGTCGAGACTGACATTGTGTCGCCTGGCGACTGATTGCGTGTACTCGATGAAGTCTGCCTTCAGCACGTTGCACGCGGCATCCGAGATTCGATCTGCCCCGAAGCCCTCGTTGAGGATGCCGATCTCTTCGATGTGCTCAGGTTCGTCCAAGCCTGCCGCGATCGAGACGGCGATGCCGTCCATGATGCTCTCTGCAAAGCCCGAGCCCGAGCCCGAGCCAGCGGTGCCGTGAGCCGTGTACCCCAGCCCGAACTCGTAGGGCTCAGGGAAGGTCAGGAGCCGCTTGGCGAGCATCGCCGAATTCGACGTCCTGTTCGTGGCTCTAGCGACGAGCGAGTAGCAGCGGGTGAAATGCTGCACGAGGCGCTGGTGCGCCCGCTTCCAGTGCACTCCATAGTCGAGCAACTGGATGGGGTCCAGAAACAGTGGCGTGTCGATCGTGAGATGCGGATCGAACCAGTCGTCACTCGGCGTCCGCTGTATCTGGAACGCCTCCGAGAACCGCACGACTTCTCCCTCAACTCTTGACCGGTTGTGTTGCCAACGTAAAGCACCGGAGATCGTCACCTCGACCACTTCGCCACGACTTCCAACCAATGCGCGGAACTCGTGCGGATTTGGTGGACCCTCCGTGCTGACCGCCGGAACGCTGAGTTGAAGGCACTCAGGGCCCGGTGCGGCAACCGCTGACCTGGCGGAAACCGGGCTCGCTGTGCGGATCAGGAGCAGCCAGTGACGGTGAGGGCATACCTGCGAGTCTCGACGTCCGAGCAGGGAATGAACGGACACGGGATCGACGCCCAGCGGGCCACGATCTCCGCGGAGACAGATCGACGGGGCTGGACGGACGTCGAGTGGTACGAAGACCCCGGCTGGTCGGGGTCGAGCATGGACAGGCCGGGCGTCCAGCAGATGCTCGCCGACACCCGCCGAGACGACGTTGTGGTCGTGGCGAAGTTGGACCGGCTGTCGAGGTCACTGACCGACTTCGCGTCGCTCATGGACACCGCGAAGCGGCGGCGCTGGGCGCTGATCGCTCTCGATCTCGGCGTGGACACCACGACGCCAACCGGTCGCCTGGTCGCGAACGTCATGGCGTCAGTGGCCGAGTGGGAGCGCGAGGTGATCGGGCAGCGCACGCGAGAGGGCATGGCCGCGGCGAGGGCGAAGGGTGTCCTGCCCGGCCGTCGGTCGGCACTGCCCTCCACCACCCGCGAGCGGATGACTGTGCTCCGCGGTGGTGGGCTGTCGCTGTCGTCCGTGGCGGAACGGCTCAACGCCGAGGGCGTGCTGACGGTGCAGGGCCGACCGTGGCGGCCGCAGTCCGTGCACGCCGCGCTGAGGACCATCGAGCGTGAGGCCGAGGCAGCGCGAATCTTGACCGGTGCACGATGAACGTCAACAGTTGCTCACCTCGGAGAACGCGATCTCTCAGGCCGCTTTCGGCGGTCTCGACGGCATCCCCTTGCGGATGTTGACCGCCGAGAAGCCGCGAGAGATCCCCTCGAGCACGACGTGCAGGCGATGGCCCTCGGGCAGCATCGCGTCGACGAAGGGGCGGGAGAGATCGATGCGGCGGCCCGACGACTTCAGCATCCGCTCGACGAGCTCGTCGACCTGGGGCCGGGTCAGCATCAGGTTGGTCAGCTCGTGCCGACCACGGCGAGCCACGAAGACCCGGGTGGGATCGTTGATCCAGATCTCCTCGACCGCCGGGTCGTCCAGGAGCGGCTGCAACGGGCCGAAGCCGGAGACCCTGGCCAGCAGCTCGCCCACGACCGCGTCGGGGTCGGCCAACGGGGCGACGGCGCCGGTCAGGGAGTGGTCGTCGTGACGGCGTACGACGCCCTCGGCGAGGCGACGCACCACGTCGGCGTCACGCTGGGGGTCGACCCCCTCGCGGCGGACCAGCTCACGCAGGGTCGCGTCGAGGCCGTCGACGAGCGCGTCGTGGCTGCTGTGCGCGCTCGTCCCGGCGCGTGCGCCGGGGTGGGGCGCACGGGTGTCGGCGTACGCCGAGGCAGGGCTCACCGCCATGGCCGCTCCGTCCCGAGATGAAAGAGTGATGGCCCGTCGAGGGTAGGTGCGCAGACGCATACCCAGGTCGCGCCGACCTCAATCCGGGCCGGATCTGTGGATAACCGCCGCCATGCGGCGGGGGGCCTGTGGGGGTTTGTTCGGATTCGTTCGGACCGGGCACAAACGCTTGGCGACACCCCTGGGGGTACCTGATCCTTTACCCAGTCTCGGACACGAAGGGTTCCCCGACATGCCCCCCACCACCGCCCGCCAGGCGCGCCGCCAGTCCCGCGTCGCCGCCGCCCTGCTGCTGCTCTCGTTCCTCCTGCTGCTCGCCATGGTCGTCCTCACCAGCATCGGCGCACCCGCCTGAGGGTCACGCCGCCGCGCTCGGTCGCTCAGCGTTGCGGCAGCGGCGTCCGCGCGGCGCGCAGCAGCAACCACACGAAGCCGGCCACCACCAGCAGGGCGAAGCCGACCATCACGAGCACGAGCGGGGCGACCAGGTCCTCGGCCGCACCGTCGCGCAGCGGCCCGAGGACCGGCCCGGCGAGCAGGCCGACACCCAGCACGATCAGGTCGCCGACCCAGACCGCCCGCGCCAACCCCGCCTCCGCAGGGACCAGCGCCGCGATCGCCAGGCACGTCGGCACCACCACCAGCGTCTGCAGCACTCCCGAGATCGCGGCCCACCACGACTCGGCGAACGTCGGGTCGACCACGTCGGGCAGCGAGGCGAGCACCCCCACCGCCGCGGCCACGGCAGCGACCAGGAACCCGCGGTGCCGCGACGTCAGCGGCGCCAGACCGATCGCCATCACGGCGTACCCCAACGGGTCCGGCAGCAGATCCAGCGCGTTGATGCGGAAGTCGAGGACCACCAGCACCATGCCGAGCGCCACCCAGCGCAGATTCGTCACGCGAGGACAGTACGACCACGCCGGGCGGGTGGCCCCGACCCGTTAAGTTGAAGATGTGACCACCACGCCTCCGACCCCGACCGAGCCCGTCTTCGACCCCGCCGTCCTCGGCACCCCGGAGCGACCCACCTTCGGTCTGGACACCTTCGGCGACACCGGCACCGGCCCCGACGGTGCACCCCGCGCGCAGGCCGAGGCGATCCGCGAGGTCGTCGCCGAGGGCGTGCTGGCCGACGAGGTGGGCGTCGACTACCTCGGCCTGGGCGAGCACCACCGCGAGGACTACGCCATCAGCGCCCCCGACGTGGTGCTGTCGGCCATCGCCGGGCAGACCGAGCGCATCCGCCTCGGGACCGGCGTCACGGTGCTGTCCTCCGACGACCCGATCCGGGTCTTCCAGCGCTTCTCCACGCTTGCCGCGATCAGTCGCGGCCGCGCCGAGGTGCAGCTCGGGCGCGGCTCGTTCACCGAGTCCTTCCCGCTGTTCGGTCTCGACCTGTCCGACTACGAGGTGCTCTTCCACGAGAAGCTCGACCTCTTCGCGCACCTGCAGCAGGAGCAGCCGCTCACCTGGCGCGGCAGCGTCCGCCCGCCCCTGGAGGAGCAGCAGGTCTTCCCCCGCACCGAGGCCGGTCTGCCCGCCTGGATCGCGGTCGGCGGCACCCCGCAGTCGGTGATCCGCGCGGCGGCGTACGGCTTCCCCCTCGTGCTCGCCGTCATCGGCGGCTCCCCGGCGGCGTTCGTGCAGTTCGCCGACCTCTACCGCCGCGCGCTGGCCGAGTACGGCCGCCCCGAGCTCCCCATCGGCATGCACTCGCCCGGCCACGTCGCGGCCACCGACGAGCTCGCGCGCGAGCAGATGTTCCCCCACCAGGCCGAGGCGTTCGGCAAGATCGGCCGCGAGCGCGGCTGGGGCCCCTACTCGCAGGCCACCTTCGACCAGGGCGCCTCGCCCGAGGGCTCGATCTTCGTCGGCTCGCCCGAGACCGTGGCGCAGAAGATCGCCTGGGCGGTGCGCTCGCTCGGCCTCTCCCGCTTCCAGATGAAGTACGCCGTCGGCTCGCTGCCCCACGAGCAGCGGCTGGAGTCGATCCGGCTCTACGGCACCGAGGTCGTCCCGCGGGTCCGGGAACTCCTGGCGCAGGGCTGAGCACGAGTAGCCGGGCGCTGGGGACGCGGGCGCAGGTCCTCGTGGAAGGAGATCCGTGTGCGCGTGCGTGAGCGACTCCTCGGCCGTGCGCGAGCGACCTCTCGACCGTGCGCGAGTGACCTCTCGGCACCTCAGCCGGTGGCAGCCTCGTCGTGGCGCACCGGGCAGCCGGCGACCCCGGGCACCGGGAAGGTGCCCAGCTCCTCGATCCGGAAGCCGTCGGGGTAGGACCGCACCCACGGCAGGTCCATGACCGTCTGCTCGGTCATCCGGGCCGGGAAGGCGCGCAGCAGCTTCCCGCGCATCCGCAGCGCGGTGCGCGAGAGCGTCTCCAGCGCCGGGAGCGGGGCGGCGTAGCCGAGCGCGTCGCGCAGCGGCTGGTCCATCAGCGCACGGGAGAACATCTCCACGGCGGGGCCGGCCAGCCTGGGGTACCACGTGAGCATGAGGGCGAGCGTGGAGTCGGCGACCCGCCGGCCGCCCTCGTCGTAGGCGAAGTGCTCGCGCTCGTAGTCGTCCATCACCCGCTCGAAGCCGGCGTAGGTCTCCGGGATGTCGGGGATGTTCATGTGCTTGCCCAGCGCGCGGTAGTAGTTCACCGAGGCGAGGAGCTCGTGGTCGGTGAGCGGCCGCTTGCCGTAGTCGTCGAGCCAGCGCTTGGGCACCACCACGAACGTCGAGAGCACGTAGAGCATCTCGTGGGCGGGGATGTCGTAGGCACGGTGCATCTGGTTGATCCGCCGGATCGCGGCGCGCGCGTCGGGGTCGTCGAAGCCCTTCTCCGCGGGCACCTCGAGCAGCAGCGCGGTGTCGTCGTAGCGCTTCTGGCAGTTGCCGGTGAACTGGCCGGTCGCGTCGAGCAGGGCCCCGATGCCGGGCACCGCGTAGGTGCGGAACAGCGCGAAGGAGAGCGCCTGGTTCATGTCCCAGGGGAACTCGTAGGCCACCGCGTTGCGGTAGATCTCGCGGAAGTCGGTCTCGGGGTCGAGCCGGTCGTTGACCCGCCGCCAGTGGTCCTTGGGCACGCCGCCGAAGGTCTTGCCACGCACGCGGAGCTCCATGACGACAAAACTAGAGCAAACGCTCCACTTCTGGCTAGGGGGTGGCTACGCTCCTGCCATGCGTACGCCGCTGCAGACCCGCTCGGAGTCCTCCGCGGACCGGATGCTGGCCGCGACGCTGGCGCTGCTCGACGACGGTGGGCAGGCCGCGGTGACCGTGGCCGCCGTGGCCCGTGCCGCCGGCACCTCCAACGGCTCCCTCTACCACCGCTTCGGCGACCGCCACGGGCTGCTGCTCGCCGCGCAGGCGCGGGCCCTGTCGACCGTCGAGGCCGAGACGGCCACGGCGTTCGCGGAGGCCGACACCGAGCCCGACGACGAGCGGGCCGTCGCACTGCTGGCAGCGGCCGCGGTCGACCTGTTCGTGCGGCACCGGGGCAGCCTGCGGGCGTTCCTCGTCGACGCCGTGGAGTCCGAGGAGGTCCAGGCGGCTTCGACGGCGTTCACCCACCGGCTCGCCGACACGGTGGCGCAGTGGTTGCAGCAGCGGTTCGACTGCGGCGTACCCGCTGCGCAGGCGGCGTGGCGGATCCTCTTCGCGCTCGGGGCGAGCCGGGTGCTCTTCGACGACGACGCCATCTCCGCGACGCCGCTCTCCCCCGGCGCTCTCGCCGACGCACTCGGACGCGCGGTGCTCGCGGTGGTGCGCTGACCGGCGCCGGCCTGCGCGCCTCGTGTGGTCCAGCGCGGCCGATGGACCGCGCTCAGCCACACGAGGCGGGGTGTGGCCTCAGGCCGAGGGGATCTCCAGGCGGAAACCGACGCCGCGCACGGCGACGACCTTCTCGCTGACCCCGGCGGTGTCGAGCTTCTGGCGCAGGCGCCCGATGGTGACGTCGAGGGTCTTGGTCGAGCCGTACCAGTTCTCGTCCCACACGTCGGCCATCAGCCGGCCGCGGGAGACCACCTTGTCGCGGTTGGCGACCAGGATGTTGAGGACGTCGAACTCCTTGCCCGTCAGCGGGACCTCGGTCTCGCCCGCGAAGACGCGGCGGGCGGCGACGTCGATGTGCAGACCGTCCGGGTCGCCGTTCGTCTCCTCGCGGGGCGAGCCGTGGGTGCGGCGCAGCAGCGCCCGGACGCGGGCCTGCAGCTCGGCGAGACCGAAGGGCTTGGAGAGGTAGTCGTCGGCGCCGGTGTCGAGACCCACGACGCGGTCGAGCTCGCCGGCACGCGCGGTGACGATCATGATGGCGCCGCCGAAACCGGCCTCGCGCGCCTTCTTGCAGACCTCCAGGCCGTCCATGTCGGGCAGGCCGAGGTCGAGGATCATCACGTCCGTGGGGGTCCCGGCGACGTCGGCCAGCGCCTTCTCACCACTGTCGACCCAGGCCACGTCGTAGCCCTCGCGCTCCAGGGTGCGCACCAGAGGGAAGGCGATGTCCTCCTCGTCCTCCACGACCAGCACCCGTTGCTCCATGGCCCGAACAATAGGACACCGGGCCGACCCGGGCGGGGGACCATCCGGCCCTTTACCTTGGTGTGTCTCCACCGGCGCACCCGCCAGGGGGTGTCAGGAGGTGATCTCCCAGGCGTAGGCGACGCTCTCGGTGGACCTCAACGACGGGGCGTCCTCGGGCAGCGACACGCGGAAGGTGAAGCTCACCCGGCCGCCGGCCGGGATCCACCCCTGGTCGGTCGTGACGTCGCTCATCGCCCCCAGGCGACCGTCGTAGAGACGCACGCCCTCGCGCTCGATGATGAGGTTGACGCCGTCGGCGTCGTGGTCGACCGCGTCACCGGACTCGGTCATCGTCAGTCGTGCCGGGGCCGAGCCCGGGTTGGAGATCGAGATCGAGCGGGTCACCGTGTCGCCCGCGGTGAGGTCGGAGACGACCAGCGAGGCCTGCGCCCCGTCGGACTCGAGGGTCACTCCCTCGGACGAGCCGTTCGCGTTGCTCAGCGGGATGCCCGAGAGCCACAGCACGCCCCCCAGGACGGCTGCGCCGACCGGCACGACCGCGAGTCTCAAGTTCTCCGACTTCATGACATCCACGCTACGAGCGCGTCGGCACGAGGTGTTCTCGCTGCGTGCACGTGGGTTCCACGGTTGGGTAACAGCCCTCCACACGGGTCGAGGGAGCGTCAGCCCCGAGGACGAGCGCGGCCAGGAGAGGTCGGGCAGGAGAGGTCGGTCAGGAGAGGTCGGTCAGGAGAAGAGGTCCCCCAGGTCCGTGACGCGGTCGATGACCTCCTCCATCCGCACCTGCTCCAGCCCGAGCGGGTCCCCGGCGCCGGCCTCGACCTCGGCCCACGACACGGGGGTCGCGACGAAGGGCTTGTCGCGGCCCCGCAGGGAGTAGGGCGTGATGGTCGTCTTCGAGGAGGCGTTCTGCGACCAGTCCAGGAACACCTTGCCGCTGCGGCGGGCCTTGGTCATCGTCGCGGTCACCAGCCGCGGGTGCTCGGCCTGCAGCTCCTCGGCCACCTCGCGGGCCAGCGCCGTGGACTCCTCCCCCGGCAGCCGCCGCGGCAGCTCGGCGTACAGGTGCAGGCCCTTGCTGCCGCTGGTCACCGGCCGGGCGTCCAGGTCACGCTCGGCCAGCTTCTCGCGCACCATCAGCGCCACCTGGCAGCACTCGTGCAGCGTCGCGGGCTCCCCGGGGTCGAGGTCGATGACGATCCGGTCGGCGTTGCGGGGACGCCCGTTGCGTCCCACGCGCCACTGGTGGACGTGCAGCTCCAGCGCGGCCAGGTTGACCAGCCAGGTCAGCGTCGCGAGATCGTCGACGACCGGGAACACCAGCCGGTCGCCGTGCCTGCTCTCCCCGCGCGAGCCCGTGGTCGGCACGCTCACCGTCCGCACCCACGACGGCGTGCCCTGGGGGACGTTCTTCTCGAAGAAGCTGCCCTCCGCCACGCCGTGGGGCCAGCGGATGCGCGTCACCGCGCGGTCTGCCAGGTGCGGCAGCAGGGTCGGCGCCACCTGCGCGTAGTAGTGCAGCACCTCGCCCTTGGTCGTGCCCGTGCGCGGGTAGAGCACCTTGTCGAGGTTGCTCAGCCGCAGCGTCCGGCCCTCGACGTCGACGAGGACCTCCTCCCTGGGCTGCTTGGCCGGGCTCACGACTGGTCCTCGAGGTCGGCGGGATCGAGGTCCTCGCGCAGCCCCCGGTACGACGGTTGGCGCAGGCGTGCGTAGCCGACCCCGTGCGTGTCCACGTCGACGACCAGGACCGGCTCGACCCACGTGGTGCCGGCGGCGTCGACCCGCGGCACCTCGTCCACGAACGGGCTGCTCGCCCGGGTCAGCCCGGCGACCGCGTCGGCGAGCCGCCGTGAGGCCGTGCCACCGATGCCGCTGCCGACCCTGCCGCGGTAGACCAGCCCGTCGGGGGTGGGCTCCCCCACCAGCAGCGAGGCCAGCCGGTCCGAGGTGCCCTCCTGGGGACGCCAGCCACCCACGACGTAGGAGCGTCGGTGGCGGTGGGCCAGCTTGCGCCAGTGCGGCGAGCGGGCGTCGAAGGTGTAGCGCGAGGACAGCCGCTTGCTCACGACGCCCTCCAGCCCCTGGGCGCGGGTGGCCTCCAGGAGCATCTGCCCGTCGTCGTACGGCTCGGGGACCTGCCAGGGCGCGAGGTCCAGCGCAGCCAGGCGCGTGCGGCGCTCGCTGAGCGGGAGCCCGGTCAGGTCCTCGCCGTCGACGCGGAGCAGGTCGAAGACCATGTAGGTGGCTGGGAGACCGGCGGCCAGCCGGGTCGCGGTGCTGGCGCGGCGCACGTGCATCCGGTCCTGCAGCACCCGGAAGTCCGGCAGGCCGCGGTCGTTGAGCGCGATGACCTCGCCGTCGACGAGCAGGTCCCGCGGCCGAGCCGACCCCGGCACCAGCGCCTCGTGCGGCAGCGCCACGTCGGGCCAGGCGACGGTCACGTCGTTGGCGTTGCGGCTCCAGAGCCGCACCTGCCCGCCGGTGACCTCGGCCAGGATCCGCACCCCGTCCCACTTCACCTCGTGGGACCACTCCGCGCCGACCGGGACGGCGTCGGTCTTGGTCGCGAGCATGGGGCGGGGCACGGGCACCCCCGCATTGTGACCGCCGGGGCGATGACTTTCACTCGCCCCACGGGTCACACTGGGCACCATGCGTGCGATCTGGAAGGGCTCGGTCTCGTTCGGGCTGGTCAGCGTCCCGGTGAAGCTCTACTCCGCGACCGAGTCCCACGACGTCTCCTTCCGCCAGGTGCACGCCAAGGACGGCGGCCGCATCCGCTACCAGCGCATCTGCTCCCTGGACGGGGAGGAGGTGGCCTACGCCGACATCGCCAAGGGCTACGAGACCGAGGACGGCGAGATGGTCATCCTCACCGACGACGACCTCGCCGACCTGCCCGTCACGTCCTCCCGCGAGATCGCGGTCGAGAAGTTCGTGCCCAGCGACCAGATCGACCCGCTGCTGTTCGAGAAGTCCTACTACCTCGAGCCCGAGAAGACCGGCGCCAAGCCCTACGCGCTGCTGCGCCAGGCCCTGCAGGACGCCGACCGGATGGCCGTCGTGACCGTGGCCCTGCGCCAGCGCACCACCGTGGCGGTGCTGCGGGTGCGGGAGACCGAGGCCGGCGACGTGATCGTGCTGCAGACGATGATGTGGCCCGACGAGATCCGTGTCCCCGACTTCAGCGTCGAGGTCGGCGAGGTCAAGGACGCCGAGGTCAAGATGGCCAACATGCTCGTCGAGACGCTGTCCGGCGACTTCGACGCCAGCGAGTTCTCCGACGACTACGCCGGCGCCGTCGAGGCGCTGGTCAAGGCCAAGATCGAGGGCGGCGAGGTCGAGCGGACCCCCACCTCCACCAAGACCTCCGGCGAGGTGGTCGACCTGCTCGCCGCCCTGCAGCGCTCGGTCGACGCGGCCAAGAAGGGCCGGGGCGAGGACGGCTCCGAGGAGGCCGAGGAACCGGCCGGGAAGGCCCCCGCGAAGAAGGCGACCACCAAGAAGGCCGCGGCGAAGAAGTCGGCGACGAAGAAGGCTCCCGCGAAGAAGTCGGCCACCAAGAAGGCCGCAGCGAAGAAGACCCCCGCCAAGAAGTCGACGAGCAAGAAGACAGCGGCCAAGAAGGCCTCCTGACCGCCGCCCTCCCGTGGGTCAGCGGGCGTCGGGGATGCGCTGGTGCAGCCGGTGCATCACCGCGTCGGTGAGCCTCGGCGCCAGCAGCCCCATGGCCTCTCCGAGGTAGCCGACCGGGTGCCCCCATGCGGGCGGCAGGTCCTCCATCACCCGCACCACCTGCTCGCCGGCCTGCTCGGCGGTCATGGCGCGCTGGTTCTCGTACTCCTTGGTCGGCGCGATCATCGGGGTCTTCACCAGCCCGAAGCGCATGTTCGTCACGTGCACGCCGTCCGAGCGCGCCTCCCGGGCCAGGATGCGGCCCCAGGTGTCGATCGCGGCCTTGGAGGCGAGGTAGGCGGAGAACTTCGGGGCCTTGAGCTGCACGCCCCACGACACGACGTTGACGACGTGGCCGAAGCCCTGGGCGCGCATCGTCGGCAGCAGCCCCATCGTCAGCCGCACCGGCCCGAAGTAGTTGATCGCCATCGTCCGCTCCACGTCGTGGAAGCGGTCGGCACTGGCCGCCAGTGAGCGGCGGATCGAGCGGCCGGCGTTGTTGACCAGGTGGTCGACGTGCCCGTGCTCGGCGAGCACCTGCACGACCAGCGCGTCGACAGCCTCACCGTCAGTGAGGTCGCAGGTGTACGTCGCGCACTCGGCACCCAGCGCGCGCACCGCCTCGGCGACGCGCTCGAGCTCGTCGGTCCGGCGCGCGACGAGCAGCACCCGGGCCCCGACCCGGGCGGCGGCGTACGCCGTGTGCTCACCGATGCCCGACGACGCACCCGTGACGAGCACGACCCGGCCGGCCAGCGGGCTGGGCGCACCCGTGACCCGGCGGCGCACCCGCGCAGCCGTGGCCAGCGTCTGGCCGATCACACCGTCTCCCAGCGGAAGAGCTTGGCGGCCAGCAGCGTGATCGCCACCGCGAAGCCGGCCAGGACGGCCATCGGGAGCAGGGCGGCCGACCAGGCCTCACCTCGCACCATCACGTCGAGCATCCCTTCGTTGAGGTGCTTCAGCGGCAGCAGGTCGCTGATCCGCTGGAGCCAGGTGGGCGCCGCGTCCAACGGGAAGAAGGACCCGGAGAGGAACGCCATCGGCAGCACCATGAAGTTGGCGGCGTTGACCGCCCCCTCGGTGGTCTTGGCCAGGGCACCGGCCAGGAGCCCCAACGCCATGAAGCACAGCGTGCCCACCAGCACCAGCGGCACCGCCATCCACCACGCGCCGGTCAGCCGGAGGTCGAACGCGGCGGCGCCCAGGCCGACGAAGACCGCCATCTGGGTCATCGCGATGCCCAGGGTGACCACCAGGCGCGCCCCGACCACGACGCGGTTGGAGACCGGCGCGAGCTGCAACCGCCGCAGCAGCTTCGACTGACGCCACCCCTGCAGGGTCGCGGCGGCACCGAACGCCGCGCTCATCGCCACGGCCCAGCCCAGCAGGCCCGGGGTCACGAACTGGATCGTGGAGAGCGACTCGTCCTCGACCTGCTGCACCCGCAGGTCGTACGGCGGCGGGGTGCCCGCCTCCTGGGCCAGCACCTGCACGTTGGTGCCGTCGACGAAGGCGCGCAGCGCGCCCTGGGTGATGCCCGCCTTCACCTGGTCGGTCAGCGTGTAGTGGGCGACGAGCGTGTCGCCCTGCATCTCGACCGCCACGTCCGCGTCGCCGGAGCGCACCTGTGCGATGGCCTCGTCGAGGTCGTCGCTCTCCGTGACGTCGAAGGTCTCCTCGAAGGCCTCCGCGGCACCCGGCGGCAGCTCGTCGAGGACCGGCACGTCGCCCACCGTGATGAGGTCGACCTGCGACTGGGTGCGGTCGGCGAAGAGCCCGCCGAAGAGCACGAGGAACATCAGCGGGAAGACCAGCGCGAAGAACAGCGAGGCCTTGTCGCGCAGGAAGCCACGCACGATCGCGACGGCCAGGGCGTTGAAGGCGGTCACGCGCGGTACTCCCGTCCGGTGAGGTGCAGGAAGACGTCCTCCAGCGTGCGGGCGGGAGCACCCAGGTCGCGGATCAGGTCAGCGGGGGTCCCGACCTCCAGCACGCGACCGGCGTCCATCACCGCCACCCGGTCGCACAGCACCTCGGCCTCGTCCATGTAGTGGGTCGTCAGCACGACGGTGCGTCCGGCCTCGTTGATGCCCGAGAGCAGGTCCCACAGGTTGCGCCGCGCCTGCGGGTCGAGCGCGGCCGTGGGCTCGTCGAGGAAGACCAGCTCGGGGTCGTGCACCAGGGCGCAGGCGATGGAGAGGCGCTGGGCCTGGCCCCCGGAGAGGTCCTCGACCCGCGTGGCGGCCTTCTCGACCAGCCCCACGCGCTCGAGCCACTCATCGGCACGCGCCGAGCCGACGCCGTACAACGCGGCGAAGGTGTGGATCTGCTCGCGGGCGGTGAGCCGCTCGAAGAACGCCGAGGCCTGCAGTTGGACCCCGATCCGCGGCAGCAGCCGGGAGTTGCGCGGCCAGACCGGCTCCCCGAGCACCTCCACGGTGCCGCCATCGGGACGTCGCAGCCCCTCGATCATCTCCAGCAGGGTGGTCTTGCCGGCGCCGTTGGGTCCGAGGACGCCCACGAACTCGCCCTCGGGGACCTCCAGGCTCACCCCGTCGACGGCCCGCAGGTCGCCGTAGACCTTCGTCAGGCCCTCAGCCAGGATCGCGGCCATCAGACCCGCGGGAACGCCCAGGGCCGGGCCTGCTCGAGCTGCGCCGACAGGCTCAGCAGCGTCGTCTCGTCGTTGCTGCGCCCCACGAGCTGCACGCCCAGCGGCAGGCCGTCCTCAGCCAGACCGGCCGGCACGTTGGCGGCCGGGTTGCCCGCGACGTTCCAGATCGCGCAGTAGGCGATGGCGGGCATCGCCTTCAGCGTCGAGCCGACGGTGCCGCGGCCGTCGATGACGCCGACCTGCGGCGGTCGGTGGGCCACGGTGGGGGTCAGCAGGACGTCGACGTCGTCGAAGACCCGGTTGGCCGCTCGGGAGATCTCCTCGGTCTGGCGCAGCGCCCAGTCGCGCACGCGCGGCGTCACCCAGGCCCCGAGGCGTCGGGTCTCCCGGGTGCGCCGCTCCAGCCGCTCGGGGTGCTCGACCATCGCGGCCTCGTCACGGATACCGGCGAAGAACTGCGGCACGAAGGCCAGCGTCGGGTCGGGGTAGCGGGGGTCCACCTCCCGCACGTCGTGGCCGAGCTCGCCGAGCAGGCGCGCGGTGTCCTGCACCGCCCGCACGTGGGCGGGGTCGGGGCGTACGCCGAGCGTGACCGGCTTGGTGGACCAGCCGATCCGGAGGCGTCCCGGAGCGGTGCGGGCGGCCTCGGTGAACGAACCCGTGTCGCCGGCGGAGTAGAGGTCGGTGGGCACGTTCCCGCGGATCGCGTCGTAGAAGATCGCGCTGTCCAGCACCGTGCGGGTCAGCGGACCGGCGGTGCCCAGCGCCCACCACAGGTGCGGGTGCGGGGCGGTCGTGACCCGCCCACGCTGGGGCTTGAGGCCGAACAGGCCGCACATGGCGCTCGGGATGCGGATCGAGCCGCCGCCGTCACCGCCGAGGCCGACCGGCACCATGCCGGTGGCCACCGCGACCGCGGTGCCGCCGCTGGAGCCGCCCGGGGTGCGCGAGGGGTCCCACGGGTTGCGCGTGATGCCGCGCGAGGTGCCCTCGGTGTAGGGCCACGCCCCGAACTCCGGCATCGTGGTCTTCCCCACGACCACCGCACCGGCCGCCCGCAGACGGCGCACCACCTCGGCGTCGGCGGCGGCCGGGGTGCTGTTGCCCTCGCCGCCGAAGGTCGTCACCGTCCCGGCGACGTCGACCTCCTCCTTGATGACGACGGGTACGCCGTGGAGCGGGCCGCACGGCTCACCCGCTGCCAGCGCCGCGTCCCGGCTCTCGGCCTCGGCCAGCGCCTCGGTCGCCAGGACCCGCGACATCGCGTTGAGGCCCGGGTCGAGGGCGGCGATCCGCTCCAGGGAGGCCCGCGTGACCTCCACCGCGCTCACCTCCCCCGCACTGGTGCGTCGGGCGGTCTCGGCAGCGTCGAGGAGGTGCAGCTCGCTCATGGCGCCGACCCTAGCCGCCGGGTGCGGGCGGGGGCCTGGGGGGCGCGGGACGGCCCGGGCGCCCCCGGAGGAGGGTGGATGGGCCTGGCCGCCCTCTCGTGGGGGCCGCCGCGGGGCGCAGGACGGGCGGGGCCCCCCCCGAGGGGGGTGGATGGGCCTGGCCGGGCACACGTGAGGGACGAGCGCGGGGGCGGGTTCCGTCGGAGGGGGGGCCCCGGCCGGTCGGGGCCCCGCCCCCGG
>JAYYWX010000089.1:0-12964 GCA_036341255.1 Actinomycetota bacterium | reverse complement strand
ACACACACACGTGCGCACACACACACACACACATCACCACCACCACCGCCGTCAACACCACCACCACCACCACCACCCCCCCCCCCCCCCGCCGCCCCCCCCCCCCCCCCCCCCCCCCCCCCCGCGCGCCGGGGGCGGCCGCGCCCCCCCCCCGGCGGGATCCCCATCCCGCTCCACCCCCCGCTCCACCCAGCACCTCGCTCCGCCCTGCACCACCACCCCCCCACCGCCGTCCAGATGGGTCGAACCATGAGCAGCACGCACGCGCCGTCGCCGGCGCCGGCCGCCGAGCGGCGGGTCCGGCACCAGGCCCGCGACGCAGCCGCGCTCATGGCGTTCTCGCTGGCCACCTCGGTGGGCGCGGCCACGGGCCTGGCGCTGCTGACCGGCCTCTCGGGCCTGGGTCGCTGAGGTGGCCGGCCCCCTGCACGTCCCGGTGCTCCTCGACCGGGTCGTGGCGCTGCTGGCGCCCGCCCTCGAGCGCGACGCCGACGACCGCCCCCGCGTGATGATCGACTGCACCCTGGGCCTCGGCGGCCACTCCGAGGCCGTGCTGACCCGGCTGCCGTCGGCGCGCGTGATCGGCGTCGACCGCGACACCGAGGCGCTGCGGCTTGCCGGCGAGCGGCTGGCGCCCTTCGGTGAGCGCTTCACCGGCGTCCACGCCGTCTACGACGAGATCCCCGACGTCCTGGCCGACCTCGGCCTCTCCGAGGTCGACGCGGTGCTCTTCGACCTCGGTGTCTCCTCCATGCAGCTCGACGTCCGCGAGCGCGGCTTCGCCTACGCCGAGGACGCGCCGCTGGACATGCGCATGGACGGCACCACCGGGCCGACCGCGGCCGACGTGCTGAACACCTACTCGGTCGGTGACCTGACGCGCATCCTGCGCGATTACGGCGAGGAGAAGTTCGCCCGCAAGATCGCCCAGGCGGTCGTGCGTCGCCGCGAGGCCGAGCCGTTCACCACCTCCGGGCCGCTGGTGGAGCTGTTGTACGCCGAGATCCCGGCACCTGCCCGGCGTACCGGCGGCCACCCGGCCAAGCGCACCTTCCAGGCGCTGCGCATGGAGGTCAACGACGAGCTCGCGGTCCTGCGCCGTGCGCTCCCGGCCGCCATCGAGGCGATCGGGGTCGGCGGGCGCGTGGTCGTGGAGTCCTACCACTCCCTCGAGGACCGGATGGTCAAGCAGGCCTTCACCGCCGGCACCCGCTCCGAGGTGCCCCCGGACCTGCCGTTCGTGCCGGAGGGCAGCGAGCCGCCCCTGCGGCAGGTCACCCGGGGGGCGGAGAAGGCCGACGAGGCCGAGATCGCCGAGAACCCCCGGGCTGCCTCCGTCCGACTGCGCGCCGTCGAGCGCGTCCACCCGAGCAAGCACACCCACCAGAGCAGGAACAGGGGAGCCGTCTGATGCCCAGCCCCGTCAGCCCCGGCAGCACCGCCGCGCTGCGTCAGCGCGCGCCGCGCCTGG
This sequence comes from Actinomycetota bacterium, assembly GCA_036341255.1. Lineage (GTDB taxonomy): Bacteria > Actinomycetota > Actinomycetes > Propionibacteriales > Nocardioidaceae > Nocardioides. The sequence goes on along the minus strand of JAYYWX010000089.1, from coordinate 11,493 downwards.
CCGAGGCCGCCGTCGAGCGTGCCCGGCTCACCGTCGTCCCGCGTGCCCACACTCGGGCCGCCCGCGTCCCGTTCGTCTCCCTGGTGACCCTGCTGCTGCTCGGCGGGGTCGTGGGCCTGCTGCTGTTCAACACCTCCATGCAGCAGTCCTCGTTCACCGCGACCTCGCTGGAGCAGCGTGCGACGCTGCTCTCCGCCCGCGAGGAGTCGCTCGGCATGCAGCTGGAGAACCTCCGCGACCCCCAGGTCGTCGCCCGCAAGGCCCAGCAGCTGGGCATGCGCGTGCCGGCGGCGCCCCTCTTCCTCGACCTCTCCGACGGCTCGGTCGAGGGGGACCCGGTCGGGGCTCGCGTGGTCGCGCCGGTGCTCCTCGACCCGCGTCCCGCGGCACGTCCGTCCCTGCTCGACCCGCCCGCGACCGTGGTCCGTCCTGCCGAGGGCGTGCTGAGCGACGGGCGTGGCGACGCTGCTGCGGCCGAGCGCGGGGGTAGGAATGGCGCGGAGGCCCGTGCCGAGCGCCGAGCCGAGAAGCAGGCCGAGAAGCAGGCCGAGAAGAAGGCCCAGAAGAAGGCCGAGCGGCTGGCCGAGAAGAAGTCCGAGAAGAAGGCTGAGAAGCAGAAGGCGAAGAAGAAGGCCCAGCGGGCGAGGAAGAACAGGGACGCCTGACGGCTGACCGGACCCAGCACAGACCGAGAGACGAGCAGAGGACATCGTGGCGACCTCCCGCTACCCCCGCCGTGGCGCACCCCAGGTGCGGCTGCGCATCGGCTTCGTGCTGATCGCGATGGTGCTCTCGGTCTTCGGGGGCCGCCTGGTCCAGCTGCAGGGCCTGGACCCGGGCTCGTACGCCGCGATGGCGGCCGCCGAGGGTTCGCGCGACGTCGTCCTGCCGGCGACGCGGGGCGACATCCTCGACCGCAACGGGGAGCCGCTGGCCGAGTCCGTCGATGGCGTCATGGTCATCGCCGACCCGGCCCTGGTGAACACCGACGAAGCCGGCAACCCCGTCGACCGGGCGCCCCAGCTGGCCAAGCTGCTCTCCACCAAGCTCGACGTCGACTACGTGACGGTGCTCGAGCGGCTGCGCCGCACCGACACCCGCTTCCAGTACATGGCCCGTGCGGTGCCGGCCGCCAAGGCCGCCCACGTGCTCGACCGCGCGCGGGCGCGCGGTTTCGACGGGCTGACCACCCAGCGCGACCCGATCCGCGTCTACCCGGCCGGCGACGTCGCAGCCAACCTGGTCGGCTTCCTCGGCACCCCGCTGGCCGACGGCACCCCGCAGCCGCTGGCCGGCTTCGAGCGCACCTTCGACGCCCAGCTGTCGGGCACCGACGGATCGGCCCGCTACTCGGTGGCCGCCGGGCAGAAGATCCCGCTCGGCGAGCAAACCGTCGTCGAGGCCGTCGACGGCGAGGACCTCACCACCACCATCGACCGCGAGCTGCAGTGGTACGTCCAGCGCGTCCTGCGCCAGACCGTCTACGGCGCCGGCGCCGACTCCGGCGTGGCGGTCGTGATGGACTCCCGGACCGGTGAGGTGCTAAGCCTCGCCGACTACCCGACCTACGACGCCAACCAGCCGCTGGAGTCCGACGAGGCCGACCTCGGCTCGCGGGCGATGAGCGACGTCTACGAGCCCGGCTCGGTCGAGAAGGTGCTGACCCTCGGGGCCCTGGTCGACGCCGGCCGGGTCACGCCTCGGACCCGCCTGACCGTCCCGCCGTCGCTGGCCCGCCAGGACCGCTCGATCGGCGACTGGTTCGACCACGGCACGATCAAGCTGACGCTGGCCGGGGTGCTGGCCAAGTCCTCCAACATCGGCACCGTCCTGGCGGCCGACAAGTTCGAGGGCGACGAGCTGCGCGACTACCTCACCGCCTTCGGGCTCGGTGAGGCCACCGACGTCGGGGTGCGTGGCGAGTCGGCCGGCATCGTGCCGTCGGGGTCGCTGTGGACCTCCCAGACCCAGGACCGCGTCGCGTTCGGCCAGTCGATCTCGGTCAACGCCCTGCAGATGGCTGCGGCCATCAACGCCGTGGCCAACGGCGGTGTCCGGGTGGACCCGAGCGTGGTGCGCGGCACGGCCACGACCGATAGCGGCCAGCGGGTCGGCACCGACACCACGACCTCGCGCCGTGTGCTGTCGGAGGAGGCCGCGCGCAAGACGATGCTGATGATGGAGCGCGTCGTCGACCCGGACGCGGGTGTCGCCCCGCGAGCCCAGGTGCCGGGCTACCGGGTCGCGGGCAAGACCGGGACCGCCCAGCGGGCGTCCTCGGAGTGCGGTTGCTACGACGGCACCTTCACCGTCTCCTTCGCGGGGTTCGCCCCGGCCGACGACCCGCGGTTCACCGTCTACGTCGTGGTCCAGAACCCCCGCAACGGCGGCGGCGGCGGCTCGGTCGCCGGTCCGGCGTTCTCCCAGATCATGGGCTACGCCCTGCGGCGCTACGCCGTGCCCCCGACGAGCACCAAGCCCTCCGACCTCCCCGTCGAGTGGTGACCCGTCGAGTGGTGACCCGTCGAGTGGTGACCGGCCGCGCCCGTCCCTAGGGTGGTCCGACCGTGAGCAGCGACCCGAACCCCCGCCCCACCCACCCACCTCGTACGACGCTGGGCGAGCTCGCCGCGCGCGCCTGCCCCGGAGCCGCCTGGCGCGGCCGGGAGCCGGAGTCGGTCGAGGTCACCGGTGTCACCCTGAGCACCCGACGGGTCCGGCCCGGCGACCTCTACGCGGGGCTGCCGGGGGCGCGGGCCCACGGGGCGGACTTCGCGGTCGAGGCCCTGGCCGCGGGGGCGGTGGCCGTGCTGACCGACCCGGCCGGTGCCGACCGGCTGCCCGACGGCACGCCGACCCTGGTCGTGGACGACCCGCGGCGCGTCCTGGGGGCGGTGAGCGCCGAGGTCTACGGCCACCCCGCTCGGAGGCTGACGATGATCGGGGTGACCGGCACCCAGGGGAAGACGACCACGACCCGCCTGCTCGAGGGCGGGCTGGCCGCGGCGGGCCACGTCGCCGCGGTCGTCGGGACGGTGGGGACCCGCATCGCCGGCGAGGACGTGAAGACGGCCCTCACCACCCCCGAGGCGCCGGACCTGCACGGCCTGTTCGCGCTGATGGTCGAGCGCGGGGTGCAGGTGTGCGCGATGGAGGTCTCCAGCCACGCACTGGTGCTGGGGCGGGTCGACGGCGTGGTGTTCGACGTGGCGGTGTTCCTCAACCTGGGGCGCGACCACCTCGACTTCCACGACACCGTGGAGGAGTACTTCGAGGCCAAGGCGTCCCTGTTCACCCCCGAGCGCGCCCGCCGGGCCGTGGTCTGCGTCGACGACGAGCACGGACGCCTGGTGGCGGGTCGTACCCCGCTGCCCCTTGCCCGGGTGTCGGTCACGGGCGCCGACGCCGACTGGCACGCCGTCGACGTGCGCCCCGCCCCGAGCCGCACCGACTTCACGGTGGCCGGCCCGGGTGGGCTGCGGATCGACGGGGGCGTCCCGCTGGCCGGCGGCTACAACGTCTCCAACGCGCTCGCCGCGGTCGTCGCCGCGGCGGAGGCCGGGCTCGAGCCCGCCCCCGTGGCGCACGGCATCAGCGGGCTGGCCGGGGTCCCGGGCCGGCTGGAGTCGGTGCACGCCGGCCAGGACTTCGAGGTCGTCGTCGACTACGCCCACAAGCCGGACGCGGTCGAGGCGGCCATCGGCGCCCTGCGGCCACTCACCGAGGGTCGCGTCGTCGTCGTGATCGGCGCGGGCGGTGACCGGGACACCGGCAAGCGTCCGCTCATGGGGGAGATCGCCGCCCGGCTGGCCGACCTGGTCGTGGTCACCGACGACAACCCGCGCACCGAGGACCCTGCGAGCATCCGCGCCGCGATCCTGGCCGGGGCCGAGCAGGTGCCGGCCGACCGTCGGGCCGAGGTGCTGGAGGTGGGGGAGCGGCGTGCTGCGATCGCCCACGCCGTGACGCAGGCCGGGCCCGGCGACATCGTGCTGATCGCCGGCAAGGGCCACGAGACCGGCCAGGAGGTGCACGGCACCGTGCACCCCTTCGACGACCGCGAGGTCGCGCTCGAAGCACTCCGAGCCCTCCCGGCCCGTCCCGAGCGCCCCGGGCCGGCGTGAGGATCCCCACCCGCGCGGCGGGGCGTGCTGGCGGACCCGGCGCCATGCGCCAAGATGGTCGACGGCCCGCACCCGGGTCACACGACGACCGACCAGGTCACGAGAGACGACGGCGCACACGCGCGCGGAGGTGGACGAGCGGTGAGGGCGATCCTGCTGGCGGGCGGCATCTCGCTGCTGATCTCGCTGATCGGCACCCGCTACGCCATCCGGCAGTTCACGAAGATGGGCTACGGCCAGGAGGTCCGCGACGACGGGCCCACGACCCACCACGTCAAGCGCGGCACCCCCACGATGGGCGGCGTCGTCCTCATCGGCGCCAGCGTCGTCGGCTACTTCGCGGCGAAGATCATCACCGTCAGCACGCCCAGCGCCTCTGCGCTGCTGCTGCTCCTGCTCTTCGTCGGCACCGGCCTGGTCGGCTTCCTCGACGACTTCATCAAGATCTACAAGCAGCGCAGCCTGGGCCTGCGCAGCAAGGCCAAGATCGTGGGCCAGACCGTGGTCGGTCTCGCCTTCGGCATCCTGGCGCTGAGCCCGCTGCTGGAGGACGACCGCGGCCAGCGGCCGGCGTCGTTCTCGCTGTCCTTCATCCGCGACTTCGACAGCTTCGTGCTGCCTGCGGTGGTCGTGGTGGCGCTGATCCTGCTGATGGTCATCGCCACCAGCAACGCCACCAACCTCACCGACGGCGCCGACGGGCTGCTCACCGGGTGCAGCGTGATGGTCTTCGGCGCCTACACCATCGTCAACATCTGGCAGAACAACCAGTGGTGCCGCCTGGAGGACATCACCTACGGCAAGTGCTACGAGGTGCGCGACCCGCTCGACCTGGCGGTGATCGCCGCGGCCATCACCGGCGCCTGCTTCGGCTTCCTGTGGTGGAACGCCGCTCCCGCGCAGATCTTCATGGGCGACACCGGCTCGCTGGCCCTCGGTGCCGCCCTCGCCGGTCTGGCGATCCTCACCCGCACCGAGCTGCTGCTCATCGTGCTCGGCGGCGTCTTCGTCGTGGAGACGGTCTCGGTGATGCTGCAGGTCACCTGGTTCAAGGCCACCCGGCGCCTCACCGGCACCGGCAGGCGGCTCTTCCGCATCGCGCCCATCCACCACCACTTCGAGATGATCTGGGAGGAGGTCACCGTGGTGATCCGGTTCTGGATCCTCGCCGGCCTCTGCGTCGCCGGTGGCCTCGGGATCTTCTACGCCGAGTGGGTCGCGGGCACGTGAGCACCGACCGTCCACGCCCCGACCTGCAGTCCCTCGGGCAGACCGACTCCTGGGAGGGCGTGCAGGCCGTCGTCGCCGGCTTCGGCGTCTCCGGGTTCGCCGCCGCGGACAACCTCACCCACCTCGGGGCCTCGGTCACCGCGCTGGACGAGAACGCCGCGGGCAAGGAGGAGCAGGCCGAGCTGCTCGGCGTCCTGGGGGCCGACGTACGCCTCGGGCCCGGCACGACCGCGGCGCTGCCCACCGACCTCGATCACGTCGACGTGGTCATCACCTCGCCGGGCTGGCGTCCCGACAGCCCGCTGCTGGTGGAGGCCCGCGACCGCGGCATCCCGGTGTGGGGCGAGGTCGAGCTGGCCTGGCGGCTGCGTCACCCCGACCACGACACCCCGTGGCTGGCGGTCACGGGCACCAACGGCAAGACCACGACGGTCCAGATGCTCGACGCGATCCTGCGGCAGGCGGGCCTGCGCAGCGTCGCGGCCGGCAACGTCGGGCTGCCCCTGGTCGAGGCCGTGATGGATCCCGTGCCGCACGACGTGCTCGCCGTGGAGCTCTCCAGCTTCCAGCTGCACTACACCGACTCGATGAGCGCTGAGTCCGCCGCGGTGCTCAACGTCGCCGAGGACCACCTCGACTGGTACCCCTCGATGACCGAGTACGCCGCGGACAAGGGCCGCGTCTTCGAGCGGGCGCAGCGGGCCTGCGTCTACAACGTCGCCGACCCGACGACCGAGCAGCTCGTCCGGGACGCCGACGTCGTCGAGGGCGCTCGGGCCATCGGCATCACCCTCGGCATGCCCCAGCCCGGGATGCTCGGGGTGGTGGAGGGGCTGTTGGTGGACCGCGCCTTCATCGAGGAGCGCTCGACCAGTGCCGCCGAGCTGTGCACGGTCGACGACCTGCCGAGCCCGGCGCCGCACGTGGTGTTCAACGCCCTCGCGGCCGCGGCCCTCGCACGTGCCCACGGCGTCTCGCAGCAGTCCGTGCGCGACGGGCTGCGCGGCTTCTCCCTCGACGGGCACCGCATCGCGGTCGTCGCCGAGCAGGACGGCATCACCTGGGTCGACGACTCCAAGGCCACCAACCCCCACGCCGCGCTCTCGTCCCTGCGCGCCTACGACCCGGTCGTGTGGGTGGCTGGCGGGCTGGCCAAGGGAGCGCGCTTCGAGGAGCTGGTCTCCTCGGTGCGCGACCGGCTGCGCGGGGCGGTGCTGCTGGGCCGCGACGCCGACGTCGTCGCCGAGGCACTGGCACGACACGCGCCCGATGTGCCGGTCATCCGGGTCGGGAGCGATGAGACTGGTGTGACTGATGGTGGAGACGGTCCGATGGGTCGCGTCGTCGCGGCCGCAGCCTCGCTCGCCCAGCCGGGCGACACGGTGCTGCTGGCCCCGGGGTGCGCCTCGATGGACCAGTTCGCCAACTACGGCGCCCGCGGTGACGCGTTCGCCGCGGCCGTCCGGGCCCACCTCGGAGGCTGACGCACCACCCGCACGAGGAGCAGGAGCGCCAGGTGAGCACCACCGCCCACGAGACCCGGCTGATGACTCCCGGCGAGCTGCGGGGCCAGCGTGACGGCGAGCGGCCCGGAGGCAGGTTCGCCTGGCTGGTCTCGCTGCGCGAGGCCCTCGACAAGCCCCTGACGTCGTACTACCTGCTGGTCGGCGCGTCCGCGCTGCTGCTGACCATCGGGCTGATCATGGTGCTGAGCGCCTCGAGCGTCTACTCCTACCGCTTCAACGACGGCGACTCCTACGCGGTCGTGCGCCGCCAGCTGATGTGGCTCCTCATCGGGCTCCCGGCCGCCTTCGTGGCCTCACGCCTGCCGCTGGGCTTCCTGCGCCGGGTCTCGGTGTGGGTCTACGTCCTGTCGCTGGTGCTGCTGTTCCTGACGATCTTCCTGGGCCGCGAGATCAACGGAAACCGCAACTGGCTCGGGGTCGGCCCGCTGCAGATGCAGCCCTCGGAGGTGGCCAAGCTCGCACTGATCCTGTGGGCGGCGACCGTCTACGCCAACAAGGAGCGCCGGCTCGGCAACCTGCACCAGCTCGTGGTGCCCGTGGTGCCGGGCATGTTCCTGGCGACCGGTCTGGTCGTCGCCGGGCGCGACCTCGGCACCGCCCTGGTCTTCGGCGCGATCCTCATGGGCATGCTGTGGGTGGTCGGCGCCCCGATGCGCTTCTTCGTCCTCACCTTCGCCGTCGTCGGCACCATCGCTGCCGGCTTCGCGGTGACCGACGGCGAGCGCTGGGCCCGCCTGACCACCTTCATGGACCCCTTCGCCGACTTCCACGACACCGGCTGGCAGCCCGCCCACGGCCTCTACGCCCTCTCCAGCGGAGGCTGGTTCGGCCAGGGCATCGGCGCCTCGCAGCAGAAGTGGGGCGACCTCCCCGAGGCCCACACCGACTTCATCTTCGCCGTCCTCGGCGAGGAGCTGGGGCTGGTCGGCACCCTGCTGGTCGTGGGGCTCTTCCTGACCATCGCCTTCGCGGCGCTGCGGGTCGCCCGCACCACCGAGAACCCCTTCGTGCGCTACGCGACCTTCGGCATCGTCGTGTGGCTGCTGGGCCAGATGATGATCAACGTCGGCATGGTGCTGGCGCTCCTGCCCGTCATCGGCGTGCCGCTGCCGCTGGTCTCCTACGGCGGGTCCTCGCTGCTGCCGTCGCTGGCCGCGCTGGGCCTGCTGATCGGCTTCGCCCGCCGTGAGCCCGACGCCGCCCGCGCGCTGGCTGCGCGTCGTCGGTCACGCTCGACCGGTGTCTCGGCGGGTCGGGTCTCCTGACCCGGCCCGGCGATCCCTAGAGTCGGCCCCGATGCGCATCCTCCTCGCCGGCGGCGGCACCGCCGGCCACACCTCGCCCCTGCTCGCGACCGCCGACGCCCTGCGCCGGCTGGAGCCCGCGGCCGAGATCACCTGCCTCGGCACGCCTCGCGGCCTCGAGAACACCGTGGTCCCGGCCGCCGGCTACCCCCTCGAGCTCGTGCCGCCGGTCCCGTTGCCCCGGCGCCCGGGCGCCGACCTGCTCAAGGTCCCCGGTCGGCTCCGCGCCGCGGTCCGGGCGACGTACGACGTCCTGGACCGCGTCCGTCCCGACGTCGTCGTCGGCTACGGCGGCTACGTCTCGGTGCCGGCCTACCTCGCTGCGCGCCGACGTGGGCTGCCGATCGTGGTGCACGAGCAGAACGCGCTGCCCGGCATCGGCAACAAGGTCGGCGCGCGCGTGGCGACCAGGGTCTGCACCAGCTTCCCCGACACCCCGCTCCGGGGAGGGGAGTACGTCGGTCTCCCGATCCGTCGGATGATCTCCACCCTCGACCGCGCAGCCGTGCGCGCCGAGGCCCGCGCGTTCTTCGGCCTCGACCCCGACCGACCGACGCTCATGGTCACCGGCGGTTCGCAGGGTGCCCAGAGCCTCAACCGCTCGGTCTCCGGCGCCGCCGCGGCCCTGGCCGCGGCCGGCGTCCAGGTGCTCCACGTGCAGGGCAAGCACGGGGGAGCCGAGCCCGAGCCCACCGACGTCCCCTACGTCGTGCTCGACTTCTGCGACCGCATGGACCTCGCGCTCGCCGCGGCCGACCTCACGATCTGCCGCTCGGGCGCCAACTCGGTGGTCGAGGCGGCCGCCACGGGCCTGCCCGCGGTCTTCGTGCCGCTGCCGATCGGCAACGGCGAGCAGCGGCTCAACGCCGTGCCCGTCGTCGAGGCCGGCGGGGCGCTCCTGGTCGAGGACGCCGAGCTCACCACCGCCTGGGTCGTCGAGCACGCCGTCCCGCTGCTCACCGACCCGTCCCGGCTCTCGGGGATGAGCGCGGCGGCCGCCTCGCTCGTCCCGCGCGACGCCGACGAGGTCCTGGCCCGCATCGTCCTCGAGACCGCGGGGCGCTCGGCATGAGGCTCCCCGTCCCCGAGGAGATCCTCCCCGCCGACGACCTCGGGCGGGTCCACTTCGTCGGCATCGGCGGCGCAGGGCTGTCCGCGATCGCGCGGATCATGGCCGCCTCCGGCGTGGAGGTCACCGGGTCCGACGACGCCGAGACGCCCTTCCTGCCGAGCCTGCGCGAGCTCGGCGTGACGATCCACCGCGGCTACGACGCCGAGCACCTCGGCGACCTCGGCGCCGGCGACTCGGTCGTGGTGACCACGGCCGCCCGCGAGGACAACCCCGAGGTGGCCGAGGCCCGTCGCCGTGGGCTGCGGCTCCTGCCGCGCTCGGCCGGCCTGGCCGCCACCATGGCCGGCCGCCGGGTGGTCGCCGTCGCCGGCACGCACGGCAAGACCACGACGACCTCGCTGCTCACCTGCGCGCTGCTCGCCTGCGACGCGGAGCCGACGTACGCCGTGGGCGGCCTGCTCTCCACCACCGGCCGCAACGCCGACGCCGGCGCAGGGTCGCTCTTCGTGGCCGAGGCCGACGAGAGCGACGGGGCGTTCCTCGTCTACTCACCGTTCGCGGCGATCGTCACCAACGTCGCCGCCGACCACCTCGACCAGTGGGGCACCGAGGAGGCCTACCGCGCCGCGTTCACCGAGTTCGTCGGCCGCATCGACGGCGACGGGTTCCTCGTCGCCTGCGTCGACGACCCGGGGGCGGCGGCGCTGCGGGCCGTGGCCGAGGCCCGGGGCCTGAGCTTCGTCGCGGTCGGGGAGGCAGAGGACGCCGAGGTCCGCGCGGTCGACGTGGTCCTGCAGGGCGGCACCTCCGCCTTCACCGTCCTGGACCGGGGCGTGGAGCTGGGTCGGGTGACCCTGCGGATCCCCGGCCGTCACTACGTCCTCGACGCGCTCGCGGCGCTGGCCGCCGGCCTCCGGTTGGACCAGCCCTTCGAGGGCCTGCGCGCGGGCCTGGAGTCCTTCACCGGCACCGGACGACGCATGGAGCTCAAGGGCGAGGCCAAGGGCATCCGGGTCTACGACTCCTACGCGCACCAGCCGATCGAGATCGCCGGCGACCTGGAGGCCGCCCGGTCCCTGGCGGGGGAGGGACGGGTGGTCGTGGCCTACCAACCGCACCTGGTCTCCCGCACCCGGCTCTTCGGCCATGCCATGGGAGAGGCACTCGGTGCTGCCGACGAGGTGGTCGTCCTCGACGTCTACCTCGCGCGCGAGAACCCCGACCCCGCGGTGACCGGTGCGCTGGTCGCCGGCGCCGTCCCCCTCCCGCCCGAGCGTGTGGCCTTCGTCCCCGACCAGGCCGACGTGCCCGCCGAGCTCGTCAGGCGGGCCCGCCCCGGTGACGTCGTGCTGACCCTGGGAGCGGGGAGCATCACCGAGGTCGGACCACAGGTGCTCGACCTGCTGGGCCGGGCCCGCCCGTGAGCCAGGACCGCACCCGCCGGGCCTTCACCCGGCGGCGCTGGGCGCGCCGCTGGCTGTCCTGGCGGCGCGCCCTGGTCGGGCTGCTGGTCCTCGCCCTGCTCGGGCTGGCGACGTACGCCGTGTGGTTCTCCGCCTGGCTGCGCGCCGAGCAGGTCTCGGTGACCGGTGCCGACCAGCTCTCGGTCAGCGAGGTCGAGCGGGTCGCCGCCGTGCCCCTGGACGAGCCGCTGGCCCGCGTGGACCTCGGCGCCATCTCCACCCGCGTGCAGTCGCTGGCGATCGTCAAGGAGGTCGACGTCGTGCGCGGGTGGCCGCACACCGTGGAGATCACCGTCGTGGAGCGGCAGGCGGTCGCGGTCGTGCAGATCGGCACGAGTCTGCGCGGCCTCGACGAGGACGGCGTGGTCTTCCGTGACTACAAGGCTCCGCCGGCCGACCTGCCTCGGGTCCTGACGTCCTCGGGGGCCAGCACCGAGAGCCTGCGCGAGGCCGCCGCCGTGGTCTCGGCGCTGCCCGACGACCTCGCCCCGCGGGTCGACCACGTCTCGGTGGCCACCGTCGACCAGATCGAGCTCGCGCTGCGTGACGGTCGGACCGTCGTCTGGGGGAGTGCGGAGGACTCCGCGCAGAAGGCCGAGGTCCTCGCGGTGCTGCTCGGCCAGGAGGCGTCGGTCTACGACGTCTCGGTCCCCAGCAACCCCACCACGCGCCAGTAGCCCGCCAGCCAGCCCGCGTCCGCGGGGAGGGGTGCCGAGCCGGCGTATCGGTACGCCGGCTCGCCCGAAATCTCCGGGCGGCGTGTCGTGGCGTGTC
>JAYYWX010000088.1:0-12910 GCA_036341255.1 Actinomycetota bacterium | reverse complement strand
CCTGGTCGACCAGCGGTGGTGGGGCCGTACGATCCAGGCGTGGAGACCCTGCGCCTGATCCTGCTGTTCGTGCACATCCTCGGCTTCGCCGCGCTCATCGGCGGCCTGATCGCCCAGGCCGGGCCGGGGGAGAAGAAGGTGAACGCGGCCATGCGCGACGGCGCGGGCACCGCGTTCCTGGCCGGGCTGGCGCTGGTCGGGGTGCTCTCGGCCGGGGACCAGGAGCCCGACAACACCAAGGTCGGCGTCAAGCTGCTCATCGGCCTGGTCGTGCTGGTGCTGGTGATGGTCAACGTCCGCAAGCCGAGCATCCCGCAGGGCCTGTGGGCCGGGCTGCTGGCGTTGTCGGTGCTCAACGTCGCGATCGCGGTCTTCTGGTCGCCGGCGCACGCCTGGGCCTGACCCCTGGCCCCGAGGGGCCCTCGGTAAAGATTCCCCGGTGTGAGCCAGGGGACGTTTCAGCCTGCTCTCAGGTAGGCACGATGGTGTCACTGGGGTGAGGCGGCCACGTGCTCGATGCCCCCGTCGGGCCCTCTCGGTCGTGCCGCCATCACCGCCACGTGACGCCGGGTGCGGTCGTGGTCGCAGCATCCCCTCGCACGCCCCGGCGTCGGACGCAGACACCGACCTGAGGAGCCGAGCACCCCCATGTCCGAGCCCAGCCTGTTCATCGACGGGAAGTGGCGTGACGCCGCCGACGGTGCGACCCGCGAGATCCGCTGCCCCGCGGACGGTACGCCGGTGCGCACCGTGTCCGAGGGCGGCGCCGACGACGCGGTGGCCGCGGTCCTGTCCGCCCGCCGTGCCTTCGACAACGGTCCCTGGCCGCGCACGCCGGCGCCGGAGCGTGCGGCGCTGCTGCACCGCCTGGCCGACCGGCTCGAGGCCGACAAGGACGAGGTAGCCCGCCGGGAGTCCCTCGACACCGGCAAGCGGTTCGTGGAGAGCCAGATCGACGTCGACGACATCGTCGGGGTCTTCCGACACTTCGCCTCGCTCGCCCAGGCCGAGTCCGGTCGCGTGGTCGACCCCGGGATGCCGGACGTCCGCAGCCGGGTCGTGCACGAGCCGGTCGGCGTGTGCAGCCTGATCACGCCGTGGAACTACCCGCTGCTGCAGACCGCGTGGAAGGTCGCGCCGGCCCTGGCCGCGGGCAACACCTTCATCCTCAAGCCGAGCGAGCTGACCCCGTCGACGGCCATGTGGCTGATGGACGCGCTGAGCGACGTGGGCCTGCCCGAGGGCGTCGCCAACCTCGTGACCGGTGCCGGCGACGCGGTCGGCCCGGTGCTCACCGAGGCCCCCGAGGTCGACCTGGTGTCCTTCACCGGCGGCGTCGTGACCGGCCGCAGGATCATGGCGGCCGCGGCACCGACCGTGAAGCGCGTGGCCCTCGAGCTGGGCGGCAAGAACCCCAACATCGTCTTCGCCGATGCCGACCTCGACGCGGCCATCGACAACGCGCTCACCGCGGTGTTCCTCGACTCCGGCCAGGTCTGCTCGGCCGGGGCCCGTCTCATCGTCGAGGACACCGTCCACGACGAGGTCGTCGACGAGCTGGTGCGCCGGGCGAAGGAGATCCGCCTCGGTGGCCCCTTCGACGACTCGGCCGAGACCGGTCCGCTGATCTCCGCCGCGCACCGCGAGAAGGTCGAGGCCTACGTCGCGGCCGGCATCGAGGAGGGCGCGACGCTGCGCTGCGGCGGCGCGCGGCCCGAGGGTGCGGCGTACGACGAGGGGTTCTTCTACCTGCCGACGATCCTCGACGACTGCGCCGCCGACATGTCGTGCGTCCAGGAGGAGAGCTTCGGCCCGGTGCTGACCGTGGAGCGCTTCACCGGCGCCGATCGCGAGGCGCGCGAGGAGGCCGCGGTCTCGATCGCCAACGACACGATCTACGGCCTGGCCGGGGCGGTGTGGACCGAGAACGCCGGTCGCGCCGAGCGGGTCGCGGGCCGGCTGCGCCACGGGACCATCTGGATCAATGACTACCACCCCTACGTGCCGCAGGCCGAGTGGGGCGGGATGAAGCAGAGCGGGATCGGTCGCGAGCTCGGGCTCGCCGGTCTCGAGGAGTACCGCGAGACCAAACACATCTGGCACAACACCCGCCCCGCGCGCGCGGGCTGGTTCAGCGACAGCGCCGAGAACGGCACCGAGGAGAAGGGGACCGAGCAGTGAGCACCGAGCGCTACGACTACGTCATCGTCGGCGGGGGCTCCGCCGGCTCCGCCCTCGCCAACCGGCTCTCGGCCGACCCGTCGGTCAGCGTGCTGGTGCTCGAGGCGGGGCGCAGCGACACCAAGCTCGACCCGTTCATCCACATGCCGGCGGCGCTGCCCTACCCGATCGGCAACAAGCTCTACGACTGGAAGTACGAGTCCGAGCCCGAGCCGCACATGAACGGCCGCCGCATCTACCACGCGCGGGGCAAGGTGCTCGGCGGGTCCTCCTCGATCAACGGGATGATCTTCCAGCGCGGCAACCCGATGGACTACGAGCGCTGGGCGTCCGACCCGGGCATGGAGACCTGGGACTACGCGCACGTGCTGCCGTACTTCAAGCGCATGGAGACGCGCATGCTGGCCGACGGCACCGTCGCCGCCGATGCGTGGCGCGGTGGCTCCGGCCCGCTGGTGCTCGAGCAGGGCCCGGCGACCTCGCCGCTGTTCAACGCCTTCTTCGAGGCCGCCCAGCAGGCGGGCCACCCGTTGACCGACGACGTCAACGGCTACCGCCAGGAGGGCTTCGCGCGCTTCGACCGCAACGTGCACCGCGGCCGCCGGCTCTCGGCGTCGCAGGCCTACCTCCACCCGGTGCGCAAGCGGAAGAACCTCACCATCCACACGCTCTCGATGGTCACCGGTCTCCGCACCAGCGGGAAGCGCGTCACCGGGGTCGACTACCTGCGCGGCTACAAGCTCAAGCGCAGCGTCGAGGCCGGCGAGGTCATCCTGTGCGGTGGCGCCATCAACTCCCCCCAGCTGCTGCAACTGTCCGGCATCGGCCCGGCCGACCACCTGCGCAGCCTCGGCATCGACGTGGTCGCCGACCTGCCCGGTGTCGGCGCCAACCTCCAGGACCACCTCGAGGTCTACATCCAGCACGCCGCCACCCAGCCGGTGTCGATCGCACCGTGGCTCAAGCACCGCCACAAGCCGCGCATCGGCGCCGAGTGGCTCTTCGGCCGCAAGGGAGTCGGCGCGTCCAACCATTTCGAGGCGGGCGGGTTCATCCGCTCCAACGACGACGTGTCCTACCCCAACCTGATGTTCCACTTCCTGCCGATCGCCATCCGGTACGACGGCTCCCAGCCGGCCGCCGAGCACGGCTACCAGGTCCACATCGGCCCGATGTACTCCGACGTCCGTGGGTGGCTGAAGATCAGGAGCCGCGACCCGCTGGAGCACCCGGCGATGCAGTTCAACTACCTCTCCACCGAGAACGACCGCCGCGAGTGGATCGAGATGGTCCGCAAGGCCCGCGAGATCCTCGAGGCGCCGGCCTTCAGGCCGTTCTCCGGCGGCGAGATCTCACCGGGACCCTCGGTGCAGACCGACCAGGAGATCCTCGACTGGGTCGCCGAGGACGCCGAGACCGCGCTGCACCCCTCGTGCACGGCCAAGATGGGCACCGGCGAGGACGCCGTGGTCGACCCGACGTCGATGAAGGTCCACGGCGTCGAGGGCCTGCGCGTGGTGGACGCCTCGGTGATGCCCTACGTCACCAACGGCAACATCTACGCCCCCGTGATGATGCTGGCCGAGAAGGCCGCCGACCTGATCGCCGGCAACGAGCCGCTCGAGGCGCTCGACGTCCCGTTCTACAAGCACGGCACCGGCATGCCGCTCTACCCCGAGGGCGACCCGCGCAACGACGCCACCGTGCCCGGCACCGTCCGGGTCCGCTGAGGAGGAGCTGACGATGACCACGACGCAGCAACGCCCGGTCGACGCGGGCACTCCCGACGACCAGCCGGACTGGACGCTCAACCGACCGGTCTTCCTCACCGCCGCCGCCGTCACCCTGGCGGTGACGATCTGGTGCGTGGCCCTGCCCGACCAGGCCTACTCGACGCTGGAGACGATCGTCGGGTGGGTCAGCACCAGCCTGGGCTGGTACTACATCGCCCTGACCACCTCGGTCCTGGTGTTCGTGCTCTTCCTGGGCTTCTCGCGCTACGGCAAGGTGCGCCTGGGCCCCGAGCACTCCCGACCGGAGTTCTCCACCGGCGCCTGGGCCGCGATGCTCTTCGCGGCCGGCATCGGGACCGACCTGGTCTTCTACGCCGTCTACGAGCCGGCGTACCAGTACCTCAACCCGCCGGTCATCGAGGGCGGCACGGTGCAGGCGGCCCGCGAGGGCACCGTGTGGACGCTGTTCCACTACGGCATCTCCGGGTGGGGGATGTACTCCCTGATGGGCATGGCGCTGGCCTACTTCGCCTACCGGATGGGCCTGCCGCTGGCGGTGCGCTCGGCGCTCTACCCGATCTTCGGCAAGCGCATCAACGGACCCATCGGCACCGCCGCCGACACCGCGGCGATCCTCGGCACCATCTTCGGCGTGGCCACCTCGCTGGGCATCGGCGTGGTGAGCCTCAACGTCGGGCTCGACGTCGTCTTCGGGCTCTCGGTCGGTCTGCCGGTCCAGATCGGCCTGGTCGTGCTGGCCATCGGCATCGCCACGCTCTCGGCGGTCACCGGCGTCGAGAAGGGCATCAAGCTCATCTCCCAGTTCAACGTGCTGCTCGCGATCGGCCTGGCGGCGTACGTGCTGCTCACCGGTCGCACCGCGTTCCTGCTCAACTCGCTGGTGGTCAACGTCGGCGACTACGTCCGGATGCTGCCGGGCCTGACCAACGAGACCTTCGCCTACGAGGACACCGGCGACTGGATGAGCTTCTGGACGCTCTTCTTCTGGGCCTGGTGGATCGCCTGGGCGGCCTTCGTCGGCCTGTTCCTGGCGCGCATCTCGCGCGGCCGCACGATCCGGCAGTTCGTGGCCGGCACGATGATCATCCCGTTCAGCTACATCGTCATGTGGATCACGATCTTCGGCAACGCCGCCATCAGCGAGATCCGCAGCGGCAACACCGACCTGCGCGACGTCGTCAACGACGCCAGCGGCCCCGACACCGCGCTGTGGTCGCTGCTGCAGGAGTACCCCGGCTTCACGTTCGTCGCGGGTCTGTTCATCCTCATCGGGCTGCTGTTCTACGTGACCTCCGCCGACTCCGGTGCGCTGGTGATGGCCAACCTGTCCAGCACGCTGAAGTCGCCGAACCACGACGCCGGCGCTCCGCTGCGCATCTTCTGGGCCGTCGCCACCGGTGCGCTGACCCTGGCCATCGTCGCGGCGGGCAACATCTACGCGCTGCAGTACGCCACCGTCATCATCGGCCTGCCGTTCGCGGTCGTGATGATCGGTGTGATGTGGGGCCTGTGGAAGGCGCTCTCCGCGGAGGGGCACCTCGCCGACAGCCGCCGCGCGGTGACCGGTGCCCTGTCCGGCCGCACCACGGTGGCCGAGCGTGACCGGCGGGGCCGGGCCCCCTGGCAGGCGCGACTGCACCGGGCGATGGACTTCCCCGACCAGCAGCGCGCGGACGAGTACCTCGCCGAGGACGCCACCCCGGCGCTGGAGGAGGTCGCCCGCGAGCTCGAGGCCCAGGGCGTGGACGTCGTGGTGGAGTCGGTGATCGACGAGGACGCCGAGCCCGCGGCCGAGCTGCGCGCCGGCGTGGGGGAGCAGCCCTTCGTCTACCGCGTGCAGCGCTCCGCGGCTGCGCGACCGTCGTACGGCGGTCGGGTGCCGCGCGGCGGTGACCGCTACTACCGCCCCGAGGTGCACCTGCGCGACGGCGGCCAGGGCTACGACGTCATGGGCTACACCCGTGCCCAGCTCATCGACGACGTGCTCGACCAGTACGAGCGGCACCTGGAGTTCCTCCGCCTGGCCGACGCCTGAGGCCGACGGGCGCCTGACCGGCACTCGTGCTGTCCCCGGCCGGACGTAGGCTGGGGGCAGCATGAGTGAGTTGACCGAGACGCTGTTCGAGACCCCGCGCACCCCCCGGACCGGTCCCTCCGCCGACGCGCTGCTCGAGGGGCTCAACGAGCCCCAGCGGGCCGCCGTCGTCCACGAGGGGGCACCGCTGCTGGTGGTGGCCGGCGCGGGCTCGGGCAAGACCCGGGTGCTCACCCGGCGCATCGCCTGGACGATCTCCGAGCGCAGGGCCCACCCCGGCTCGATCCTGGCCATCACCTTCACCAACAAGGCCGCGGCCGAGATGAAGGAGCGGGTCGAGGAGCTGGTGGGCAAGCGCGCCCGCATCATGTGGGTCTCGACGTTCCACTCCGCCTGCGTGCGCATCCTGCGCAAGGAGATCGGCGCTCTCGAGCGCGAGGGCGGCACCTGGAAGTCCAACTTCTCCATCTACGACGCCCAGGACCAGAAGCGGCTGATGACGCTGGTCGTCTCGGACCTCGACCTGGACCCCAAGCGCTACCAGCCCGGCGCACTGCTGCACTGGGTCAGCAACCACAAGAACGAGCTGCGCGACGCCGAGCAGGTCACGGCCGAGGCGAAGAACAAGCTCGAGGAGACCTACGCCGCGGCCTACACGCTCTACCAGCGGCGGCTGCGCGAGGCCAACGCCCTCGACTTCGACGACCTGATCATGACCACGGTCCACCTCTTCGAGGCCTTCCCGGAGATCAAGGAGACCTACCGCCGGCGCTTCCGGCACGTGCTGGTCGACGAATACCAGGACACCAACCACGCGCAGTACGCCCTGATCCACCAGCTCTGCGCCGACCCTCTGGACCAGTCCTCGGTCCAGGCGCAGGGAGAGCGGGTGCCGCCCGCCGAGCTGATGGTCGTCGGCGACGCGGACCAGTCGATCTACGCCTTCCGCGGCGCCAACATCCGCAACATCCTCGACTTCGAGGAGGACTTCCCCGACGCCGCGACGATCCTGCTGGAGCAGAACTACCGCTCCACCCAGACCATCCTGACCGCCGCCAACGCGATCATCGGCCACAACAAGGGCCGCAAGCCCAAGCGGCTGTGGTCCGACGCCGGCGACGGCGAGCGGATCGTGGGCTACGTCGCCGACGACGAGCACGACGAGGCCCGCTTCGTCTCCGGGGAGATCGACACCCTGGTCGACGGCGGCGCCAAGCCCGGCGACGTCGCGGTGTTCTACCGCACCAACGCCCAGTCCCGGGTCTTCGAGGAGATCTTCATCCGCACCGGCCAGCCCTACAAGGTCGTGGGCGGCGTGCGGTTCTACGAGCGCCGCGAGGTGCGGGACGCGCTGGCCTACCTGCGGATGCTGGCCAACCCCGAGGACCAGGTCTCCCTGCGGCGCATCCTCAACACCCCCAAGCGCGGCATCGGCGACCGTGCGGTGGCCTGCGTGGCGGCCTACGCCGAGCGCGAGCGCATCTCGTTCTGGTCCGCCCTGCAGCGCGCCGACGAGGCCCCGGGCCTGGCGACCCGCTCGCTGAGCTGCATCCGCGGCTTCGTCGACCTCGTGCAGGAGCTGCAGTCGATGGTCGACGGCGGCGAGCGGGCCGACGTGGTCCTGGAGACGACGCTGGAGCGCTCGGGCTACCTCGCCTCGCTGGAGGACTCCGACGACCCGCAGGACGCCACCCGCCTGGAGAACCTCGCCGAGCTCGTGGCCGTGGCCCGGGAGTTCGCCGAGGACCCGCAGGCGGGTCCGTCGGCCGACCCCGCCGACGTCGACGCCGGGCTGGTCGAGCCCGGGCTCACCGACTTCCTCGAGCGGGTCGCGCTGGTGGCCGACACCGACCAGATTCCCGATGACCCGGACGGTGAGGACGTCGGGGTCGTCACCTTGATGACGCTGCACACGGCCAAGGGGCTGGAGTTCCCGGTCGTGTTCCTGACCGGCCTCGAGGACGGCGTCTTCCCGCACTCACGGGCGCTGGGGGACCAGACCGAGCTCGAGGAGGAGCGGCGCCTGGCCTACGTCGGCGTCACCCGTGCCCGCGAGCGTCTCTACCTCTCCCGTGCGGTGGTCCGCTCGGCGTGGGGCGCGCCCTCGCACAACCCGGCTTCGCGCTTCCTCGACGAGATGCCGGTCGACCTGGTCGACTGGCGCCGCACCGAGGGGGCCCAGACCCGCTGGTCACGGCCCGACCTCTCCGGCTCGCTCGGGGCCCCCGGCGGCGGGATGGGCAGCCCCACCGCGTCGGGCCGGCGCAACTTCTCCGCCGCCGCGGCCCGGGCCGACGCCGCGTCGAAGTCGCGCAAGCGCGACCGCCCGGTGCCCTCGCTGGCCGCCGGCGACCGGGTCACCCACGACTCCTTCGGCCTGGGCACGGTCGTGTCCGTCGAGGGCGAGGCCGACCGCGCGGTCGCCTCGATCGACTTCGGCAGCGACGGCGTCAAGCGACTGCTGCTGCGCTACGCGCCGGTCGAGAAGCTCTGAGACACCAGTCGGGCGGTGGAGGCGGTCAGCCTCAGGGCGTGACGCCGTTGGCGATCAGCGCCGCCCGCGGGTCGACCGGGTCGCCACCACCGGGGCGCACCTCGAGGTGCAGGTGCGGGCCGGTGACGTTGCCGGTCGAGCCGACGGTGCCGATCACGTCACCGGGGGCGACGACGTCGCCGGCGGAGACGTAGATCGAGGTCTGGTGGGCGTACCAGACCTCGGTGCCGTCCTCGAGCGTGAGGACGGTCTTGTTGCCGTAGGCGCCGTCGTAGCCGGTGGAGGTGACCACACCGCGGGCCACGGCGACGAGGGAGGTGCCGGAGTCGGCGGCGAAGTCCAGGCCGGTGTGGTAGCTGGACCACAGGCCGTACTCGCCGAAGGTGGCGGTCAGGCGGTAGCCGGCCAGCGGCAGGACCCAGCGGTTCTCGGCGAGGACGCTGGCGCGCTGCTCGGCCTTCTGGGCGAGCTGGCCCAGGGCCTCGTTGCGCTGCTCGGCCTGAGCCTCGACCTGGGCCTCGAGGTCGGCGGCCTCGCCGGCGGCCCGGTCGCCGTCGCGGCTCACGACGCCGGGACGGACCGCGCCGACGGCGTCGGTGCCGCTGAGGGCGCCCACGGAGCCGAGGCGGACCTGGCCGGCCGCGACGAGGTCGGGGGAGGTGGTGGTCATGACGCCGCCGACGGAGATGGCCATCGCGGCCAGCCCGACCAGGACGGGAGCCGAGGGCACCTTGGCCAGCACGCCGGTGCGGGTGGTGCGGCGCGCGGCGCGGCGGCGACCGGCGGCGGCCTGGCGGGTGAGCTCGAGCGGGAGGATCACGGTGTCCTCGCCGGCGAAGGACGTGGAGGCGTCCACCGGCTCGAGATCGGCGAGCACCCGCTCGATGGTGGCGGTGTCGACGTCGTCGCGGCGGCGGCCCGCGGACTGTCCGTCACGCGGGACGGGGACGCTGGCCTGCTCGACGGCGATGGGCCCGGCCGGCAGCGTCAGGGTCGGACGCTCGAGGGTGGGAGTGGCGGCGCGACGCTTGCCGACGTACGGCGTGGCCGGCGTGCCGGACTCGGGAGCAGCGACGCTCGCGCGACGACGACCGACGTAGGCGGCCTGCTCGTCTCGGGTCTGACCCATGAAGTGTGATCTCCGGGGGTTGGGGGCGTGCTGCGGTGTTGCGTCCGAGACGATAACCGAAAGGGTGGGTCCCGGACGAAGTGGGGGCTTCGACGTGGCAACGCCCGACGATGCAGAACCGTTACGTGCCGGGCGCACGGGGCGCCCTGTGGGCTAGACCGCCGCGACCACCGCACGTCGCCACCCGGTGGCTGCCGAGTCGTCGTGGAGTTACCGGCAGGTCACATGACGTGCATCACGTCGACACCCCTGCCCCTCGTCCCCGGGACGGGCGCGGGTCTAAGGTGCCCGGGGCGCCGCGTGCGATGACTGCCGCGCGCCGCCAGCGCCGAGAGCCGCGAAAGTCGGCCCGAACGACAACAGAGAAGAACTGGTGGACCAGTGGACCTGATGGAGTACCAGGCGAAGGAGCTCTTCGCCAAGCACGGTGTGGCCACGACGCTCGGCGTCGTCGTCGAGACCCCCGAGGCCGCGAAGGCCGCCGCCGAGGAGATCGGTGGCGTGACCGTGGTCAAGGCGCAGGTCAAGGCGGGTGGCCGCGGCAAGGCCGGCGGCGTGAAGCTGGCCAAGACCGCGGACGAGGCGTTCGAGTACGCCTCCAACATCCTCGGCATGGAGATCAAGGGCCTCACGGTCAACCGCGTGCTCGTCACGCCGGCGACCCCGCCCCAGGAGGAGTACTACTTCTCCTTCCTGCTCGACCGCGCGAACCGGCAGTACCTCTGCATCGCCTCGGTCGAGGGTGGTGTGGAGATCGAGGAGGTCGCCAAGACCAACCCCGAGGCCGTCCGGCAGATCGCGATCGACCCGGGCACCGGCGTCGACGAGGCGAAGGCCCGCGAGATCGCCGCCGACGCGAAGTTCCCCGAGGCCGTCTTCGACCAGGCCGTGGCGATGATCCAGTCGCTGTACAAGGTCTTCGTCGAGGAGGACGCCACCCTCGTCGAGGTCAACCCGCTCGCGCGCCTGGAGGGCGACAAGCTCGAGGCCCTCGACGGCAAGGTCTCGCTGGACGAGAACGCCTCGGAGGTGCGTCACCCGCACCACGAGGAGTTCGAGATCCGCGAGGAGGCCGACCCGCTCGAGGCCAAGGCCAAGGACAAGGGCCTGAACTACGTCAAGCTCGACGGCGAGGTCGGCATCATCGGCAACGGCGCGGGCCTCGTGATGAGCACCCTCGACGTCGTCGCGTACGCCGGTGAGGCCCACGGCGGCGTCAAGCCCGCCAACTTCCTCGACATCGGCGGCGGCGCCAACGCCCAGGTCATGGCCGACGGCCTCGACGTCATCCTCAACGACCCCCAGGTCAAGAGCGTGTTCGTCAACGTCTTCGGTGGCATCACCGCCTGCGACGAGGTCGCCAACGGCATCAAGGGCGCCCTGGAGATCCTCGGCGACGCCGCCACCAAGCCCCTCGTGGTGCGCCTGGACGGCAACAACGTCGACAAGGGTCGCGCGATCCTGGCCGAGCTGAACCACCCGCTCGTGACCACGGTCGACACCATGGACGGCGCGGCCGACAAGGCCGCCGAGCTGGCCAACGCCTGAGCCCGGACGAGAGACGAGAAGAACGAGCAGATGAGCATCTACCTCAACAAGGACAGCAAGATCATCGTCCAGGGCATCACCGGTGGGATGGGCTCCAAGCACACCACCTTGATGATCGAGGCGGGATCGAACATCGTCGGCGGCGTCAACGCGCGCAAGGCCGGCACCACCGTCGAGCTGGCCGGGACCACCCAGCCGGTCTTCGGCTCGGTGGAGGAGGCCATGAAGGAGACCGGCGCTGACACCTCGGTCGTCTTCGTGCCGCCGGCCTTCACCAAGGACGCCTGCATCGAGGCCATCGACGCCGGCATCGGCCTGCTGGTCGTCATCACCGAGGGCGTGCCGGTCCAGGACACCGCCGAGGTGTGGTCCTACCTGCAGTCGGACAAGAACCACAACGGCACCCGGATGATCGGCCCCAACTGCCCGGGCATCATCACGCCCGAGGAGTCGTTGGCCGGCATCACCCCGCACACCATCGCGGGCAAGGGCCCCATCGGCCTGGTGTCGAAGTCGGGCACGCTGACCTACCAGATGATGTTCGAGCTGAAGGACTTCGGCTTCAGCACCGCGATCGGCATCGGTGGTGACCCGATCATCGGCACCACCCACATCGACGCCCTCGAGGCGTTCGAGGCCGACCCCGACACCAAGGCGATCGTGATGATCGGCGAGATCGGTGGCGACGCCGAGGAGCGGGCTGCGGCGTACATCAAGGACAACGTGACCAAGCCGGTCGTCGGCTACGTCGCCGGCTTCACCGCCCCCGAGGGCAAGACGATGGGCCACGCCGGCGCCATCGTCTCGGGCTCGGCGGGCACCGCGCAGGCCAAGAAGGAGGCCCTCGAGGCCGTCGGCGTGAAGGTCGGCAAGACGCCGTCCGAGACCGCCGAGCTGATGCGGGAGATCATGAACAACCTCTGATCCGCACCCCGGATCGCCACGAGCGCCCTCGACCTCCGGGTCGGGGGCGCTCGTGCGTGCGGAGCGGGTGCCGAGCCGGCGTATTGATACGCCGGCTCGACCTGTCGGGACCCTCTCAGCAGGGGTCGGCGGCGAAGGTGCACATCGCGTCGACGACCGTCTGGGAGTCGGCGTCGGTGCGGCTGGCGGTCTCGGCGACGACGGCGGGGTCGCCCGCGCCGTTGAAGTACGTCGTCGAGTAGAGCACCGCGTTGCCGACCCGCACCACGCGGTGGAGGTAGCCGGTGCCGTCGTCCCAGGCGTTGACGAAGACCAGCGCCTGGTCGCTCTCGCCGTCGGTGCCGCCCAGCACGTCGGTGCTGACCCGCGGGTCCGAGCAGGTCCGTACCTGCTCCTCGAAGGTCCGCACCCGGTCGCGGGCCGCCTCGTCGTCGGGGAAGACCGAGACGGTGCGGTCGACGCCGCCCTCGGTGTCCTGGAAGACCGCCTGGAGCGAGTCCAGGGCGCCGGTGACGTCCCACGCCGGGCCGGCGCAGGGGCCGGGTGCCTGGGGCTCGTAGCCCGGGCGTGCCTCCACGGGGGTGCCGGACAGCACGTTGGTCTCCGGCATGCCCTCGGTGAGCGGGAAGTCCTCGGGGACGTCGACGCGCCACGCGACGGCGTCGGTGCTCGGGCCGTCGGTGGCGTAGAGCCCCGGGTCGGGTCGGGCGTCCGTGCCGTCCTGGCTCAGCGCCACCGGCACGCCGATCGCGGTCATCGCCGCGACGGTGCCGCCGGCGACCGCGAGCGCGGTGTTGCGCCGGCGGAGGCGGTCGCCGCGTCGGCGTACCTCGGAGGCGGGCAGG
>JAYYWX010000087.1:0-10346 GCA_036341255.1 Actinomycetota bacterium | reverse complement strand
GGCCGCCGGCGGCGCGCTGCCCCGCGCCGCCCCCGCGCGGGCCCCCGCCGCCCCCCCCCCCCCCCCCCCCCCCCCCCCCCCCCCGCCCCCGGCTCGCCGCTGTCCCCACCGCCCCGTAGGTTCACCTCATGACCCGGCACCCGACCTGGCCCGGCCGCTGGACCGACACCGGGGTCTTCGTGTGCTTCGAGGGCGGCGAGGGCTCCGGCAAGTCCACGCAGTCGCGGCTGCTGCGCGAGCACCTCGAGGCCGCCGGCCACGAGGTGGTGCTGACCTTCGAGCCGGGTGACACCGCTGTCGGCCGCGAGCTGCGGCGGATCGTGCTGAGCCCCGAGACCGGGGAGCTGTCCGACCGCACCGAGGCGCTGTTGTACGCCGCTGACAAGGCCGAGCACGTCGACACCGTCGTGCTGCCGGCGCTGGCGCGCGGCGCGGTCGTGATCACCGACCGGTACGTCGACAGCACGCTGGCCTACCAGGGCGCCGGTCGCACGCTGCCGGTGAGCGAGGTCGAGGACGTCGCCCGCTGGGCCACCGGCGACCTGCGTCCCCACCTCACCGTCGTGCTCGACCTCGAGCCGACGGCCGGCCTGGGACGCTTCGAGGGCCGCGACCGCATCGAGGGGGAGTCGCTGGAGTTCCACCAGCGGGTCCGCGAGGCGTTCACCGAGATGGCGGCGGCCGACCCCGATCACTACCTCGTGCTCGACGCCCGCGCCCCGATCGAGGAGATCGCCGCCGCGATCCGCGAGCGCGTGGAGGCCCTGCTGTGAGCGTCTGGGACGACCTGGTCGGGCAGAAGCCGGTCATCGAGACCCTGCGGGCCGCCGCGTCCGGGCAGGGCATGACCCACGCCTTCCTGCTCACCGGCCCGCCCGGATCGGGCCGCTCCAACACCGCGATCGCGTTCGCCGCCGCCCTGCAGTGCGAGAACGGTCCTGGCCCCGCGGCCGGGTGCGGCGGCTGCAACGCCTGCATCACCACGCTGGCCGGCTCCAACCCCGACGTGGCGCGGGTGTCGACGGAGTCGGTGCAGTTCCGCGTCAAGGACGCCCGCGAGATGGTGCGCAAGTCCGCCATGAGCCCGGTCAGCCACCGGTGGCAGGTGATCGTGGTCGAGGACGCCGACCGCTTCAACGACTCCTCGGGCAACGCCGTGCTCAAGGCCGTGGAGGAGCCGGCCGACCGGACCGTCTGGGTGCTGTGCGCGCCGACTGTCGAGGACGTCCTGCCCACGATCCGCAGCCGCTGCCGGCTGGTGTCGCTCGCGACGCCGACCGCGCCGGAGGTGGCCGACTTCCTGGTGCGTCGGCAGGGCGTGGCCGAGTCGCTGGCGTCGTACGCCGCCCGCGCCAGCCAGGGCCACATCGGCCGGGCCAAGGCGCTGGCCACCGACGAGGCGACCCGCAACCGGCGTCGCGAGGTGGTCTCGCTGCCGGCGCGGCTGACCACGATCGGCGCCTGCATGCAGGCCGCGACCAACCTCGCCGACGTGGCGAAGGAGGAGGCCGAGGCGATCACGACCGACCTCGACCAGCGGGAGAAGTCCGACCTCGACCGGGCCTTCGGCTACGAGGACAAGGGGCGCCGACCGCGGGAGTACGCCTCTGCCCTGCGCGAGATGACCGACGACCAGAAGCGCCGGGCCAAGCGCCGCGTGCTCGACGTCGTCGACCGCAGCCTGATGGACCTCGTCTCGGTCTACCGCGACGCGATCGCGCTCGCGAGTCGGGCGCCGGGGCAGCTGGTCAACGAGGAGATCCGCCCCGACGTCGAGGAGGTCGTGCGCACCTCCACTCCCGAGCTCAACCTGCGCCGCATCGCCTGGGTCTTCGAGGCGCGCGAGCAGATGTTGGAGTTCAACGTGCCGGTGGCCTTGGCCCTGGAGTCCATGATGGTGGCGCTGAAGGTGCCCGAGGGAAGCAGGTAGACCGTGTCCACGACGACGACCCGCGTGGTGGCCGCCGTGGTCGCCCTGGCGATGGTGCTGGCCGGCCTCGGCGTGGCGCTGACCCTCTTCTTCGGCGGGGACGACACCGGGCGCTCGTCCGGCCCGGCGCCCACCACGACGCCCGAGCCCGGAGCGACCGACGCCCCCTCGCCCGAGCTCGACGCGTTCTACGGCCAGGAGCTCGACTGGAGCCCGTGCGAGCGCGACGACGACCTCGAGTGCGCGACGCTGACCGTCCCGGTCGACTACACCGACCCCGGCGGCGACACCGTCGGCATCGCCCTGCTCAAGCTGCCCGCCACCCGTCCCGCGGAGCGGATCGGCTCGCTGGTGGTCAACCCCGGCGGCCCCGGCGCGCCGGGCACCTCGTACGCCGCGGCCGCCGGCGTGGTCTTCCGTCCGGCGCTCTACCAGCGCTACGACATCGTGGGCTTCGACCCGCGCGGCACGGGCTCCTCGGACCCGGTCGACTGCGTGAGCGACGAGGAGCTCGACGCGTTCCTCTCGATCGACCCGGCGCCCGACACCACCGCCGAGGTCGAGGAGGCCCGTGCCGACCTCGAGGACTTCTTCGCCGGTTGCCTCGAGCGCTCCGACGGGCTGGTCGAGCACGTCACGACCGTCGAGACCGCCCGGGACATGGACGTCCTTCGCGCCGCGCTGGGGGAGTCCGAGCTGACCTACTTCGGCGCGTCCTACGGCACCAAGCTCGGGGCGACCTACGCCGAGCTGTTCCCCGACACGGTCGGCCGGTTCGTCCTCGACGGTGCCGTGGACGTCTCGGCGTCCTCGCGTGACCTCACGCTGGGCCAGGCCGAGGGGTTCCAGCGGGCGCTGGAGGCCTACGTCGGCGACTGCGTCGACGGCGGCGGCTGCTTCCTCGGCGACTCCGTCGACGCCGGGCTCGAGCGGATCGCGACCTTCCTCGACGAGGTCGACGCCGAGTCGCTGCCGGCAGGCGACCGCGACCTGACCGTCGGCAACGCCTTCTACGGCATCATCACCCCGCTCTACGTCAGCGACTACTGGTTCCTGCTGACCCAGGCGCTGCAGGACGCCTTCGACGGCGACGGCAGTGCGCTGATGGACCTCGCGGACCTTTACGCCTCGCGCGAGCCCGACGGGTCCTACTCCGACAACTCCGCCGAGGCGATCTACGCCATCAACTGCCTCGACGACCCCAGCGGTGCGTCGGTGGAGGAGATCCGCGAGCAGATCCCGGTCTTCGAGGAGGTCTCGCCGACCCTGGGCGAGGTGTTCGCGTGGAGCCTCATCGGCTGCGTGGGCGACACGCGGCAGGCCGTCGAGGAGGCGCCGGAGATCCGGGCCGAGGGAGCCGCCCCGATCCTGGTGGTCGGCACCACGCGCGACCCGGCCACGCCGTACGAGTGGGCCGAGTCGTTGGCGGACCAGCTGGCCAGCGGGGTGCTGCTGAGCCGCGACGGCGATGGCCACACGGCGTACAACTCCGGCAACGAGTGCATCGACTCCACGATCGAGGACTACCTCCTCGAGGGCACCGTGCCCGCCGACGGCACGTCCTGCTGATCAGCGGACCGCGTGCTTGTCGACCGGAACTGCCGCTTGTCGACCGGAGTTCCGTGAGACCAGCGGGTGTTTCACCACCCGGGTGGTGAAACTGCCCCGCGACCTACCGCGGCAGCACCGCCCGCACCAACCCCAGGGCCGAGGAGCTGGCGAAGCCCCCCATCGAGAACGCGTCGTCCCAGACCGCGATCTTGCCGTGCCGCAGGGTGAAGGTGCCGCGCACCCAGAACTCCGAGCGCCAGCGGCCGATGCTGAGCCAGTCGGTGCGGTCGGTGAGCACGACGTCGCCCTCGGCGGCGGCCGCGTGCATGGTGTAGCCGAAGCCCACGCCGCGTTTCTCCATGCCCACCAGCGCGCCGGTGGCCCGGCGGCCGCGCAGCGTCGGCAGCCCGGTGTTGCGCCACTCGATGTCGACGTCGAGGAGGTCCAGGGCCCGGCGGGAGTCACCCGCGGCCAGGGCGTCGAGGAAGGTCGTGACGACGGAGACGGGCTCGCTCATGCGGTCAGCCTAGGGCGGGTGGGGGTGGTGTGCTGCCGGGTTTGTCGGCTGGCCGACAGACCCGGAAGTCAGACGACGAACCTTTGTCGTCCAGCTCCCGGGTTCATCGGCTGGCCGACAAACCCGGCCGAGCCGGCTCAGAGCAGCCACAGCACCTCGCGCGCCGTGGCCTCGCCCGAGAGCACGGCGCCCTCCATGTAGCCGTTCCACACCGGCGAGCACTCAGCGCCCGCCCAGTGCACCCGGCCGACCGGCTCGCGCAGCGCGTCGCCGAAGCCGGTCCACACCCCGGGCGCGAAGTGCGCGCCGTAGCAGCCGCGGGTGAACTCCTCGGCGGTCCAGTCGCGCTCGACGTACTCCACGGGGTCCGCGGCCTTCGGGCCGAAGTAGCGCACCAGGCACTCGACCACGGCCGTACGCCGCTGGGCCGGTGTCCGCCCGGACCACTCGCGCGCCGAGGCGCCCTCGAGGAAGCCCATCAGGATGCCGCGGTCGTAGCCGGGCGGGGTGTTGTCGAAGACCACCTTGACCGGCCCGCGGTCAGAGCCGGCCTGGCCGTTGAGGCCCTCGTCGCGCCAGAACGGACGCGGGTAGACGGCGTAGACCTTGATGACCGACCCGGCGGGGAGCTTCTGGGTCAGCTGGTCGCGCCGCGAGGGCAGCAGCGGCTCGTAGCGCAGTCGCCCGGCCAGCGCGGGAGGCAGCGTGACGACGACCTGCGAGCCGCGAAAGCGGTCGCCCGACCGGGTCACGACGTCGACCCCGGTCGCGTCCTGCTCGACCGAGACCACCGGATGCCCGAGCCGCACGTCGAGGCCCTCGGCCATCCGTTGCGAGACCAGCACCGACCCGCCCTCGATCCGGTCCTGCTGGGCGCCGCGGTCGACGGCCATCAGCGTGTCCATGTCGGTGCCGGAGCGGGTGTAGAACAGCGCGTGCAGCAGCGACACGTCAGCGGGCTGGCACGCCAGCACGGCCTCGGAGTAGAGCTCGAAGTAGGCCCGCGCCTGCGGGGTGCGCAGGTTCCGGCGTACCCACGTCGCCAGCGTCTGCTCGTCGAGCCGGTCGGCACCCGGCGTGGCCCACGGGGCGGCGAGGTCGGTGCGCCGGGCGAGCCGCCCGAAGCGGGTGACGCCCTGGGCGAGGTCGGCGAGCGCGACGGGGTTGAGGCGGGGCACCGCACCTTTGCGTCCCGCCAGCCGCCCGGTACGCCGCCCGAGGCCGAACACGATGTCGCCGTCGTTCCACGTCGGCACTGTCCGCAGCCCCAGCTCGTCGAGGAGCGCGTACATCCGGTCCTGCGTGGGCCCGACCCACTGCCCGCCGAGCTCGATCCACTGCCCGTCCGCGAGGGTGCCGCCCTCGGTGCGACCGCCGACCCGGTCCCGGGCCTCGACGACCACCACGGAGCGGCCCTCCGCGGCAACGGCCC
The DNA here is from genome assembly GCA_036341255.1 of Actinomycetota bacterium. GTDB lineage: Bacteria > Actinomycetota > Actinomycetes > Propionibacteriales > Nocardioidaceae > Nocardioides. Next base: position 4,916 of record JAYYWX010000087.1, on the reverse strand, counting down.
GGGCGGCGGCGAGACCGGACAGCCCGGCTCCCACGACGACGACGTCCCAGCTCATGCGCTCTCCTGTGCTCTCGATGCGGAAGCGGGCCGTCCGCGTCGCGCGGCCCGGTCGAACCCGGCCCAGCGGGCGCGCACCCACCACGGTCGGCGGTCGACGACGTCGGTGGTGCGGCGGCGCCAGTCCTCACGCAGCCGGTCGGCCTCGGCCAGGGCCTCGGCAGTCGTGGGTGGGGTCGCCAGCCAGCGACCCTCGAGCGCCTCGCGCTCGCCCGCAACGGCCGCCTCGACGGCGCTCCAGTCCCGCAGCGCCGTGCGCCGCCACCGCTCGTGCCGCCACCACAGCGAGCGCGCGTCGTCGGTGTCGTCGACCCCCTCGGTCGGGTAGGCGTCTTCGCCGAGCGGGTCGTCGACCCGCAGCGGCACGAACAGCGACAGGGCGGGGTCTGCGGTGCCGGTGCCCCAGTGGGTGCCGGTGGCGGTGTCGCTGACCCAGGAGGCGACGGTCTGGGAGCTGGCGACCAGCCCGCCGGCGTGCATGTTGGGGCCGACCATCGAGCCGGTCAGCGGCGACCAGCGCGGCCCGCCACCGGTGCCGTTGTCGCGCAGCAGGGCCATCGCGTCGCGGACAGCGGACTCGCGGCCGGCCGCCGTGCGCGCACCCGCCTGAGTGACCGAGCGACGTACGGAGCAGCGCGCGACGGTGCCGCGCAGGCGGTCGGCGTGCTTGTCGGCGAAGCCGGGGATGCTCAGCCCGTTGGAGATCGAGCGGGCCGGGCCGGTGACCTCCTCGACGGCCCACTGTCGTCCTGCGGTCTCGAGGACGAACGCCTGCTGACGGTCGGTGACCAGGAAGCTGTTGTGGTAGGTGAAGCGCGGGTGCGCCCGCGAGCACGAGCCGGACTGGCCGTGCTCCTCGAGGAGGCTGACGACGACCTCGACGGCGTCGCGGGCCGAGGTCGCCCGCTCGAGCGCGAGCCGCAGCAGGTCCATCCCGAGCAGGCCCGGCTCGAGGCTGGTGGGCTCCTTGGTGAAGACCGCCTCGTTGCCGATGGTGACGCCGTGCTCGTTGGCGCCCATCTCCGCGCCCCACATCCACCAGGGGCGCGAGAGCACCACGGCATGGGTGCGGGCGACCTGGGGGAGGTCGACGTACGTCGCGTGGACGCGGTCGCCGGGTGCGTGGTCGGCCGCGGGGGCCCAGGTCCACAGCTGGGCCTCGTTGGGGTCGCGGTCGCTGTTCTTGGCCAGGACCATCCCGGCTGGGCCGCGCAGGACGACGGTGTCGCACACCCGCGTCAGCGTAGTGCGGGGGATTCCCTCGCTAGGGCTTCTCCGATGTCGACGGGTTCGACGGGCCGGACGGCGTGGCCGGGTGCCGTGACGCGGTGGCCTCGGCGATCTGCTGCATCCGCGTCGTGGCCAGCTCGATCATCAGCCGCGCGGCGGGGGAGAGGACGGCTCCCTGGCGGTGCACGATCGCGAAGGTGTCGAACTGGCGCGGGCGCAGGGAGACCCAGCCGGCGTTCGGGGCCAGCCGAGGCACCAGCTGCTGGGCCGCACCGAGGGGGATGACGGTGTCGGCGAGCCCGAGGCCGACCAGCTCGACGGCGGTCTCGATGTCCTCGACCTCGATGCGGGTGCCGGGGTTGCGGCCGGTCTCGTGGAGCATCCGGCGCAGCGTGGCGCGGGTGGAATCAGTGGCGCGGAAGGTCGTCTCGGACATCACCAGGGTGGCGAGCGAGAGCCGGTGGGCGGTGACCGGCGTCTCGAGGCGGGCGGGTTCGGCGCTGAGGTAGACCAGCTCCTCGCGGGCCACGGGGGTGACGTTCATGCCCTCGCTCTCGACGGTGGAGACGGCCAGCATCGCGGCCTCGAGCCGGCCGCGGCGCAGCTCCTCCATGACCTCGGCGGAGTTCTGCCCGACCAGCTCGACCCGGACGCCCGGGTAGCGGGTCAGCACGTCGGCGATCAGGCTCGCTCCGGCGTACAACCGGGCGATGCCGAACATCCCGAAGCGGATCGTCCCGGTCTCGAAGGACTTCACGCTCTGGACGGCCTGGCGGGCCTCGTCGATGGAGGCGAGCACCTTCTCGGCGTACGGGCGCAGGGTGTCACCGACCGTGGTGGGGACGACGCCGCGGCCGACCCGACGGAACAGCTCGACCCCGAGCGACTTCTCCAGCGCGCGGATCTGCTCGGAGACCGAGGGCTGGGCGTAGCCGAGGTGCTCGGCGGCCCGGGTGAGCGACCCGTGCTCGTAGGCCGCGAGGAAGCATGTGAGCTGGTGCACAGAAAGCATAGGAAGATCCTTGAGAAGCGGCTGGAAAGACAGGCTACCCCTGTTCCTACTGGCGAGTCAGAATGGACACCGTCACCCGATCAGACTCCGAGGAGGTCCCCGATGTTCATGTTCACCCACGACTGCTCCGCCTGCGACCGCACGCAGCTCATCTTCCCGTCGATGATCACGGGCGCCACCCGCGTCGACGGCGGCACCCAGGTCACCTTCGAGTGCTGGTGCGGTGCCCCGCAGAGCTCGGTGCGCCCGGCCGCGAAGCGCCAGGACCGCGCGATGGTCGCCGCCTGAGGCTGCCCCGCAGCAAGCCCCACCCCTCGAGGTCGGTCACGGATGCCTACAGTGCGTCCATGGCCGACCTCGATGCGTTGATCGCCCCCCACTACGACGTCGTCCTGGCGCGCAACCCCGGTGAGCAGGAGTTCCACCAGGCCGTCCTGGAGGTGCTGGAGACGCTCGGTCCGGTCGTCCGCAAGCACCCGGAGTACGTCGACGCCTCCATCATCGAGCGCATCTGCGAGCCCGAGCGCCAGCTGATCTTCCGGGTCCCGTGGACCGACGACGCCGGCCAGGTCCAGGTGAACCGGGCGTTCCGTGTCGAGTTCAACTCCGCGCTCGGCCCCTACAAGGGCGGTATGCGCTTCCACCCCTCGGTCTATCTCGGGATCGTGAAGTTCCTCGGCTTCGAGCAGATCTTCAAGAACGCCCTGACCGGGCTGCCCATCGGTGGCGGCAAGGGCGGCTCGGACTTCGACCCCAAGGGTCGCAGCGACGCGGAGGTCATGCGCTTCTGCCAGTCGCTGATGACCGAGCTCTACCGCCACCTGGGGGAGTACACCGACGTCCCCGCCGGCGACATCGGCGTCGGCGGACGTGAGATCGGCTATCTGTTCGGGCAGTACAAGCGGATCACCAACCGCTACGAGTCCGGTGTGCTCACCGGCAAGGGTCTCTCCTACGGCGGCTCCCAGGTGCGCACCGAGGCGACCGGCTACGGGCTGGTCTACTTCACCGAGGACATGCTCGACACGCGGGGGCACTCGCTGTCGGGCCGACGCGTCGTGGTCTCCGGGTCCGGCAACGTCGCGATCTACGCCATCGAGAAGGCGACCGCCCTGGGTGCCCACGTGGTCGCCTGCTCGGACTCCAGTGGCTACGTGGTGGACGAGGACGGCATCGACGTACCTCTGCTGCGTCAGGTCAAGGAGGTCGATCGCGGGCGGGTCTCCGACTACGCCGAGCAGCGTCCCCGGGCGAGGTTCGTCGAGGGCGGCTCGGTGTGGGAGGTGCCCTGCGAGGTGGCGCTGCCGTGCGCGACGCAGAACGAGCTCGACGCCGGCGAGGCCCGCGCCCTGGCCGACAACGGCGTGCTCGCGGTCGCCGAGGGCGCCAACATGCCGTGTACCCCTGAGGCCGTGGACGTGTTCGCCGAGCGCGACGTGCTGTTCGCGCCCGGCAAGGCGGCCAACGCCGGTGGCGTGGCCACCTCGGCTCTGGAGATGCAGCAGAACGCGTCGCGCGACTCGTGGACCTTCGAGCACACCGAGGACCGGCTGCGCACGATCATGGCGGGCGTGCACGAGCGCTGCGCGAGCGCCGCGGAGGAGTACGGCCGCCCTGGGGACTACGTCGCCGGCGCCAACATCTCCGGCTTCGTCCGGGTCGCCGAAGCGATGCTCGCCATGGGCGTCGTCTGACATCCGGGTGGTCGAGCAGTGAGGAGCGCCAGCGACGAGCGGGCGTCGAGACCACCCGCGGCTCCCGCCCGCCGCTGGTTGAGGAGGCGCGCCAGCGCCGTCTCGAAACCGAGGCCCTACCTGTTCAGCCACCAGATCGAGGCGTTGAGCGCGGTCGCGAAGGCGACCCACCCGAGGTACGGGACCATCAGCCAGGCCGCGGCGCGACTGCGGGTGCGGAAGAGCGCGATGGTCACGGTGATGGCCACGAGGAGTGCGCTGATCTCCAGCAGTGCCCAGCCGTAGGCGCCGGCGCCGAAGAAGATCGGTGTCCACGCCGCGTTGAGCACCAGCTGGCCGACCCACCACCCGGTGGCCACGTCCACACCGGTACGCCGCCAAGCGAGCCACCCCGCGACGCCGATCGCGACGTACAGGACCGACCACACCGGCCCGAACAGCCATGAGGGCGGCGCGAAGAACGGCAGGTCCAGCGACCCGTAATCCGAGCCGGCCGAGGACGACGCGGCGCCGCCGAGGCCGGCGGCCACCGCCGTCGCCACCAGGAAGGCGGCCAGCGCCCACCAGGTGCCGCGGCCGGTGGGTGCGTCGGTGACTCGGTGCCGAGGGGTGGTCGTGGTGCTGGCCATGCCTCGACACTGCCCGCGCCGGGAGCCCTGCTCACCACCCCACCGGGCGTCGTTTTCGTGCCTCGCGACCGGCTCCCTATACTTCCTCGGGTTGCCCGAGGGCAGCACGCCGCCTTAGCTCAGTCGGTAGAGCGAGTCACTCGTAATGACTAGGTCGTCGGTTCGATTCCGACAGGCGGCTCCAGTGCAAGCCCCTGACCTGCGGAAACGCGGGTCAGGGGCTTCGTCATGAGGGCTGGAAAGTCTTGAAATCTGCCCAAGTCCACACAAAGTCCACACTTATGTTTTCAACTA
>JAYYWX010000086.1:0-23620 GCA_036341255.1 Actinomycetota bacterium | reverse complement strand
AGGCGGTAGACGTTCGACTCGCGCGAGCGGTAGTCGCCGCCCTTCACGGTGTCGTAGAAGAGGCGGTACGTCGAGTCGCCGTCCTCCTTGTAGTTCTTCGCCGCGTTGATGCCGCCCTGCGCGGCGATCGAGTGCGCACGACGCGGGGAGTCCTGGTAGCAGAAGGACTTCACGTTGTAGCCGGCCTCGCCCAGCGTGGCGGCGGCGGCGCCGCCGGCCAGGCCGGTGCCGACGATGATCACGTCGAGCTTGCGACGGTTGGCCGGGTTGACCAGCCGGTTGTTCATCTTGTGGGTCGTCCAGCGGTCCTTGATCGGACCGGCCGGAGCCTTGGTGTCCGCGATCTTCTCGCCCAGCGTGTAGTAGCCGTGCGCGTCGTCGGACTGCTGGTTCGGCGGCGTGGTCAGGACGGTGTTGCCGCTGACGTCGACGGTGGATGCCATGTGTCGGTCTCTCCGGTTCGGTGAGTCGTGGGCCGCGTCAGTCGATGACGCCGAGGAGCGTGAAGATCGGGACCAGCGAGAAGCCGCCGGCGATCACGACCGCCAGCACCCAGCCGGCGGTGCGGGCCCGCTGCCGGGCAGCCGCCGAGTTGGTCCAGCCGAGTGTCTGCATCGCGCTGAAGGTGCCGTGGTGCAGGTGCAGTGCCAGGGCGGCCATCGCGGCGAGGTAGATCAGCGTCATCCACCACAGGCCGAAGGTGTCGACCATCAGCCGGTAGGGGTTGTCGGTCTCGCCGCCGGTGGGGTTCACCTTGCCGATCGTGAAGTTCAACAGGTGCCAGATGAGGAAGACCAGGATGGTCACGCCGCCCCAGCGCATGGTGCGCGAGGAGACCGACGAGTGCTTGTTCTTCTTCACCGCGTACTTCACCGTGCGCGCCGCGCCGGCGCGCCGCGCCAGGATCAGCGCGGACGACACGTGCACCACCAGGGAGACGATCAGGACGAGCCGGATCACCCAGAGCAGGCCGCTCTCGGGGAGCATCGGCTCGCCGATCGTGCGCAAGTGGTGCGCGTACTCGTTGAACGACTCCTCGCCGGCGAAGGCCTTGAGGTTGCCGTACATGTGCGTGAGGACGAAGCCGATGAAGATCAGGCCGCTGACGGCCATCGTGATCTTCAGGGTGATCGTCGAGCGCGAGGCGCGCGCTCCTCGGACGAGAGTCGGGGTTGCCACAAGGGAGCACGGTAGCGCGGAGAACGCGTGGCTTTGCCCCCCGGAGGTGTGACATATCCCCCTTCGGAGACTACCGGGAGGTAAGTGAGGGTACCCTCACCTGCTGCCCGAGACACTCCACCAGCTCGTCGACCGCGAGCGTCCACGGCCGCTGCTCCGCCAGCTCGTGGGCGCGGGCGCCCATCAGGTCCCGACGGCTGTCGGCCACCAGCGACGCCACGGCCCGACGCAGGTCGCCGGCGCTGCCTGGCGCGTGCAGCAGCCCGGTCTCCAGGTGCCGCACCACCTCGGGCGCGCCACCCGCGCGCGGCGCCACCACCGGTACGCCGGAGGCGGCCGCCGCGCGCAGCACGTGGCAGCAGCCCTCCTCCTCGCCGGGGTGGACCAGCACGTCGAGGCTCGCCAGCGCCACGGCGAGGTCGCCGGTCCCCAGGGCGCCGGTGATCTTGGCCTGGGGGAGCCGCTGCGCCAGCCACTCGCGCTGCTGCCCGTCGCCGAGCAGCACCGGGCGCACGCCCGGCACGTCGGCCAGCGCCGCCAGACGTCGTACGCCGTGGCGCTTGCGCAGGGCACCGGCGTACCCGACGACCACCAGCGGCTCGGGCCGCGACGAGGCCCGCGACCAGTGGCGGTGCAGCCACTCGTCGCGCAGCGCGGGGGTGAAGGCACGGGCGTCCACTCCCGGCTCCCAGACGTCCGCGGCCACGCCGGCCGCCGCCAGCCGCCCGCGCAGCCACTGCGAGGTCACCAGGAGCAGGTCGGCGCGGTCGGCCACCTGGGTGCGCCACAGCGCGAAGGTCCCGGTGGGCACCGCCCCGCGCTGCAGGACCACCGTGGGCACCCCGGTCCGGCGCGCCTGCGACAGCGCCTTGCGTCCCAGCCCGCCGGGCCCCGGCGTCGGGTCGACCGCCATCACGACGTCGGGGGAGAAGGCGTCCACGGCCGCCCGCACCTGGCCGCCGGTGGCCGCCAGCGGGCTGACCCGCACGACCGTGGCGCCGCGGTAGTCGCGCAGACCGGGCGCCGGGGCGACTACCCGCACCTCGCGCCCGGTGTCGACCAGCCGGTCGACGAGGGCCTTGAGGGTGCCGGAGGTGCCGTCGGGCGCGGGGTAGGCCGACTCGGTGACGAGGAGGATCCGGGTCATGACGCCACCGTGCCCCCGCCATGGGGCATGACAGGGGCACGAGGGTTGCTGTGCGTCGGACAGGGGGTGAACCCTCCGTGACGGGTCAGCCCAGCGCGGCCACCGCGGCGTCGTAGTCGGGCTCCTGGGCGATCTCCTCGACCAGCTGGCTGTGCAGGACGGTGCCGTCGGTGTCGATGACGACGACCGAGCGGGCCAGCAGGCCCTCGAACTTGCCGTCGAGCAGGCGCACGCCGTAGACGTCGCCGAAGTCGGAGCGGAACGCCGAGCCGGTCGCGACCGACTCGATGCCCTCGGCGCCGCAGAAGCGGGCCTGGGCCATCGGCAGGTCGTTGCTGACGCAGACGACCTTGGTGTTCTCCAGGCCGGCGGCGAGCTCGTTGAACCTCCGCACGCTCGCGGCGCACACGCCGGTGTCGACGCTGGGGAAGATGTTGAGGACCGTGCGGGTGCCCTCCTCCAGGCTCACCTCGGAGAAGTCCGGGGCCAGCAGGGAGAACGCGGGAGCAGCGGAGCCGACGGACGGCAGGTCGCCGGCGGTCGTGACGGGGGTGCCGCCGAGGTGAGTGGTAGCCATGGGAGTTGCCTACCAGGCCGGTGGTCGTCACGTGGGCGCCAGGTCGGCGGCGAGACGCCCGAGCAGGTGCTCGGTCGAAAACATCACACTCTGTAGCCGACGTCACTCCGCGCTCCTATGGTTCGCACCATGACTGGACCCGAGGGCGCGCTCGAGCTCGCCCACGCCGATGACGCCTGGACCCGGGCGGACTGGGAGAAGGCCACCGCCGCCGTGCTGCGCAAGTCGCGCCGGATGAGCGAGGAGGACGCCGACTCCCTGGTGTGGGACAAGCTGACCCGCAAGACGTTGGACGGACTCGACATCACCCCGCTCGGCACCCCGAGCTCGCTGGAGGGCCTGGAGACCGCCGGCCGCCCGGCGCGCGCGGGCGACTGGGACGTGCGCTCCCTGGTCGAGGCCGGCCCGGAGAAGCAGCTCAACGAGGCGGCCCTGGTCGACCTCGACGGCGGGGTCACCTCGCTGTGGCTGCAGCTCGACGCCGGTGCCGACCTCCCCACGCTGCTCGAGGGCGTCCTGCTCGACCTCGCCCCGGTCGCGCTCGACGCCGCCGACCCCCTCGCGGCGGCGCAGGCCTTCCTCGACCACGCCGGTGACACCGACCTCGCGGCCGGCACCAACCTGGGCGCGCCGGCCACGGCCGACGCCGAGACCCTGGTCGCCGTGGCCCGGCTCGCGCGCGAACGCGGACTGCTGGGCGTCGTCGTCGACGGCACCCGGGTCCACGACCGCGGCGCCTCCGACGTCACGGAGCTCGGCTGGGTCCTCGCAGCCGGCGCCCGCGTGCTGCGCGTCCTGGAGGCGGCCGGCATCAGCGCCGCCGACGCCGCCGGTCTCATCGAGCTGCGGCTGGCCGTCACCGACGAGCAGTTCGCCTCGATCGCCAAGCTCCGCGCCGTACGCCGTCTCTGGGCTCGCGTGTTGGAGCTGTCCGGCGTGAGCGGGGTGGACGCCCGCGTCCACGCCGTCACGAGCCGACCGATGATGAGCACCTACGACCCCTACGTGAACATGCTGCGCACCACCGTCGCGGCGTTCGCCGCGGGCGTCGGCGGCGCCGACAGCGTCACGGTGCTGCCCTTCGACGCGCCGCTGGGCCGCCCCGACGTCTTCGGGCGCCGGATCGCACGCAACACCCACCACCTCCTGATCGACGAGTCCCACGTCGCGCACGTGGCCGACCCCGCCGGCGGCGCGTACGCCGTCGAGGAGCTCACCGACGCGATGGCCCGAGCCGCCTGGGAGGCGCTCGGCCGGCTCGACGGTGCCGACGGCCCCGACGCCGAGGTGCTCGAGGAGATGGTGGCCGCGACCGTGGAGCAGCGCGACCGCGAGGTCGCCACCCGCCAGCGCCCGCTGACCGGCCTGACCGAGTTCCCCAACCTCGGCGAGGAGCTGCCGGTCCGCGAGCCCTACGCCGGCTGGGAGGGCGTGCGCTCCTACGGCGCCGCCTTCGAGGAGATGCGTGCCGAGCCGCCCGCCGCCAGTGTCTTCCTGGCGACGATGGGCCCGATAGCCCAGCACACCGCCCGCGCCACCTTCGCCACCAACCTGCTGGCCGCAGGCGGCGTCGCCGTCGACGTGGCCGGCGCGACCGACGGCCCCGAGGCCCTCGTGGTGGCCTACGACGGCCAGCCGGTCGTGTGCCTGGCCGGCGCCGACCCGACGTACGCCGAGTGGGGCGGGGCCGCCGCGGCCGCGCTGCGCGAGGCCGGCGCCTCCCGCGTGATCATCGCCGGCAAGCCGACCGAGTGGACCGATGACTCCTGCGCGATGGGCGTGGACGCCCTCGCGTTCCTCACCCGCACCAGGGAGGCCCTCCGATGAGTGTCCCGTCCAGCTTCGCCGGCCTGCCCCTCGTGGGCGAGGGCGCGGCCCCGTCGACCGGCACCCCGGCCCACGACCTGTGGACCGCGCCGGAGGGCATCGCGATCAAGACGTCCTACGGTCCCGACGACCTCGAGGGCCTGGACGCCCTCGACACCTACCCGGGCCTGAGCCCGTTCCTGCGCGGCCCCTACCCGACGATGTACACCACCCAGCCGTGGACCATCCGTCAGTACGCCGGGTTCTCCACCGCTGAGGAGTCCAACGCGTTCTACCGCCGCAACCTCGCGGCCGGTCAGAAGGGCCTCTCGGTCGCCTTCGACCTCGCCACCCACCGTGGCTACGACTCCGACCACCCGCGCGTGCGCGGCGACGTCGGCATGGCCGGTGTCGCGATCGACTCGATCTACGACGCCCGCACCCTCTTCGAGGGCATCCCGCTGGACCAGATGTCGGTCTCGATGACCATGAACGGCGCCGTGCTGCCGGTGATGGCGCTCTACATCGCCGCCGCGGAGGAGCAGGGCGTCAAGCCCGAGCAGCTCGCCGGGACCATCCAGAACGACATCCTCAAGGAGTTCATGGTCCGCAACACCTACATCTACCCGCCGGCGCCGTCGATGCGGATCATCTCCGACATCTTCGCCTTCACCGCCGAGCGGATGCCGCGGTTCAACTCGATCTCGATCTCCGGCTACCACATGCAGGAGGCCGGGGCGACCAACGACCTCGAGCTCGCCTACACCCTCGCCGACGGCGTCGAGTACATCCGCGCCGGCCTCGAGGCCGGCCTCGACATCGACGCCTTCGCGCCGCGGCTGAGCTTCTTCTGGGCGATCGGCATGAACTTCTTCATGGAGGTCGCCAAGATGCGCGCCGCCCGCGCGCTCTGGTCGCGCCTGGTGCGCGAGTTCGACCCGAAGAACCCCAAGTCGCTCTCGCTGCGCACCCACTCCCAGACCTCCGGCTGGTCGCTGACCGCGCAGGACGTCTTCAACAACGTGGGCCGCACCTGCATCGAGGCGATGGCCGCCACCCAGGGCCACACCCAGTCGCTGCACACCAACGCGCTGGACGAGGCGATCGCGCTGCCGACCGACTTCTCGGCCCGCATCGCGCGCAACACCCAGCTGATGCTGCAGCAGGAGTCCGGCACCACCCGCACCATCGACCCGTGGGCCGGCTCCTACTACGTCGAGCGCCTGACCCACGACCTCGCCGAGCGCGCCTGGGGCCACATCCAGGAGGCCGAGCGGGCCGGCGGCATGGCCAAGGCCATCGAGCAGGGCATCCCCAAGATGCGCATCGAGGAGGCCGCTGCGCGCACCCAGGCCCGCTTGGACTCCGGCGCGCAGAAGCTCATCGGCGTCAACACCTACCGGCTCGCGGCCGAGGACAAGCTCGACGTCCTGCGCGTCGACAACGACGACGTCTATCGCCGCCAGGTCGCCAAGCTCGAGCGGCTGCGCGCCGAGCGCGACGACGACGCCGTCCAGCGCTCGCTCGAGGCGCTCACCCGCTCCGCCGAGCAGGGCAGCACCGGCATGGACGGCAACCTGCTCGCGCTGGCCGTCGACGCCGCCCGCCACAAGGCCACCGTCGGTGAGATCTCGGGGGCGCTGGAGAAGGTCTACGGCCGCCACCAGGCCGTGATCCGTACGATCAGCGGCGTGTTCCGCGACGAGTCCGGCGACGGCGAGGGTGCCACCCAGGTCAAGCAGGTGCTCGCCGAGACCGCGGAGTTCGAGGAGGCCGAGGGCCGCCGCCCGCGCATCCTGGTCGCCAAGATGGGCCAGGACGGCCACGACCGCGGCCAGAAGGTGATCGTCTCGGCCTTCGCCGACATGGGCTTCGACGTCGATGTGGGGCCGCTGTTCTCGACGCCCGAGGAGGTCGCGCAGCAGGCGGTCGACAACGACGTGCACATCGTCGGTGTCAGCTCGCTGGCCGCCGGCCACCTCACCCTGCTCCCGGCGCTGCGCACCGCGCTGGCCGAGCAGGGCCGTGACGACATCATGGTCGTCATCGGTGGCGTCATCCCGCCCGACGACGTGCCGACCCTGCTGGAGATGGGTGCTGCCGAGGTGTTCCTGCCCGGCACGGTCATCGCCCAGTCGGCGCTCTCGCTGCTGGCCACGCTGCGCGAGCAGCTCGGTCACTGATGCCTGCTCCCGACCGGGACAGGGACCAGGAGAAGGTCGAGCGGCTCGTCGATGGCATCCGCGCCCAGCGGCGCGCGGCGGTCTCGCAGGCGATCACGCTCGTCGAGTCCTCGCGTCCGCAGCACCGCGCCCAGGCGCGGGCGCTGCTGACCGAGCTGGCCGAGGAGTCCGGCGGGTCCGACGTGGTCCGCGTCGGGATCTCCGGCGTACCAGGGGTCGGGAAGTCGACGTTCATCGAGGCGCTCGGCACCCGGCTGGTCGCCGCGGGCCACAAGGTCGGCGTGCTGGCGGTCGACCCCTCCAGCGTGCGCACCGGCGGGTCGGTGCTGGGCGACAAGACCCGGATGGGCCGGCTCTCGGTCGAGCCGGACGCGTTCATCCGGCCCTCGCCGTCGGCCGGCACGCTCGGCGGCGTCGCTCGGGCGACCGTGCAGGCCATGGGCGTCCTCGAGGCAGCCGGCTACGACGTGATCCTGGTGGAGACCGTCGGCGTGGGACAGTCGGAGGTGACGGTGGCCGGGATGGTCGACACCTTCCTGTTCCTCACCCTCGCCCGCACCGGCGACCAGCTCCAGGGGATCAAGAAGGGCATCCTCGAGATCGCTGACGTCATCGCGGTCAACAAGGCCGACGGCGACCGTGAGCAGGAGGCCCGGGCTGCCGCGCGCGACCTCGCCGGCGCCCTGCGCCTGGTGCGCGGCAAGTCCGAGTGGGCGCCGCCGGTGGTCACCTGCTCGGGCCTGCACGACGTCGACGTCGACGACGTCTGGTCGCGCGTGCTCGCCCACCGCGAGCACCTCGGCGTCGACGGGCTCACCGCGAAGCGCGCCGAGCAGCAGCTGGAGTTCACCTGGGCGATGGTCCGCGACGAGCTCGACCAGCGGCTGCGGCTCTCGGCCGGGGTGCGCGAGGTCCGCGACGAGATCCGCGACGCGGTGCTGGCTGGCGAGCTGCCCGCGACCGTCGCGGCCGACCGGATCCTCGCGGCGTACGACGGCGACCCGACTATCCTCGAACGACCATGACGACCCCGGCCACGCCCTCCTCCCTCATCGCGCAGGTCGTGGCCGACCACGAGACCGAGCTGGTCGGCCTGCGGCGCGACCTGCACGCCCACCCCGAGCTGTCCTGGACCGAGCACCGCACCACCGACGTGGTCGCGGGGCACCTGGAGGCCATCGGGTGGCGGCTACAGCGGCTGAGCCCCGCCGGCCTCGTGGCCGACCTCGGCACGGGGGAGCGCACCGTCGGCCTGCGCGCCGACCTCGACGCGCTCCCGGTCCAGGAGGTCTCCGAGGACCCCTGGCGCTCGACGCTGCCCGGGGTGGCCCACGCCTGCGGGCACGACGTGCACACCTCCGCCCTCGTGGGCGCCGCCCACGCGCTGGCGCGGCTGCACGCGGTGGGTGAGCTCGGCGGCCGGGTGCGGCTGTTCTTCCAGCCCGCCGAGGAGGTCATGCCCGGCGGCGCCGTGCACCTGATGGGCCTGGGCGTCCTCGACGGGGTCGAGCGGGTCTTCGCGCTGCACTGCGACCCCGGCGTCGACGTCGGCCAGGTGGGGCTGCGGCTGGGGCCGTTGACCAGTGCCGCCGACCGCATCGAGATCCGCCTCGAGGGCACCGGCGGCCACACCTCGCGCCCGCACCTGACCGGTGACCTCACCTTCGCGCTCGCCAAGATGACCACCGAGCTGCCGGCGATCCTCTCCCGGCGCCTCGACCCGCGCTCGGGCGTCAGTGTCGTGTGGGGGATGGTCCAGGCCGGCTCCGCCCCCAACGTCATCCCCGACCACGGCGTCCTGGCCGGCACCGTGCGCATCCTCGACGCCGTCGCCTGGGCCGAGTGCGAGAAGCTCGTGCGCGAGCTGGTCCACGAGATCGTGCGGCCCTACGGCGTCACCGCCCACCTGGACTACCAGCGCGGCGTGCCCCCGGTGGTCAACGAGTCGCTGTCCAACCGGATCCTCGCCGAGGCGGTCACGGAGGTGCTCGGCCCCGACGGCCAGGTGATGGCCCCCCAGAGCCTGGGCGGCGAGGACTTCGGCTGGTACCTCGACCAGGTCCCCGGGGCGATGATGCGGCTCGGCACCCGCACGCCCGGAGGTGTCACCTACGACCTCCACCAGGGCAACCTGCACATCGACGAGCGGGCCATCCCGATCGGTGCGCGGCTGATGGCCGAGGCCGCCTGGCGGGCGCTTCGCGCCTGAGGCGGGACCGACCGCTCCGCGCGCGAGGTCACTGACAGGTAACAACCGTGGGAAATTCGGCCCGTGGCGTGCGTCTGGGGGCAGGTGCGGCCCTAGGGTGACCCGATGTGTCCCGCACCACGGGACGCTACCGATCACCAGGAGGGTTGCCGTGAGGAAGACGGCTCGATTTGCAGCGGTGGCCATGGCCGCCGCGCTCACCCTGTCGGCATGTGGCTCCGACGAGGGCACCGACGAGGGCACCGACACCGGGGACGCCCCCACCAGCGACATCAAGGTCGGCATGGCCTACGACGTCGGCGGCCGCGGCGACCAGTCCTTCAACGACTCCGCCGCTGCGGGTCTGGACCAGGCCGTCGAGGAGTTCGGCATGGAGCCCCAGGAGTCCGAGGCCGAGGACGGCGAGGCCGAGTCGGCCCGCGAGGAGCGCCTGCGCACCTTCGCCGACGCCGGCTACGACCCGATCATCGCGGTGGGCTTCGCCTACGCCGCCTCGATCGGCAAGGTCGCCGAGGAGTACCCCGACGTCCACTTCGCCATCATCGACGACTCCAGCGTCGAGGCCGACAACGTCGCCAGCCTGGTCTTCGCCGAGGAGCAGGGCTCCTTCCTGGTCGGCGCGGCCGCCGCGCTGAAGACCGAGACCGACCAGATCGGCTTCGTCGGCGGCGTCGAGACCCCGCTCATCCAGAAGTTCGAGGCGGGCTACATCGCCGGCGCCGAGTCGGTGAACCCCGACATCGAGGTCGACGTCACCTACCTCACCCAGGTCCCGGACTTCTCCGGCTTCGCCGACCCGGCCAAGGGCAAGACCGCGGCCCAGGGCATGTACGACAACGGTGCCGACATCGTCTACCACGCCTCCGGCGGCTCGGGCGGCGGCGTCTTCGAGGCTGCCTCGGAGTCCGGCAACTGGGCCATCGGCGTCGACTCCGACCAGTACAACACCGCCGACCCGTCGGTGCAGGAGTCGATCCTGACCTCGATGCTCAAGAACGTGAACGTCGCGGTCTACGAGTACCTCTCGCAGGTCAACGACGGTGACTTCCCGTCCGGCGTCACCACCTACGACCTGTCGGTCGACGGTGTCGGCTACTCCACCAGCGGTGGCTTCGTCGACGACATCGTCGAGCAGCTCGACGAGCTGAAGCAGCAGATCATCGACGGCGAGATCTCGGTGCCCACCGCACCGTGACCTGATCCGTCACGCTCCACCTCGCAGGCCACGTCCGCTCCGGCGGGCGTGGCCTGCGGCTTCCCGTGCACGCGCCACCGTCGGATAGCGTGCTCGTCGGCGCGGAGCGTCTCCGTGCCATCCAGTGAGATTTTCGGGACCGGAAGGGGTTCTCGTGTCCGACGTCGCACCTGCGGTGCGCCTGCGGGGGATCGGCAAGCGGTTCCCGGGCGTGATCGCGAACGACGACATCAACATCGACGTGGCTCGCGGCACGATCCACGCGATCGTGGGTGAGAACGGCGCCGGCAAGTCGACGCTGATGAAGATCCTGTACGGCGTGCAGGCCCCCGACTCCGGGACCATCGAGATCGGTGGCACCCAGGTCAGCCTCGGCTCGCCCGCCGACGCGATCAAGCACGGCGTCGGCATGGTCTTCCAGCACTTCCAGCTCGCCGACAACTTCACCGTCCTGGAGAACGTCGTCCTCGGCGCCGAGAAGCTGCACGGCATCGGCTCGGGCGCCCGCGAGGAGATCGTGCGGATCTCCGACGCCTACGGCCTCGGCGTCGAGCCGGACCAGCTGGTCGAGGAGCTGGGCGTCGGTGCCCGCCAGCGCGTGGAGATCCTCAAGGTCCTCTACCGCGGCGCGAAGGTGATCATCCTCGACGAGCCCACCGCCGTCTTGGTGCCTCAGGAGGTGGACGAGCTCTTCGGCAACCTGCGCGAGCTCAAGGCCGAGGGCCTCTCGGTCATCTTCATCTCCCACAAGCTCGACGAGGTCCTCTCGATCGCCGACGAGATCACCGTGATCCGCCGCGGTACGACGGTCGCGACCGTCGACCCGGCCGGCACCACCTCGCGTGAGCTCGCCGAGCTGATGGTCGGCTCGGAGCTCCCCAGCCCCTCCACCGAGGCCTCCACCGTCACCGAGCGCGTGACCCTGCACGTCGACGGCCTCGGGCTGCCCGGCGAGAACCGGCCGCTGTTGGAGGGCATCTCCTTCGACATCCACGCCGGCGAGGTCCTCGGCATCGCCGGTGTCGAGGGCAACGGCCAGGCCGAGCTCGTCGAGGCGATCATGGGCATGCGCCCGCGCGCGACCGGCACCGTGCGCCTCGCCGGCCAGGACCTCACCGAGCTCTCCACCCGCAAGCGCCGCGAGGCCGGCATCGGCTACGTCCCCGAGGACCGCCACCGTCACGGCCTGCTGCTCGACGCCCCGCTGTGGGAGAACCGCGTCCTGGGCCACCAGACGCGCAAGCCCTGGGTGCGTCGCGGGCTCATCGACCGCGGCGCCTCGCGCACCGACACCCAGCGCATCGTCGAGGACTACGACGTCCGCACCCCCGGGGTCGACACCCTGGCCCGTGCCCTGTCCGGCGGCAACCAGCAGAAGCTGATCGTCGGGCGCGAGATGAGCGGCGACCCGATCCTGCTCATCGCCGCCCACCCGACCCGCGGCGTCGACGTCGGCGCCCAGGCCGCGATCTGGGGGCACATCAAGGAGGCCCGCCGCCAGGGCCTCGCCGTGCTGCTGATCTCGGCCGACCTCGACGAGTTGATCGGCCTCTCCGACCGGATCGAGGTCATCCTGCGCGGCCGGCTGGTCGGCTCCTTCGACCCGACGCACGTGACCCCCGAGCAGCTCGGCTCGGCCATGACCGGTGCGGGAGGTGCCGCGTGACCAACCTCGACCCACGACTGCAGAAGATCGGGCTGGGGCTGCTGGCCCCGGCCCTGGCGCTGGTGCTGGCCTTCCTCATCACCAGCCTGGTGCTGGTGCTCGCCGGCGACCCCGTCGGCGAGGTGTGGTCGACGCTGCTCGGCGTCCCGGCTGAGCGCAACGTCGCCAACATCCTCAACAACGCCACGGTGCTCTACCTCTCGGGTCTCGCCGTGGCCGTCGGCTTCCGGATGAACCTGTTCAACATCGGTGTCGACGGCCAGTACCGCGTCGCGGCCTTCGTCGCCGCCGTGGTGGCGGGCGAGGCGTGGCTGCCCGGGGCGGCCAACACCGTGCTGGCGATCCTCGCCGCGATGCTCGCGGGCGCCGCCTGGGCCGGCATCGCCGGTGTGCTGCGCGCCAAGCGGGGCGTCAGCGAGGTGATCTCCACGATCATGCTCAACTTCATCGCCACCGGCCTGGTCGCCTACTTCCTGCGCCGCGTCGCGGTGCGCGAGGAGGGCAGCAACGACATCGGCACCAAGGAGATCCCCGAGAGCTCGCGGATCCCCGGCTTCCAGATCGGCGAGGGCACCAACACCGAGGTGTACGGCTTCATCGTGCTCGCGGCGCTGGCCGGGTTCACCTACTGGTTCCTGCTCAACCGCACCCGCTTCGGCTTCGACCTGCGGGCGACCGGCAAGTCCACGACCGCGGCCGTGGCCAGCGGCATCTCGGTGACCCGGATGACCATCGTGGCGATGCTGCTCTCGGGCGCGGTCGCGGGCCTGGTGGGCCTGCCGCTGCTCTTCGGCGACTCCTACAGCTACGGCTCGACCTTCCAGTCCGGTCTCGGCTTCGCCGGCATCGCGATCGCGCTGCTGGGTCGCAACCACCCGATCGGCATCGCCATCGGTGCGCTGCTCTTCGCCTACCTCGACGAGCAGTCCAACCCGCTGCAGATCCTCGTCGGCGTCTCGCCCGACATCGTCGCCATCACCCAGGGCGTCATCGTCCTGACCGTCGTCATCTCCTACGAGGTGGTGCGCCGCTACGGCGTGCGCCTCGAGCAGCACGCCGTGGCCCGCGCCCTCGAGGCCGGCCGCCCGGCGGCGGGGGACAAGGAAGAGGAGGCCCGCGCATGAGCGCCGTGACCACCCGTCGTCTGCCCCGGCTGTGGTGGCTCGGGGCCGCCGTGCTGGTGCTGCTGGCGATCTCGGTGCTCCGGGTCGTCACCGGCGCCGAGGACCTCGCGTCCTCCGGCACCGTGCGCGCCACGCTCATCGCGTTGGTGCCGATCATGCTCGCCGGTCTCGGCGGCCTGTGGTCCGAGCGTGCCGGCGTCGTCAACATCGGCCTCGAGGGGATGATGGTGCTCGGCACCTACGGTGCGGGCTACTTCGGCTACCACTACGGCGCCTGGGCCGGTGTGGCCGGCGCCCTGCTGATGGGTGCGATCGGCGGTCTGATCCACGCCACCGCGACCGTCATCTTCGGCGTGGACCACATCATCTCCGGTGTCGCCATCAACATCATCGCCGTCGGCGCGGTGCAGTACCTCGCGGCGCTGACCTTCGTCGGCCTGCCGGGCGGCGGCCAGACCCAGTCACCCAAGCTCGACAACGTCGGGTCGATCACGATCGGGCCACTCAGCGACGCCCTGGGCGAGGTCGAGGAGCAGAACATCTTCTTCGTCTCCGAGCTCGCGGCCGTGGCCCGGGCCATGGTCACCAACCTCTCGCTGCTGGTCGTGCTGGCCTTCGTCCTGCTCTTCGTCACCTACTGGGTGCTGTGGCGCACCTCCTTCGGCCTGCGCCTGCGCTCGACCGGTGAGAGCCCCTCGGCGGCGGAGTCGCTGGGCGTGGCCGTGCTGCGCTACAAGTTCGTCGCGGTGCTGATCTCCGGCGCCATGGCCGGCCTGGCGGGCGGCTTCCTGGCGATGGTGGCCTCGTCGAACTACCGCGACGGCCAGACCGGCGGCCGCGGCTACATCGGCCTCGCGGCGATGATCTTCGGCAACTGGCGACCCGGCGGTCTGCTCGCGGGCTCGGGCCTCTTCGGCTACACCCAGACCCTCGGCCTGCGCCAGGGCGGCACCTCGGTGCACGCGCTGCTGCTGGCGGTCGCGGTGCTCGCCATCGGTCTGGCCGGCTACCAGCTGTGGCGCAAGCAGGTCCGGCTCGCCGTCGGCATCCTGATCGCGGCCGCCGCGCTGATCACGGTCTACGCCGCGATCGACGTCGTGCCCGGCGACTTCGTCAACATCACGCCGTACGTCGTCACGCTGCTGGTCCTGGCCTTCGCCTCGCAACGACTACGCATGCCGGCAGCCGATGGTCAGATCTACCGACGAGGGAGCGCGGGCTAGCCGTGTCGACTGAAGCGACGGACGTCGACTGGGACGCCCTGCAGGCCGAGGCGGTCGCCGCCTCACGGCACGCCTACGCGCCGTACTCCTCCTTCGCGGTGGGTGCCGCCGCGCTCGTCGACGACGGGCGACTGGTGACCGGCTGCAACGTGGAGAACGCCGCCTACGGCGTCGGGCTCTGCGCCGAGTGCGGGCTGGTGAGCCGGCTGCACCTCGAGGGCGGCGGACGCCTCACGCACTTCGTGTGCGTCGGCGGCCCCGTCGGTACCGAGCCGGTCGTGGTGATGCCGTGCGGTCGCTGCCGCCAGCTGCTGTGGGAGAACGGCGGTCCGGAGATGGAGATCCTCACCGTCTCGGGGCTGCGTCGGATGAGCGAGGTGCTGCCGGATGCCTTCGGCGCCGACGACCTCGCTTGACCTGACCGATCCCGCCGTCGTCGCCGACCCCTACCCCCACTTCGCGCGGGAGCGGGCCCGGCACGCGGTGGCCTGGCACGAGCCCTCGGGCTCGTGGTTCACCTTCAGCCACGCCGCGGTCTCCGCGGTCCAGCGCGACCGTCGCCTGGGGCGGTTGTGGACCGACCGGGAGCCGGCGGAGCGGCTGGAGCCGTTCAACCTGCTGCACCGCAACCAGATGATGGAGAACGAGCCGCCCGAGCACACCCGGCTGCGGCGGCCCGTCGCCTCGGCGTTCAGCCGTGGCCACGTCGAGCGGCTGCGGCCCCGGGTGCGCGCGCTGGCCACCGAGCTGCTGGACGCGGTCGACACCGCGCGGCCCTTCGACGTGGTGGAGGGCTATGCCGAGCCGCTGCCGGTGCTGGTGATCGCCGAGCTGCTCGGCGTGCCGCGCAGCCACGCGAACGACCTGCGCGACTGGTCGCAGGCGATCGTGCGGATGTACGAGCCGGCACCCGACGAGGCGGTCGTCTCCGCCGCGGTGAGCGCCGCCGAGGACTTCGCGGCCCTGGTGCGCGACCTCGTCGCCGTACGCCGTCGGCAGCCTGCGGGCACCCACGAGGACCTCATCACCGACCTGGCCGCCACCGAGCTCAGTGAGGACGAGGTGGTCGCGGCCGTCGTGCTGCTGCTCAACGCCGGGCACGAGGCCTCGGTCAACGTCTTTGGCAACGGCCTGGTGGCGATGCTGCGCCGCGGGCTGCGCCCCGGCGTCGACGTGGCCGCGTGCGTGGAGGAGATGCTGCGCTTCGACTCCGCGCTGCAGCTCTTCGAGCGCACCGCGACCGCCGAGGTGGAGCTGCCCGGCGGGGTCGTGGTGGAGCCGGGTCAGAAGGTCAGCGCCCTGCTGGGCGCCGCCAACCGCGACCCGGCCGTCTTCGAGCGACCCGACGAGTTCGACGTCGCGAGAGCGACCAACCCGCACCTGGCCTTCGGGGTCGGCGTGCACTTCTGCCTGGGCGCGCCGCTGGCGCGCATGGAGCTGACCGAGTCGGTCGCGCTGCTGTTCGAGCGACTGCCCGGCCTGGCCCTCGCGGGGGAGCCGGAGAGCCGGGGCACGTTCGTGCTGCGCGGTCACCGACGAGTGGAGGTGACCGCATCGGGCGGTCGCCGGGAGGAGAGGGACGCATGAGCCAGCACGACGCCGTCGAGGTGATCACCGCCAAGCGCGACGGCGGGACCCTGAGCGACAGCCAGATCGACTGGGTGGTCGACGCCTACACCCGTGGCGACGTCGCCGACGAGCAGATGTCGGCGCTGGCGATGGCGATCCTGCTCAACGGGATGGAGCGCGAGGAGATCTCGCGGTGGACCGCCGCCATGATCGCCTCCGGCGAGCGGATGGACTTCTCCTCGCTGTCGCGACCCACCGCGGACAAGCACTCCACGGGCGGCGTGGGCGACAAGATCACCCTGCCCCTGGCCCCGCTGGTCGCCGCCTGCGGCGTGGCGGTGCCCCAGCTCTCCGGCCGCGGCCTGGGCCACACCGGCGGCACCCTGGACAAGCTCGAGTCGATCCCCGGCTGGCGCGCGGCGCTGTCCAACGACGAGATGATGCGCCAGCTCGAGGAGGTCGGGGCGGTCATCTGCGCCGCCGGCGACGGGCTCGCGCCGGCTGACAAGAAGC
This sequence comes from Actinomycetota bacterium, assembly GCA_036341255.1. Lineage (GTDB taxonomy): Bacteria > Actinomycetota > Actinomycetes > Propionibacteriales > Nocardioidaceae > Nocardioides. The sequence continues at coordinate 7,229 of JAYYWX010000086.1, read as the reverse complement.
TCTACGCGCTGCGCGACGTTACCGGCACCGTCGAGGCGATCCCGCTGATCGCGTCGTCGATCATGAGCAAGAAGATCGCGGAGGGCACCGGCACGCTCGTGCTCGACGTCAAGGTCGGCACCGGCGCCTTCATGAAGGACCTCGAGCGGGCCCGTGAGCTCGCCGAGACGATGGTGGCGCTCGGCAAGGACGCGGGCGTGCGCACCACCGCCCTGCTCACCGACATGTCCACGCCGCTGGGCCTGACCGCCGGCAATGCCGTCGAGGTGGCCGAGTCGGTCGAGGTGCTCGCCGGCGGTGGTCCGGCCGACGTCGTCGAGCTGACCGTGGCGCTCGCCCGGGAGATGCTCGCCGGGGCCGGCCGGGACGACGTCGACCCCGCCGACAAGCTGGCCGACGGCTCGGCGATGGACGTGTGGAAGGCGATGATCCGTGCCCAGGACGGCGACCCGGACGCCGAGCTGCCCACCGCGAAGGAGTCGCACGTGGTCACCGCGCCCACCACCGGGGTGCTGACCCGCCTCGACGCGATGGCGGTCGGCATGGCCGCCTGGCGCCTCGGCGCGGGCCGCGCCCGCAAGGAGGACCCGGTGCAGGCCGGTGCCGGCGTCGTGTGGCACGCGCGCCCCGGCGACGAGGTGACCGAGGGGCAGCCGCTGATGACGCTGCACACCGACGAGCCCGAGCGCTTCGACCGCGCGCTGGCCAGCCTCGAGGGCGGGTACGACGTGGAGCCGGCCGGGTCGGCGTACGAGCCCGGCGCGATCCTGCTCGACCGGATCAGCTGAGCAGCAGCACGACCGTCTCGGCGACACAGGCCGGCTTGGCCTCGTCCTCGATCTCGATCGTGTAGCGCAGGGTGATCTGCTTGCCGGCCGGCAGGTCGGTCACCTCGCCCATCGCGACGTGGGCGCGGACCCGCTTGCCGACCCGCACCGGGTTCGGGAAGCGGACCTTGTTGACGCCGTAGTTGAGCTTGGCACCGGGGGTGTCGAGGGCGAAGACCTCGCTGCCCAGCCACGGGACCATCGACAGCGTGAGGTAGCCGTGGGCGATGGTGCCACCGAAGGGGCCCTCGGCGCTCTTCTCGGCGTCGACGTGGATCCACTGGTGGTCGCCGGTGGCGTCGGCGAAGGTGTCGACGCGCTCCTGGGTGATCTCGACCCACTCGGAGGTGCCGAGGTCCTCGCCGGCCGCGGCCGCGACCTCGTCGAACGTCGTGAACGTGCGCATCGCCTGCTCCTGGAGGTCGTGCCCGTCGGGCGGGTGTCGGGGTGAAAGGATGACGCCATGGTCGACGCCGTCTCGCAACCTACCGCCCTGTCCCGCGACGACGTGCTGCGGGCGCCGAAGGTGCTCCTCCACGACCACCTCGACGGCGGGCTGCGGCCGTCGACGGTGCTGGAGCTGGCCCGCGAGGTCGGCCACGAGCTGCCGACCGACCCCGACGGTGACGCGACGTCGCTCGGTCGCTGGTTCGCCGAGGCGGCCGACTCCGGCTCGCTGGAGCGCTACCTGGAGACCTTCAGCCACACCGTCGCGGTGATGCAGACAGCCGACGCCCTGACCCGCGTGGCACGCGAGTGCGTCGAGGACCTCGTCGCCGACGGCGTCGTCTACGCCGAGGTCCGCTACGCCCCCGAGCAGCACCTCGAGCAGGGGCTCTCCCTCGACGAGGTCGTCGAGGCCGTGCAGCGCGGCTTCGACGAGGGCGTGGCAGCCGCCGACGGCAGGATCGTCGTACGCCAGCTCCTGACCGCCATGCGGCACGCGGCGCGCTCGATGGAGATCGCCGAGCTGGCCGTGCAGTGGCGCGACCGCGGCGTCGCCGGCTTCGACATCGCCGGCGCCGAGGCCGGCTACCCCCCGACCCGCCACCTCGACGCCTTCGAGTACCTCCAGCGCGAGAACTTCCACTTCACCATCCACGCCGGGGAGGCCTTCGGCACCCCGTCGATCTGGGAGGCCCTGCAGTGGTGCGGCGCGGACCGGCTCGGCCACGGCGTGCGCATCGTCGACGACATCACGGTCGGCGAAGACGGGTCGGTCGAGCTGGGCCGGCTCGCGGCGTACGTCCGGGACAAGCGGATCCCCCTGGAGCTGTGCCCGGCCAGCAACGTCCAGACCGGCGCAGCCGCCTCGGTGGCCGAGCACCCGATCGGGCTGCTCACCGACCTGCGCTTCCGGGTCACGGTCAACACCGACAACCGGCTGATGAGCGGGACCTCGATGACCGAGGAGATGTGGTCGCTGGTGCAGGCGTTCGGCTACGGCGCCGCCGAGCTGCGCTGGTTCACCATCAACGCGATGAAGTCGGCCTTCCTGCCCTTCGACGAGCGGCTGGCGATCATCGACGAGGTCATCAAGCCCGGGTACGCCGGGCTCGTCGACCGGGCCCCGGCCGACGGTGCCGTCCGGTGATCATCACCAACCACGTGTGGACCGGCGCGCTCATCGGCGCCGTCGCCCCGGGGCCGGTCTCGGCCTTCGCCGCCGGGGTCGCCTCCCACTTCGCGCTGGATCGCACGCCGCACTGGGGCGATGACTCCATCTTCTTGCAGGTCGCAGTCCCCGACGGCCTCGTGGGGCTCACCGCGATGGGGCTGCTGACCCGCGCCACGCCTCCCGACCGACGGGCACGCGTGCTCGCCGGGATGCTCGGTGCCTGCCTGCCCGACGCCGACAAGCCCTCGAACCTCTTCTTCGGGCGCTCGCCCTTCCCGGCCGCGCTGGACGAGTGGCACGTCTCCATCCAGCGCGAGCACGCCGGTCGACTGCCGCAGGAGCTGCTCGTGGCGACGGTGGGTCTGCTCGCCGCGCGGTGGGTCCTCCGCCATGATCGTCGCGGAAGGAGGATCCGATGATCCTGAGCGTGGTCATGCTGGGTGCGGCCGGTGTCGCCCTGGCCCTCTCCGTCGTCCTGGGCCTGCGTGGCCTGCGCGAGCGGCGCGCGGCCGACTCCTTCGCCGAGCGGGCGGTCGTCACCGGCGCCGACGTGGTCGAGACCCGACCCAAGGACGTCGCCATGTCCGGCGAGCCGGTGACCGTCTACTTCCACCTGGTGCGCTACGAGGTCGAGGGCCAGACCCTGACCTCGGAGACGATGTCGGGGATGGAGCCGCCGATCCCGCACGTGGGCGAGCGCGTCGAGGTCCGCTACGACTCCGCGCACCCGGGCCGCGTGATCCTCGACCAGGTCGACCACCGGATGGGTGCCGGGTCCACCGCCCTCGGCCTGGCCCGGGTGATGCTCGGGGCTGCGGTGTCGCTGCCGGTCGCCTGGGCGCTGATCGTGCTGATCACCGAGTTCGCGGTGTAGCCCCAGGGACGAGTGCCCACCACGCGTGGTGCCAGCGCCCGAAGGGCAGCCGGTCCTGCGCGTGCTGCTCCGCGTCGACGGTGACCAGCCCGCCGCGCGCCGGGTCGTAGACCACCCAGGTGCCGTGGGCGGCGGCCACCACGAGGACCACATGCCGGGGCAGCAGCCGGTTGCCGACGTAGACCGGCACCGGGTCGTGCTCGGCGGCGGTCAGCACTGCGGCGAAGTCCGGTCGGGCCAGCCGGTGTCGGTCGGGCAGGTGGCGCAGCAGCGCCCACGGCGGGGTGCCGAGCGCCCGCGGCCACCAGCCGACGACCTCCCGGTGCGTGGTGAGGACCTCCTCGGCGAAGCGCGGCAGCACGCGCTCGGCGTACACCTCGTCGTGGAGCATGCGCGCGACCACCAGGACCGAGGCCCCGCAGCTGAGCCGGTCCGGCTGGCGCAGCCGGCCCCAGGGCAGTCCGTCCGGCGCGATCACAGCGCCGCGACCGCCTCGACGGTGCGATCGGGGGAGAGCGGCTCGCAGCCCTTGGCGACGGCGTCGGCGACGACGCCGCGCTGGGCCCGGGCCAGCGCCAGCCCCCGTCGGACCAGGACCAGCGGTGGCTTGCGGTGCTCCCGGAGGTCGCGCACGAGGCGCAGCACGAAGGTCGTGGCCGCCGAGCGACGCACGCAGTAGGCGGCCGCCAGGATCCCGGCCTGCCGGGCCGGCGCGACCACGTCGGGGGCGAAGATCCCCTCGGCGACGAAGAGACGGGCGCCGCCCAGGTCGAGGGTGCGGGCACCGCAGCGGCCGTTCTCGGAGATCTCGTAGACCGGCACCTCGGCGCTGCCCGTCGTGGCGAGCTCGACCATCGTCGCCAGCGCGTCGTCGGGGAGCCAGGAGTCGGGGTGGTCCCAGTCGACCATGCCGGCGTTGGCGCCGTGCTCGATGCGGGGCAGCGTCGCGTCGTCGCCGTCCTTGTAGAAGTCGTCGAGCCGCAGCACCGGCAGCCCGAGCCGGGCCGCGAGCCGGGACTTGCCGGATCCCGACGGTCCGGCCAGGACGATCACCCGCGCATGCACGGGAGATGAGTCTAGGAGTGCGTCCAGCCGCTCCCGTCACCGACGTCGTCGCGGTCGTAGGAATCGATGTCGGGCCACGCGTTGCCCGAGCGCAGGCCCACCAGGCCGTCGTTGAGACCGGTCCACACAGCGAGGTTGACGGTGGTGTTGTCGGCCCAGAAACCGAGCAGCTCGTTGGCCAGGCGCAGCACCTCGATCGCGACCTCGCCGATCACCTTGATCGCAGGACCGGCATCGAGGGTGACCCACTGGCCGGCATCGGTGCCGTCCTTGATCGCGGCCACGACCGAGCCGGCGATGTCGAGGATGGTGTCGACCACCGCCTGCCAGGTCGCCCAGACCTGACGGGCGCCGGTGGCGCAGGCCGAGGAGGCGCTGGTGAGCCCGGTGTTGACGGCCAGGATGGCGTTCTTCTGCTCGGCCGCCACCCCGGCGTAGGCCGCGGCGGCGTCTCCGCTCCAGCCCTTCTGGAGGTGCCGGGTGAGGCGTTCCACGGCGATCTCCTCGTCGCGCAGCGCCCCGGCCGCCTCGCTGTAGCGCTCGCTGAGGTCCATCAGGCCCCACGGGGTGGCGAACAGGCGTCGCACCTGCTCCCACACCTCGGGCAGGATGCGCTCGAACTCGTCCCAGATCCGCTGGATCGCGTCCTCCAGCCTGCTGAGGGCGTACTTGCCGGCCGCATAGGCCGCCGGGCTGGTGTACTTCAGCCACGAGTCGAGGATGGAGCCGTCCCACTGGTCGAGGACCCAGTCGACGCCCTCCTGGATCTTCTCCTCGAGGGTCTCCAGCATCCGCTCGACCTCGTCCTGCCAGTCGACGAAGGACGTGTCGTACTGCGTCGGTGCGGTGGTCGTCATGCGCCGAGCACCTGCCCGCGCAGGCTGTCGAGGTGGGCCTGCTGCTCGGCGTCGGTGAGCCCGAGGTCGCGGGCGACGTCGCGCAGCAGCTCCCCGACGCGACGGGCGCGGCTCGCGCCCTCGTCGAGGGCGTCGTACATCGACTGGACGAAGGCGTCGTGCTGACCGCCGATCTCGGTGGCCAGCACGCCGAAGCGCCAGCCGTCACCCAGGCCGTCCGAGAGCAGGTCCCGGCTCTCGGCCAGGCGGGCACCGAGCGCCTCCCAGCCCTGGGCGGCCTCGGGGAAGCGGTCGATGTCAGCCTCGAGGGAGTCGCTCACGAGGTGCCTCCTGTCGCGGTGGTGAGGGTGTCGGCGTAGGCGGTGAAGGCCCGTTGGAAGGCCTGGAGCAGCGCCTGCTGCAGGGCGCCGGCGGTCGCGGCGGAGAGCCAGTCGGGATCGGCGAGAACGGTGGCGGGCCGGCCGTCGGGATCGGTGCCCACGGTGACCATGCCGTTCTCGGAGAGCCCCTGGACGCCGCGTGGGGGAGGGTCGTGGCTGGGCGGCGCACCCCCGGAGTCGGCCACCATCCGCGCGCGCCGGATGGCGTCGCTCGGGCGGCGGACGCGGGGGCGCAGCGAGGCGGCCAGCGCCTCGGGGGTGGCCGGTGGCTCCTCGACCGAGTGCGCGAGCTGCGCGGCGACCGCCCGCGCGGTGTCGGCGACCCGGTGCGCCTCGAGCACCCTGGCCTGCAGCGCCTCCGGCGTCCTGAGGGGACCGGGGTCGGCGACCCGCACCGTGCGCACCAGGCCCGCGGAGTCGACGACGACCTCGACGGCGCCGGAGGCATCGGCTCCGGACGCGTCCTCGGTGGGCCCCCAGAAGTCGGGACGCGCGGCGGCGCGGTGCGCCAGCACGAGGCGGGAGTCGTGGTCCAAGACGTTCACGTAGGTCGGATGCCCCGACACCGGCGGTCCTAACCCTGGGGTTTGTCGCGCCGGTCCCCACGGAAGGCTGCGGCTATGCCCGCGCGCTCCCGTCTGCTCGCCCCGTGCCTCGCGATGCTGCTCGTTCCCACGTTCGCCTCCTGCTCCGAGGAGCCGGAGGTGACCGGTGCCGACCCGGCGACGTTGCCCGAGGACCTGTGTGCCGCCCTGGCCGAGGAGGTACCCAGCGACCTGGCGCTGGACGAGGGCAGCCCCAACTACTCGGCCGACGACGAGCTGGTCCGTGCCGGGTGCCGGTGGTCGGGCGAGGGCGACACCGACCTGGTGGTCGAGGTCGTCTCCTACTCCCTCCCCGACACCGACGACACCACGCCCGTGGACCGGGCGCTCGACGGGGCCTGCCGCACGCTCGCCGGCACGCCCGCCGTCGAGCAGCTGGTGGAGGAGGCCGGTGGCTGCTCGGGCATCGTCGGCAGCACGGCGACTGGGATCGCCCGCGTCGTCCCGGACCGGGCGACGGTGCGCGTGCAGCTCTCCTCGACGACGATGCCACCCGAGCAGCTGGCTGCTCGGGTGGCATCGATGACCAGTGCCCTGACGGGCGGCATCCCTCGGGGGTGAGGGTCAGACCCCCATCGGGTGCCAGACGGTCTTGATCTCCAGGAACGCCGTCATCGGCTCCAGGCCGGGGTCCTCGGACCAGTCCGGCTCGGCGGCCGGTGCCCGGCGGACCCGCTTGAGGTTGTCGGCGGCGGCGACCTCGAGGTCCGCGGCGAGCGCGGTGTCACCGGCGATGCCGGTGAGGTCGATGGCGTTGACGTCCATGTGCGAGGCCAGCCACGGGGCGAGCGTGGCGGCGTTGCCGGTGAGGATGTTGACCACACCACCGGGCAGGTCGCTGGTCGCGAGCACCTCGGCGAGGTTCACCGCGGGCAGCGGGCGGGAGTACGACGACACCACGACCGCGGTGTTGCCGCTCACGATCACCGGGGCGATGACGGAGACCAGGCCCAGGAGCGAGGACTCCTCGGGAGCCAGGACGGCCACGACGCCGGTCGGCTCG
>JAYYWX010000085.1:0-18928 GCA_036341255.1 Actinomycetota bacterium | reverse complement strand
TTGATCAGGATCTTGCCGAAGTCCTTGCGGTTCAGCCCGCCCTCGTTGGCCAGGGCGCCCACGATCTGGCGGGGCTCGACCTTGTGCCGCTTGCCGACGGAGATGCGGTACATCGCCATCGGGGTGTCGCCGTGCCGCTCGCGCGCCGGGCGGGCCGGGCGGTCGCGGTCGTCGCGGTCGCCGGGGCGGGACGTGGGCATCCGCACCTGGTCGGCCTTGGGGTCGAGCAGCAGCGGCGTCTCGCCCTGGGCGACGACGGCCAGTGCGGCAGCCACGTCGGTCTCCGGCACGTCGTGGTTGCGGACGTAGTGGGCGATGATGTCGCGGAAGCCCTCGATCCGATCGGTCTGCTGCAGGGCCTCGGTGATCTGGTCGTCGAAGCGCGTGAGCCGGGTGCTGTTGACGTCCTCGACGCTGGGCAGCGACATCTCGGTGAGCGGCTGCTTGGTCGCCTTCTCGATGTGGCGCAGCAGGTAGCGCTCGCGCGGGGTGACGAAGGAGATCGCGTCACCGCTGCGTCCGGCCCGGCCGGTGCGGCCGATGCGGTGGACGTAGGACTCGGTGTCGGTGGGGATGTCGTAGTTGACGACGTGGCTGATCCGCTCCACGTCGAGGCCGCGGGCGGCGACGTCGGTGGCGACGAGGATGTCGAGCTTGGCGTCCTTGAGCTGCTGGACGGTCCGCTCGCGGACGTTCTGCGGGACGTCGCCGTTGATGGCCGCGGCCGCGAAGCCCCGGGCGCGCAGCTTCTCGGCGAGCAGCTCGGTCTCGCTCTTGGTGCGGACGAAGACGATCATCCCCTCGAAGTTCTCGACCTCGAGGATGCGCGTGAGCGCGTCGACCTTCTGCGGGTAGGACACCAGCAGGTAGCGCTGGGTGATGTTGCTGGCGGTCGCCGTCTTGTTCTTGACGGTGATCTCGGCCGGGTCGGAGAGGTAGGACTTCGAGAGCCGGCGGATCTGGGCCGGCATGGTCGCGGAGAAGAGCGCGACCTGCTTGGTGGCCGGGGTGTCGGCCAGGATCGTCTCGACGTCCTCGGCGAAGCCCATGTTGAGCATCTCGTCGGCCTCGTCGAGCACCAGGAAGCGCAGCTCGGAGAGGTCGAGCGTGCCCTTCTCCAGGTGGTCCATGATCCGGCCCGGGGTGCCGACGACCACGTGGACGCCGCGACGCAGCGCGGAGAGCTGCACGCCGTAGCCCTGACCGCCGTAGACCGGCAGGACGTGCACGCCCTTGAGGCGCGCGGCGTAGCGCTCGAAGGCCTCGCACACCTGCAGCGCGAGCTCGCGGGTGGGCGCGAGCACGAGCGCCTGCGGCGACTTCTGGGAGACGTCGAGGTTGGAGAGGATCGGCAGGGCGAACGCTGCGGTCTTGCCGGTGCCGGTCTGCGCGAGGCCGACGACGTCGCGGCCCGAGAGCAGGGTGGGGATGGTCGCGGCCTGGATCGCCGAGGGCGACTCGTAGCCGACGTCGGACAGCGCGCGCAGCACCGGCTCGGACAGTCCGAGGTCCGCGAAGGTGGCGGGCTCGACGGGCGCGTCGGGGCTGCCGGCGCCCTCGGGGTTGTCGGTGCTGTCGGGTGCTGCGTTATCACTCACCCGTCCACGGTAGTGGCAGCGCCCGCCGAGGGTCGTTTCCTCGGCGCGGTGGGGTCGGTCACCCGGGGGTGGGGTCGGGCGGCGGCGTACGTCGCCTCCTCACCCGGTCGGGGGAGCACAGTCCACCCGTCCGGCCGCGCGTCGACCCTCCAGGTGGAGCGCGGAGCCCACTTCTTTGCCATATCTGGCGGTCCTGGTGGGGGCCGTGCTACCTTGGTGAACAGAAGGTGAACAGGAGGTGTCTCATGATGGGCACGCAGATGACCGCCAGCGGTTCGCAGGACCTGGTCCAGGTGTGGATCACGGTGACCGGCATCGACGGGTCCCCCCGTCTGGAGTCACGCTGGACGACGGCAGAGCTGGCCGCAGCAATGCACGCCACGCACGCCGCCTGATCCCCCGCTCCACCAGGCGGTACGCCGGAGCCCCGCTCCCCCGCACCGCCGCTGTCGAGAGCCCCGCCCCTCGGGCGGGGCTCTCGTCATGTCCGGACGCCTGTGCCTGGACGCCCGCGCCTGGACTCCCGCTCCGGTCCAGACCGGTGCGGGGACTGGACCGACCATCGGGGAATGAATCCGGACCCGGGTCCGGTTAGAGTGGTTGAACCTTCACCCACTATCTCAGGAGCACCTCATGAGCATCTCCGACTTCGACACCCCCACCACCGCCCTCGACGACATCGCCGGTGACTACACCCTCGACGTGAGCCACAGCCGTCTCGGCTTCACCGCCCGCCACGCGATGGTCACCAAGGTCCGCGGCCACTTCGCCGACTGGTCGGGCACCGCGCACGTCGACACCGCGAACCCGGCCGCCTCGAAGGTCGAGCTCTCGATCAAGACCGCCTCGATCGAGACCGGCAGCCCCGACCGCAACGGCCACCTGGTCTCCGCCGACTTCTTCGACGCCGAGAACAACCCCGAGATCACCTTCGTCTCCACCGACATCAGCCGCGACGGCGACGACTGGACCATCACCGGCGACCTCACCATCAAGGGCGTGGCCAAGCCGGTGACCATCGACTTCGAGTCGACCGGCTCCGCGCGCGACCCCTTCGGCAACCTGCGCATCGGCTTCGAGGGCTCGACGACCATCAACCGCAAGGACTGGGGCCTGACCTGGAACGCCGCGCTCGAGACCGGCGGCGTGCTCGTCTCCGACAAGATCAAGCTCGAGTTCGACATCTCGGCGATCCGCAACGCCTGATCCCCCCGCCGGCCCGCCCGGCGTGACCGTGCCCGAGGGGGCCGCCCGAAAATGGGCGGCCCCCTCGACACGTCCTGGGGCACGATGCCGCCATGACCACCACCGACCACCCCGCGGGCGCCGCCGGAGCACCGTCGCTCCCCGCCGGCCTCACGGCTCGCCCGCTCACCCTCGAGGACGCGCAGGCCGTCTTCGAAGTGATGGCCGCCCAGCAGCGTGCCGACATCGGGACCGCCGAGATCGAGGTGGCCGACATCGTGGCCGACTGGCAGCGGCCCTCCTACGACCTCGCGGCCAGCAGCGTCGGGGTCCTCGACGGCGAGCGGCTGGTCGCCTGCGCCGAGGTGATGGCCGCCGGACGCGGCGACGCCGGGGTCCACCCCGACCACCGCGGGCGGGGCATCGGCACCTGGCTGGCGCACTGGATGCAGGCCAAGGCCCGCGAGCAGGGCGTGCCCGAGGTCGGCATGCCACAGCCCGAGGGCTCGCCGGGAGACCGGCTGATGGCCGAGCTGGGCTACCACGTGCGCTGGAGCTCCTGGGTGCTCCGACTCCCCGAGGGCGCGGTCGTGCCCGAGCGGCCGCTGCCCGAGGGCTACACGCTCCGAGCGGCCACCGAGGCGGAGCACCCCCAGGTCCACGCCGTCCAGGAGGACGCGTTCCTGGAGTGGTCGGTCCGCGAGCGCGACACCTTCGAGGAGTGGCAGGCCGGCACCGTCCTGCGCCCCGGCTTCGAGCCGTGGCACCTGCGGGTCGTCCTCGACCCCGCCGGCGCCGTCGTCGCGATGGCGTTCCTCGTCATGTTCGCCCGCGAGGACGGCCAGCTGGAGGCGTACGTCGACCGGCTGGCCACCCGGGGCGACCAGCGCGGCCGCGGCTTGGCGCAGGCCCTGCTCGTCGACGCGTTCGGCATCGCCGCCGAGCACGGGGCCGTCGGCAGCTCGCTGTCCACCGACTCCCGCACCGGCGCCCTGGGCCTCTACGAGAAGGTCGGCATGGTCGTCACCCAGACCTGGGTCAACCGCGCCATCGCCGTCTGACCCGCTCCACACCCGACCACCCCTCCCTGTCCCCCCCTTGTTCCCGCCGAGCCGGCGTATCAACACGCCGACTCGACCCGCACGCCCCGCCGAACCGGCGTATCAATACGCCGGTTCGACCCCTCACCTCCGGACTCACGCACACTTGGGCCGGTGGACAGCATGCTGGAGCCCCGGCTCGGACCGGTCGAGGGAGCGCGTCGCCAGCTGGCGCTGATCGCCGGCGTGCAGGTGCTCGGACTGGCGGTGTGGTTCTCGGCCACGGCGATCGCGCCGACGTTGCGGGTCGAGTGGTCGCTCTCGACCGGCGCCTCGGTGTGGCTCACCGCCTCGGTCCAGCTGGGCTTCGCCACCGGCGCCGTGGTGTCCGGGCTGCTGACGCTGGCCGACCGGGTGCCCCCGCACCGGCTCGCGGCCGCGTGCGCGTTCGGCGCGTCGGCATGCACGGCGACGCTCGCCCTGGCCTCGGACGGGCTGGGCTCCGCCGTACCCCTGCGCTTCCTGACCGGCGCCTTCCTCGCCGGGATCTACCCGGTGGGGATGAAGCTGACCGCGTCGTGGGCGCGACCGGTCGACCGCGGCCGCGCCTTCGGGCTGCTCATCGGCTGCCTGACCGTCGGCTCGGCACTGCCCCACCTCGTGGCCGCGGCGGGGCCGTTGCCCTGGCGGGCGGTGATGCTCACCGCAGCGTCCCTGACCCTGCTCGCGGGGCTCGCGGCCCTGGCGGCCGTGCGGCCGGGGCCACTCCTGGCCCGCGGCGCCAGGCCAGAGCTGCGGCACGCGTGGGCGGGGTTCCGCGACCCGGCACCGCGGCTGGCGAACCTCGGGTACTTCGGGCACATGTGGGAGCTCTACGCCCTGTGGACCTGGCTGCCGGCGTTCCTGGTCGCGCAACGCGGGTGGGACCTGTCGGCCGGCGGCGTCAGCGCGGTGACGTTCGCGACCGTCGGTGGCGCCGGCCTGCTCGGTGCCCTCGTCGGCGGGTGGGCGGCCGACCGGTGGGGACGCGCCCCGGCCGCCTCCGGCGCGATGCTGGTCAGCGGCGCCTGCTGCCTGCTCTCGCCGCTGGTCTTCGACGTCCCGGCCGTCGTCCTGGCGATCTTCCTGGCGGTGTGGGGGGCCTCGGTGATCGCGGACTCCGGTGTCTTCTCCACCGCGCTGAGCGAGACCGCCGACCAGCGCTTCGTCGGCACGGCGCTCACCGTGCAGACGGCCGTCGGCTTCACGCTGACCGTCCTGACGATCCAGGCACTGCCGGCCGTGGCCGAGGCGGTCGGGTGGCAGTACGCCTTCTGGCTGCTGGCTCCGGGCCCGCTGCTCGGGGCGGCGGCGATGAGACGGTTCCGGGACTTGCCCTCGACCCAGAACTAGAACACGTTCTAGCATGTCGCATGGTCACGTTCTGCACCCGCTTCGACCTGCGCGCCCCCGCCGCGACCGGGCGTGAGCGGTCGGAGCTATACCGCCGCTGCATCGAGCAGGCGGCCTACCTCCAGGCGCGCGGCCGTCAGCCGATCATGGTCAGCGAGCACCACGCCTCCGACGACGGCTACCTGCCCAGCCCTATCCCCTTCGCCGCAGCGATCGCCGCCGTCACCACGGACGTGCCGATCACCATCTCCGCGCTGCTGGTGAACTTCTACGACCCGATCCGACTGGCCGAGGACCTCGCCGTTCTCGACCACCTCTCGGGCGGGAGGGTCTCCTGCACGGTGGGGCTGGGCTACCGCCGGGAGGAGTACGAGCTGTTCGGCCGCCCGTGGGAGACCCGCGGGCGGGACCTCGAGGCGCGGCTCGAGGTGCTGCTGCAGGCATGGACCGGCGAGCCCTTCGAGCACGAGGGCCGCACGGTGCGGGTCACCCCGAGGCCGTTCTCCCGGCCCCATCCCTTCCTGATGTATGGCGGCGGGTCGGTCGCCGCCGCGCGCCGGGCCGGTCGGCTGGGGCTCGGCTTCCAGCCGCAGCACGGCGACCCCGCGTTGAAGGAGGCCTACGACGCCGCCTGCCGCGAGGCCGGGCGCGACCCCGGGTTCGTGCTGCTGGCGCCGCCCGGCCCGGCCAACGTGTTCGTCACCGAGGACGTCGATGCGTTCTGGGAACGGTGGGGCCACCACCTGCTGGCCGACGCGACGGCGTACCAGGAGTGGCACGGCGAGAACGCGTCCTACGTCCTGGACTCCTCGCGCACCGTCGAGGAGATGCGCGAGGCCGGCGTCTACCTGGTGGTGACTCCCGAGGAGCTCGTGGAGCGCTGCCGGTCGGGGGAGGTGCAGCTCGTGACCAGCCACCCCGGTTGCGGCGGGCTGCCCGCCGAGCCGTCGTGGGAGCACGTCCGGCTGCTGTGCGAGCGGGTGATGCCGGCGCTCGCCTGAGCACGACCCGCCGCCGCTAACCGGGCAGCTGGACGGTGGTCACCAGGCTGGTGACCGAGGGTCGTGGCGGCGTGGAGGAGAAGCCGAAGCCCGGCTCGGGGCTGACCGGCGCGAGTCCGCCCAGTCCGGCGCCGTCGAACGTGCCGCTGGCGGACACCACCGCGCGGTGGTCGGTGGCGGCGTAGTACTCACGGCGGCCACCGCCGGCCGAGCCGCGCGTGCGCACCCCGCGCAGCACCACCCGGGCGACCGGGTCGGTGACGGTGCACCAGGCGGGAGAGGTGCCGAGGCGCCGCGGGACCAGCCGCAGCAGCCGCCCGAGCCAGGTGCGACGGCCCACCGCGAGGACCAGCGTGAGGGAGGGTGACCGCACCTGCCAGGTGGCGTCCCCCGTGACGTCGAACGGCTCGATCCGCACCTCGTCGAAGGAGTACGTCGCCGCCACGAAGTCCGCGACCTCCCGGCTCGGCGCGAGGAGGATGCGGCGCCCCTCGGCCGTGGCGACCATGGCGTCGGCGAAGGCGCCCATCGGGCTCCGCTCCCAACGCCCCACCACCACCCGGACGCCGGAGGTCGAGCCCACCCCGGCGATCCGGCCCTCGAAACGCTGTCGCGTCACCGACCGTGTGGCCTCACTTCTTGTGGGCGTTGACGAAGAACATCCGGTAGCCGAGGTAGGCCAGGGCCACGATGATCAGCAGAGCGAGCAGCAGCTTCATCGGACCATCGTGACCAGCAGTCCGGCCGGGCTGCTCACCTGATCGGGGCCCCCGACACGGTGCGGGCGATGACGAGCCGCTGGATCTCCGAGGTGCCCTCGAAGATGGTGTAGATCCGGGCGTCGCGGGCCCAGCGCTCGACCGGGTACTCCCGCGTGAAGCCGTTGCCGCCGAGGATCTGCATCGCCTGGCCGGTCACCTTGATCGCGGTCTCACCGGCGAAGAGCTTCGACATCGATCCCTCGGCCTTGTCGAAGGACCCGCCCGTCGCGGCCTTCCACGACGCCCGCCACACCATCAGGCGTGCGGCGTCGATCTGGGTGGCCATGTCGGCGAGCTGGAAGGCGACGCCCTGGTTCTCGATGATCGGCTTGCCGAACTGCTCACGGGTCTTGGCGTAGTCCAGCGCGGTCTCGTACGCCGCTCGCGCGATGCCGACCGCCTGCGCACCCACCGCGGGGCGGGTCCGCTCGAAGGTCGCCATGCTCGCGTTCGAGCCGCCGGTCGAGGCGCCCTCGCGGGCGCGGGCGAGCCGGGCGTCGAGCTTCTCCTTGCCGCCGAGCAGGCAGCGGCCGGGGACCCGCACCTGGTCGAGGACGACCTCGGCGGTGTGCGACGCGCGGATGCCGTGCTTGTGGAACTTCTGCCCCTGCGAGAGGCCCTTGGTGCCCGGCGGGATGATGAACGACGCCTGGCCACGGGTGCGCAGCTCGGGGTCGACCACCGCGGTCACCAGGTGCACGTCGGCCAGGCCGCCGTTGGTGGCCCAGGTCTTGGTGCCGTTGATGACCCACTCGTCGGTCGCCTCGTCGTACGTCGCGCGGGTGCGCATCGCGCCGACGTCGCTGCCCGCGTCGGGCTCGGAGGAGCAGAACGCGGCGATCTTGAGGTCACCGGGCTCGCCGAACATCTCCGGTGCCCACTCGGCCAGCTGCTCGGGGGTGCCGTTGCTGGCCAGGCCGGCGGCAGCCAGGGCGGTGCCGACGATGGAGAGACCGATGCCCGCGTCGCCCCAGAACACCTCCTCCATGAAGATCGGGATGCCCAGGCCGGTCGGGTCGAAGGACTGGGTGGCGAAGAAGTCCAGGGAGTAGATCCCGACCTTGGCGGCCTCCTCGACCACCGGCCAGGGGAACTCCTCCTTCTCGTCCCACTCAGCGGCCGCGGGCCGGATGACCTCGGCGGCGAAGGTGTGCAGCCACTGCTGCAGCTCGACGTGGTCGGGGGAGGGGCCGAAGCTCGGCACGGGTGCGTCCGTCACGTACCGGAGAGTAACCGCGACACGGTGTCGCTGTCAGGGGGTCGTTCCGGGATAGTCCGCACGAGATCTCACCCTCGGCGCACGCGGAGGGTGAGAAGTCGTGCGGACTATCCCGGCTCAGCGGTGCGCGAGCCGCGTGAATGCCCGCGTCGCGGCGTCGGCGATCTCGGCGGGCGTGGTGTCGATGGTGCCGTCGAGCCAGGCGACCACGAGCTCGGAGAGGCCGCCGACGAAGAGCATGGCGGCGAGCACACCGGCATTGCCCAGCTCGGCCTCGTCGCCGTACAGCTCCAGCGCCTCGACCTCGGCGAAGTCCGCGAGGCCCTTGAGCATCGCCTGCCGGCGGGCGCGCAGGGTGGGCCGGCTGGGGGCGAGGATCATCGCCGCGCGACCCTTGCGCGGGTCGTCGACGAAGAGGCCCACGAAGGCCGCGACCGCGGCGTGCGCGCGCTCGGCAGGGCCGCCCTCGGTCTCCTCGACCGCACGGGACGTGACGTCGAGGATCTCCTCGTAGATCGACTCCAGCACCGCGGTCAGAGCGGCCTCGAGCCCGGTGAACTGCTCGTAGAAGTAGCGTTCGGTGAGGCCGGCCTGCTGGCAGATCCGCGTCATCGTCACCGGCGGCCCGTCGAGGCTCCCCCACACCTCGAGGGTGGCTTCGAGCAGCCGGGCGCGGCGCTCGGCGGAGCGCTCCTCGGCGCTCTGCCCGCGGTAGACACCCTGCTTGACGGCCACGGCGCCCAGCATCCCACTTCTCTACCCGGCGTGGGTCGTGGAACGGCTCACGACACGGTGTACCACCGGTCGGACGGACCCTGGTGACAGGATCCGCTGTCACTTTACGCTCCGCACGTGACCTCCTCCGCGTCCCCGTTCCGCCTGCCCAGCCGCCTGCCCAGCCGGACCCCCGACCGCGACGTCCGCGGGAAGGTCGTGGCGATCACCGGAGCCGGGCGCGGCATCGGACTGGCCACCGCCGCACGCTTCGCCGACGCGGGCGCGATCGTGGTCATCGGCGACCTCGACGACGACGTCGCTGCGAAGGCGGCGGCCCAGGTCGGCGGCGGCGCCGAGGGGTACGTCGTCGACGTGGCCGACCGGGAGTCCTTCGCCGCCTTCCTCGACCGGGCCGAGGCGATCGGCCCGGTGGAGGTGCTGGTCAACAACGCGGGCATCATGCCGCTCTCCCCCCTGGTCGACCAGTCCGACGCCTCGATCGACAGGGTCCTCGACATCAACCTGCGCGGCGTCATCACCGGCACCCAGCTGGCCGCGCGGGCCATGGGCGCCCGCGGTCAGGGGCACGTCGTCAACGTCGCCTCGGCGGTGGGCCGGATCGCCATGGCCGGTGGCGCTGTCTACTCCGCCAGCAAGTTCGGCGTCGTGGGTTTCTCCGAGGCGATGGCCGGGGAGCTCCGCCCCGTCGGCGTCGACGTCTCCGTCGTCCTGCCGACCGTCGTGGCCACCGAGCTCGGCGCCGGGGTCTCGGCGACCCGCGGCATGCGGCCGTGCCGGCCGGAGGAGGTGGCCGACGCGGTGCTGGCCACCGTCCGGCGCCCCCAGTTCGAGACGTGGGTCCCCGGCTACGCCAAGGGCATCTTCTACGGCTCCAACACCTTCCCCCGCAGGATCCGCGACGCGATCAGCCACGCCCTGAAGGCCGACAGCTCGCTGAGCGCCGTCGACACCGAGGCCCGCGCGGAGTACGAACGGCGCGCCTCGCGCTGAGCCGCCCGGCGCCAGCGGTGCGTGAAGGTCCCGGCAATGCCGGGACAGGAGGCGGTCGCGTCCCGCACCCTGGTGTCGTGCCCCTCGACCTGACGCTGCGTCGCGCGCTCCTCGCGCTGCCCGCCCTCGCCCTGGTGGCGGGGTCGACCGCGGTGGTCGGCACCCCGTCCAGCGCAGCCGACGGGACCGAGCCGGCTGCCATGAGCGCCCGCAAGGCCAAGGACCCCCGCAAGACCCGTGGGTTGTACGTCGACACCCGCATGCCCGCGCACCAGCAGGGCCCGGCGTACTCCACGATCGCCAAGCGCGCCCAGGCCCTGTGGCTCGGCTCGGAGTACTACCCGACCGACCAGGTCGCGGGCGTCGTCTCCACCTACGTGAATCTCGCCGAGAGCGCCGGCAAGACCCCGATGCTCGTCGTCTACTCGATCCCCGACCGCGACTGCGGGCAGTACTCCTCCGGCGGGCTGCCCGGCGTCGACGCCTACAAGTCGTGGGTCGCCCAGGTGGCCAAGGGCATCGGCAGCAGCAAGCCGATGCTGGTGCTCGAGCCCGACGCGCTGCCGTTCTACCACCAGGGCACCTGTGGCAACGCGAACAACCGCATCAAGGCGCTGCGCTCGGCGGTGCGCAAGCTGTCCAGGGCCGGGGCCTGGGTCTACATCGACGCCGGCCACTCCGGCTGGACCACCGGGGACACCTCCAAGGACGACACCCCCTGGGACGGTCGCGCCGAGCTGCTCAAGAAGGCCGGCGTCGCCGGCGCCCGCGGCTTCAGCACCAACGTCTCCAACTTCCGCCGGATGAAGGACGAGAAGCACTACGCCGAGTGGATGGTGCGCCAGCTGAGGAAGCTCGGGGTCAAGGGCGTGAAGTACGTCGTGGACACCTCCCGCAACGGCGCCAAGAAGCCCGTCGACGGCGACGTCATCAACCCCACCTGGGCACGTATCGGTCAGAAGCCGAAGCTGCGCTTCGACAAGGCCTTCGACGGGACCCTGTGGGTCAAGCACCCCGGCGAGTCCGACGGCACCGTCAACGGCGGCCCGGGGTCCGGTCAGTGGTGCGACCTGCTGGCCGACCGGCTGCTCGGGGACGAGAAGTCCCAGAACGGGTGCTGATCACCAACCCCAGGAGCCGGGGCTGCCCTTGAACGGCCCGACCACCCGGTCGGTGATCCAGCCGCCGTAGAACCCGCCGTCCTGCGGGCGCACCACCTCGCCGTCGACCCGGCAGGCGTCGACGAGCCCGGGCATGACCGCCCACGCGTCGGCCAGCGCCAGGAAGGCCGGCGTGGGGTCGGGGTAGGTCCAGGCCGCGCGGGGTGCCACGCGGCCGCCGCCGTGGAGGTCGGCGTACGCCGCCTGCCCCTTCCACTCGCAGTGCGAGCTGCCCTGGGTGGGGACGAGCGCGCCGTCGACGAAGGCCTCGCGCGGCAGGTAGTAGGTCGGCGGGTGGCTTGTCTCCAGGACCCGCCAGCCACGCGTGCTGCGGGCGATCACGACGCCGCCCAGCTCGACCTCGACCAGCTCGTGGGTCTCCTCGAGGGCGGGTGGTCGGGGGTAGTCCCAGACCGACTCCTGGCCGGGTCCGGGGCGCTCGGGTCGTGGTCGTCGCACGATGCGAGCCTAGGTCCGGGCTGGTCGTAGGGTGGCCGCTCCTGTCGTCCCGGGAAGGTCCCCCGTGCTCCGTCACCTCCGTCACCTCCGCGCCCCGATGCGCGCCGTGTCCCTCGTTGCCGCCGCCTCGCTCGGCGGCGCCCTCCTCGTCCACGCCCCTGCGGCCGTCGCCGGCGAGCGCAGCGACCTGCCGGTCGACGAGGTCGCCGACGTGCTGCTCGACGAGGACCGCGACCGGCTCCTCGTCCTGCCCGGAGCCGGGAGCGAGGAGGTGCTGGTCACCGACCTCACCGGGGCGTCGACGGGCACCATCGCGCTGCCCGACGCCGTCTCCGCGATCGCCGATGAGGAGCGCGGGTGGTACTGGGTGGCTCTCGGCGAGTCGCACGCGATCGCCTCGGTGGACGCCGAGACGCTGGAGGTCCTCGACGTCTTCGACGTCGTCGTGGATTCGGAGACGTGGGGGACCTCCTGCCCCGACGACCTGGGGCTGGTCGAGGGCAGGATCGCCTTCACCAGCTACTGCGAGATCTACAGCAGCGCCGAGTACGTCCGCGTGCTCGACCCCGACACCGGGGAGGTCACCGGCGGCGGCCAGGTGCGCGGCCGCAGGCTCGTCGGCCCGCCCGCCTCGGCACCCGCGGGGTCCGAGCTCGCCCGGTCGGTGTGGACCTACGGCTGGAGCAGCTGGGTCCGGGTGGAGATCGACTCCGAGACCGGTGAGCCGACGGCCCGGGTCGGCTCCGACGCCGACATGTACCAGGCGGCGATCTCCCCCGACGGGACCGTGCTGGCCGGCAACCGCGGGGTTCGCCTGGATCCGCTGACCATGGAGAGGCTCGAGCCCTACCAGCTGCCGCTCTCCCACCCCGACGACGACTTCGAGGGCCTCGAGGTCGCCTTCGGCCCGGACGGGCGCACGGTCTTCACGACCTGGTCGCTCTTCCCCCTCGAGAGCGTCCAGACCGTGCCCGTCGGCTCGCTGGTCGCCGGGCGCTCCTACGACCTGTTCGACGAGCCGCTCAACCGGTGGCGCAACGCCGACGCGCTCGCCGTCGGGGAGACCGACGTCTACGTGGTCAGCCGCGGCCGCGGTGGCCCTCGCCTGGACGTGCTCAGCCCGGGCGAGGACGCCACCGTCTCGCTGGGTCGGCCGAAGAAGTCCTACCCCTACGGCGCCACCGCCACCATCCCGGTGACGCTCGACGCCCGCTCGGAGCACCGGACCCTCGAGACCTGGGTCGCCAGCTACGGCGGCGGCTACCTGCCCGGCCCCGACGTGGACGTGGCCGAGGACGGCACCGGCACGGTCTCGGTGCGTCTGAGGAGTCGCTCGTCGCTGCTGGTCGGCTACGACGCGGTGGGCACCTCCGAGTCCGATCGCGACACGGTCGGCCTGTGGGTGCGCCCACGGCTGACCCTGGAGTTCCCGAAGGCCAGGGGAACCCGCCGACCGACGTACGCCGCCGGGTCCAACGCCCGGATCGCCGTCGAGGTCAAGGGGCGTCCGGCGTGCGTGCGCCTCCACGTCGACCAGCGGATCGCCGGTCGCTGGAAGCGGATCCACCAGTCCGACTGCGAGCCGCCGCGGCGCAAGCACGTGTCGACCACGCTGCGGTGGAAGCCGTCCCTGGCGGGGGCGAAGCTGCGGGTGCGCGCCACGTCCAAGAAGGACCGCTTCTGGGCGGCCGAGCGCACGAAGAAGCAGCAGGTCCGCTTCCGCTGACCTGCTGGCTGCTGCGCTTGCGCCTCAGGCGCTGGCGGCGGGTACCTCCACCCGCAGGTTCATCAGGTCCAGGGCGGTGTGCAGGTCGTCCGGGGAGTCGAACGCGGTGGTGACCTCGTCCAGCAGGACGCTGCACCACGTGGGCTCCTCGGAGAAGACACTGCTCCCGAAGTAGGCGCTGATGGCCCGGGTGGCGGTGTCGTTGTCGAGACTCATGCACCGCAATATGCCAGGTCAGAACCCCGTACCGGGTCATCCTTCCGTGTTCTTCACATGGCGGACGACCGGTCGGGTGGTGTCCGGTCGAGCGACGCCGGGCAGCCTCGAGGTCGTGACCGATTCCACCGGCTCGACCCTGCCCCCGCACGTCCTGGTCCTCTTCGGGGCGACCGGCGACCTGGCCTCCCGCAAGCTCTTCCCCGGGCTCTACCACCTCGCGGCGGCCGGCCGGCTGCCCGCGGAGTACGCCGTGATCGGCACCGGGAGGCACTCCCCCGGCAGCGACGAGGAGTTCCGCGGCCGCATCCGCTCGGCCCTCGAGGACAGCATCGACGACCTCGACGGTGACCTCGCCGACGACCTGCTCTCGCGGCTGCGCTTCCAGACCTCCGACGCCGACGACGGCTCCGATCTGGCCGCAGCAGTGCGGGACGCCGAGGAGTCGATGTCGGCCGACACCTCCGAGGTGCGTCGCCTGCTCTACCTCTCCATCCCGCCGGGTGCGATGCAGCCGATGATCGCGATGCTCGGCAAGGAGGGGCTCACCGACCGCGCACGGCTGGTCGTGGAGAAGCCGTTCGGGCTGGACCTGGAGTCCTCCCGCGACCTCGACGCCGCCCTCAAGGACGTCGTCGACGAGGACCAGGTGTTCCGCATCGACCACTTCCTGGGCAAGGAGGCGGTCCAGAACATCCTCGCGCTGCGCTTCGCCAACGGCCTCTTCGAGCCGGCGTGGGACGCGCGCTCGGTGGAGTCGGTGCAGATCGACGTACCCGAGGAGCTCGGGCTGGAGGGGCGCGGCTCCTTCTACGAGTCCACCGGCGCGCTGCGCGACATGATCTCCACACACCTCACCCAGATCCTCGGCTTCGTGGCGCTGGAGGACCCCGGCTCCTTCGACGCCGGCGCGCTGCGCGACGCCAAGGCCGCGGTCTTCGAGGCGATGCGCCCGCTCGATCCCGAGCGCAGCGTCTTCGGCCAGTTCGAGGGCTACCGCGAGGAGGACGACGTCGACCCCGACTCCGACGTCGAGACCTTCGTGGCGCTCGAGACATGGATCGACAACGACCGCTGGCGCGGCGTGCCGTTCCTGCTGCGCACCGGCAAGGCGATGGCCGCGACCCGGCGCACCGTCACGATCCGCTTCCGCACGCCGCAGTCGGGGATCTTCGAGCGCTCGGTCGCCTGCAACGAGCTGGTGCTGGAGCTGACCGACAACCCCGTGGTGACGCTGCACCTGCAGGGCAAGCTGCCCGGCCCGGACATGGAGCTGACCCGGGGCACGATGTGCCTGGACCTCGGCGACGTGCCCGACGCCGACCCGCTGGAGGCCTACGAGCGGCTGATCCTCGACGTGCTGCGCGGGGACCGGTCGCTGTTCACCCGCGCCGACGAGGTGGACCGGATCTGGCAGGTCTGCCAGCCGCTCCTGGACTCCCCGCCCGCCGTGCAGTCCTACCCCCAGGGCTCCTGGGGCCCGGACGCCGCGCTCGAGCTCCCCCCGGGTGGCTGGAGGCTGTGCCGGGAGTGAGCCTGTGGGGTCGCGAGGTCCGGGCGGGCCTGTGGGGTCGGCGGTGCGACGAGAGGTCCGACCGATGTCAGTCGACCCTCTCCAGCTACCGCGCCGACTCCCGCAGCGTCGACCCCCGAGCACCCCGGACGGTGAGGGTCGCGGAGACCAGGGCGACGGCGCCGAACAGCAGCGCCGTGACCAACGCCAGGAGCGCCAGCCGCCACGGGTCGATGGCGGCGACGAGGGCGGGGGTGGAGAGGGTCTCGGCGTAGCCGAGCGTGACGGTGCGCAGCACGACGTACTGCGCCAGCGACCCGGCCGCGAGCCCGGCCACGGCCGTGCCGCCGAGCACCAGCACCAGCTCGCGCAGCACCGCCCCCATCACCTGCCGGCGCGGCACGCCCACCACCCGCAGCGCCGCCGCGTCGCGCCGCCGGGCAGGCAGTTGGACGGCGGTGGAGACCGCCAGGGAGGCGACGGCCATCAGCAGCACGAGGGCGGCGACGACGGCGTAGAGCCGCAGCGCGAGGGCGTAGGCCGTGCCGTCGAGGCCCGCCTTGACCTCGGCGTACGTCGTCTCCTCGGCGAGTCCGGCGTCGCGCAACGCCCCCACGACCGAGGCGGGCGTGTCACCGCGGGCCATGACGTAGACCTCGGTGTTCTGGTCGTAGACCTTCCGACCGGTGGCGAAGGTGTCGTAGTCGATGAGCAGTCCGCGCGGGCCGAGCAGCGGCACGCTGCCCGCCTCCAGGACCGGGTCGACGTCGAAGCTCAGCGGCGTGCCCGCGTTGTAGCTGTCGGCCGAGGACTCCGTGCGGGCGTCCACCCCGGCGACCACGGGCAGTCGCGCGGGCGGGTCGCCGGCGCCGATCTGGACGATGACCGGGCTCCGGCTGGAGACCGACACGGCCAGCCCGGCACCGTCGAGCCGTAGCGAGTCGACGGCGTCGTTGCCGGTCGCGCCCGGCACCAGCGCCCACCCGCCGCCGGTCAGCGCGTCGGCGACCGGCTGCCGGTCCACGGTCACCGACTCGATCGTCAGCGAGCCGTCCATGGCCGTGGGCAGCGCGGCGGCTGACCCCAGGGTGATCTGCTCGAGACGACACCCGTCCCGGCAGAACGGCGTGCGCTCCGAGACGACCGAGCGTCCCTCACCGACCGGTCCGAGGAAGACGGTGCGCGGCCGGTCGGTCGGGGGCACCAGCCGCAGCCGCACGACCAGCGGCTCCCCGGTGGTGAGCCGGTTGTCGAGGTCCAGGCCCACCCGCTTCCCCGTCACCACGGGGACGGGTCCGGTGGTCAGCAGGTCGGCCACCTCGGACGCCGAGGTGCCGGGCGTCCACTGCTCGTTCCACAGGCCCACGCGGGCCAGGCGGGTCGTGTCGAGGACGGAGAAGACCGGGCCCGGCTGCGGGGTGGCGATGGTGCTGCCGGCCATCAGCCACTCGCCGTCGGGGTCGATGCCCCGCGTCAGCCCCACGGTGTCGTCGAGGCTCTGCTCGGAGGTCCACAGCACCGCGGCAGGCGCCCGGGTCGCGGCCACGGAGGCGCGCCAGGCCGAGGAGGAGTCGTAGACACCGGCTCCGAACACGCAGATCGCGATCGCGGCGGTCACCGGCAGGATCACCAGCGTGCCCTCCTGGCGCCGCGACAGGGCGCGCACCGCCACGAACGACCCGAGCGAGCGGGTATGCGGCACCGCCCGGGTCCACCACGTGGCCAGCGACGAGGTCAGCCGGGTGGCGGCGAGCCCGGCGACGACGGCCAGCAGCACCGGCAGGACCAGGTCGGTGACGTCGGGGCGGCCGCGCTCGGTCGAGCTGAGCTTGCTCAGCAGCACCGCGAGCGCCGCGGCGACCAGGGCCAGCTGGGCGACGACCGCGGCGCGGCGCGCCCGCCTGGGACGTCGTACGCCGCTGAGCTGGTCCTCCAGGGGGATGCGCACCACGAGCCCGACCGCGGCCACGGCGACGGTGGCGGCGCCGAGCCCGACCAGCCCGCCGGCCGCCAGCGACGTCCACGGCACCCGCAGCGGCAGCCCCGGCACCAACCAGGCCTCGATCAGCAGCAGCACCGTGCCGACGCCGACCAGGCCCCCGACCGGGACGGCGAGGGCGAGCAGCGTCAGGGGCTCGGACATCCCCAGCGACCACATCCGGCGGCGCGGCAGGCCGCGCAGCGAGGCGAACGCGAGCTCGGGCATCCGCAGGTCGGCCGCGGCGGTGAGCAGGCGCAGCAGCAGCGCCAGCGCCACCAGCACGAGGCTGATGACGGCCGGCGAGACCGAGGCCCGGGCGGTGGCCTGCTGGTCGCGGACCTCGTCCACGACCCCGTCGATGTCGTTGATGGAGCGCTCGACGAGCTGACCGCCCGGCAGGGCCGCGCTGAGGTCCTCCTGGACCCGGGCGACCTCGGCGACCCGCTCGAGGTCGGCGACCTCGAGGTCCGCGGGCACCTCGAGCCGTCGGTCGACCAGCACCTCGTAGCCGACCGTGGACGCGGCCCGCTCGACCGCCTCGGCGGTCGCCAGCATCGGCGCCGGTTGGTAGGGCATGTTGGCCGGTGGCGGTGTGGGCGGACGGGTGCTCAGCCTGCCGGACTCGAACCAGTAGTCGGCCTCCTCCGGCCCCGGGGCGGAGTAGGTGCCGACGACCTCGACCGTGCCGATGCCCTCCACCGGTGAGGTGTCGCCGATCGACAGGCCGGTGATGGTGGAGTCCAGGGCGAGCAGCAGGACCTCGTCGACCGCCTGCGGGCAGCGGCCCTCGATCACGAGGTGGTCGCAGTAGTCGGGCGCCCAGCCGAGTCGCGCCAGGCCACCGAGTCCCTGCGTCTGCTGGGTGCGCACGAAGACCTGCGGCTCGACGTAGAGCGCCGCGCCGTCGCCGCCCTCCTCGGTGACCTCGCGGGCGGCCGCACGGGCGTCGTCCAGCACGCCCTCGAGGTCGGACGCGGCCCCGCCGTCCGGTGTCCAGACCCAGGACAGGCCGGTGAGGTTGTTCGGGGCCTCCGCGAGGCGGGAGACCAGGAACGACCCGGTCACCGCGCCCTGGAAGGCCGGTCCGAGCACCGCCGAGCCGACCGCGAGCGCGGTCAGGACGACCGACCCGATCGACAGCAGCAGCCGCGAGCGCAGGCCGCGCAGCACGGTGGACAGCAGCGCCGGGCCCCTCATCGGGCCTCCTCGCGCAGCACGGCCGGGGCGGACTCCCGGCCACCGACGTCACGACCGCGCCACAGCACGACGACCACCACCAGCGAGGCGAGCAGGGCCGGCAGCACCAGCGGGAGCGGCGCGACGGCGGTGCGCAGGGCGACCGCGTGCTCGGGGACCAGCACCAGGCCGAGCCGGCCGAGCAGCAGCGCGACGGCGAGGTAGACACCACCGACCACCGCGGCCCCGGTGGCGAGCAGGAGCAGGACGGCCTCCACGAGGGTGCTGCGTCGCAGGGTGGCCCGGTCGACGCCGACGGCCCGCAACGCGGCCACGTCGCGCACCCAGGCGTCGCGCTGCCGGGCGACCGCGGTGACGAGCACCAGCAGCGCGACCAGCAGGCAGCAGATCGCGGTCATCAGGTACGCCTGCGCCTGCGCGGCGCCGGTGGCGTCGCGCACCTGCTCGGTCACCCGCGCCAGGGGCCGTGCCTCGGCGCCGGTCTCCTCGGCCAGCTCCGCCAGCAGCGCGGCGGGGGCGTCGGCCCGGGCCAGCACCATGACCTCCGCCGCCGGGATCGTGGGCGGTGCGCCCGCCGCAGCGCGCGGGAGGTCGGCGTAGACGCCGTCGGCCTCGACCAGCGGCAGTGCCGGGAACCGCGCCACCACGCGAGCGGGCAGGTCCTCGCCGCCGGGCGACTCCAGCACCGGCTCGCCGTCCCACGTGGCCGTGCGGGTGACCAGGACCGGGATCGCGCCCTCGCCCCGGGAGGG
>JAYYWX010000084.1:0-17810 GCA_036341255.1 Actinomycetota bacterium | reverse complement strand
TCACCGAGGACGCCGACCTCGGCATCCGGCTGCACCGCGAGGGCTACCGCACCGCGATGATCGACTCCACCACGCTGGAGGAGGCCAACTCCCAGGTCGGCAACTGGATCCGTCAGCGCTCGCGCTGGAACAAGGGCTACTACCAGACCTGGCTGGTGCACATGCGCCACCCGTTCCAGCTGATCCGGGCGACGGGCCTGAGCGGGTTCCTCTCCTTCAACCTGACCATGGGCAGCGCGTTCGTCCTGCTGATGAACCCGATCTTCTGGGGCCTGACCACGCTCTACGTCTTCACCCAGGCCGGCTTCATCCAGCAGCTGTTCCCTGGCATGGTCTTCTACGCCGCCAGCGCGATGCTCTTCATCG
Organism: Actinomycetota bacterium; assembly: GCA_036341255.1. Taxonomy (GTDB): domain Bacteria; phylum Actinomycetota; class Actinomycetes; order Propionibacteriales; family Nocardioidaceae; genus Nocardioides. The sequence continues at coordinate 17,444 of JAYYWX010000084.1, read as the reverse complement.
GCAACTTCGTGTTCGTCTACCTCAACGTCGCGGGCAGCCTGCAGCGCGGCGAGTTCAGCATCACCCGCACCGCACTGCTCTCCCCCCTCTACTGGGGTCTGATGAGCTGGGCGGCCTGGAAGGGCTTCATCCAGCTGTTCACCAACCCCTTCTACTGGGAGAAGACCGAGCACGGTCTGGACGAGGAATCGGCATGAGCGCCACCGACACCACTCCCCAGCCGCCCACCCCGGCAGGCGAGCAGCACATCGTGGTGCAGCCCGAGCAGCCGACCCGCCGCGTCGTCACCAACACCGAGCGGCTCTCCGGTGTCATCCAGTCGGTCGGCCGACGGCCCACCGACATCCCGCGCCGCCGCTGGGAGAGCCTGGGTGTCTTCGCCTTCTTCCTCATCGCCTGGAGCCTGTTCGGCCACTGGCTGGTCGTGGACAAGCACGTCGTCGGCTTCGAGACCCTCGACCGCCTCAACCGGGCGCTCATGGTGTGGCACAACGACCCGCCTAAGCTCTCGGCGCTCGGCTTCGACTACCCGCCGCTGGCCACCCTGCTGGTCACCCCGCTGACGATCTTCAGCGACCTGGCCCGCAACCTGGCGATCATCCCGATCACCTCGGCGGTCTTCGCCGCCGGCACGATGGTCGTCCTCAACACCATGATGCGGCGCGCGGCCGTGCTCGCCCCGCTGCGCTACACCGTCCTGGTCGCCCTGGGCGCCAACCCGCTCGTCGCGCTGTACGCCGCCGGCGGCGCGCGCCACTTCCTGTGGCTCTCGCTCGTGGTCGTCGCGCTCGGCGCCCTCTTCGCCTGGTACGTCACCGCCGACATCCGGTTCGTGATGATCGCCGGGCTCGCCTTCTCCGTGGCCACCCTGGCCGGCTACTCCAGCCTGCTGTGGTTCGTGCTGAGCGCCGTGATGATCGGCGCGGTCCTGGCCCGGATGGGCGCCGATGGCACCGAGATCGAGGGCACCACCGTCGGGTTCGCCTCGCCGACCGTCTACGTCATCGCGCTGTGGACCGCCTTCAACCTGCTGCTGCTGGGCAACCCGTTCGCCTGGATCACCGAGAGCAGCGACGCCCTCGGCAACGTCAGCGCCGAGGAGTTCTCGATCGTCGGCCTGCTGCGCTGGACCGGCGAGCTGGTCCTCTACGGAGCGCCGATCGCCATCGTGGTGCTCCCGGCGCTCTTCTTCGCCGGCATGGCCCGCCGCAACACCTTCGCGCTGTGGCTCGGCGTGATCCTCACCTTCACCGTCCTGGCCCCGGCCGGCGCGGTCGTCCTCAACGTGACCGACAGCCCGATGGTGCTGCGCAACGCGCTGCCGATCCTGGTCGTCTCGGTCATCGGCGCGATCTGGCTGGCCCGCTCCGCCGGCTCGAGCGCGACCCTGGTCAGTGCCCTGCTGGTCGTCGGGCTGCTGCTGAGCATCCCGTGGACCTTCCAGGGCATGAAGGACTACAAGTACCAGAACCTGGAGTCCACCTTCGCCGCGGCGATCTCCACCGGCCAGAGCCAGGAGGGTGCCCGCACCCGCTCCGGCCAGGTCGTCGGCGTCGTCGACGAGCAGGCGATGGCCTCCTTCATCCGCGCCAACGTCACCCGCCGCGGCTCGATCCTCACCGACAACGCCCAGACCTACGCGGTCATGCTCTTCACCGGCCGGCCCGACCTGTTCTTCGACCGCGTCGACCAGTCCGACGGCCCCTGGCTGGAGGCCGCGGCCGACCCGGCCGAGCACGTCGACTACATGCTGCTGTCGACCGACACCGCCGCGGACCTGCTGAGCAGGCTCTACCCGGAGGCGGCGGCCGGCCGGCACCCGTCGCTGACCACGGTCTACACCACCGCCCGCTACACGCTGGTCGGCGTGCCCGCCGGCTTCAACCCCGGCGGCGCCGTCCCGCAGACCGCGAGCGAGATCGCCGATCAGTCCGGCGCCGAGGAGGACGGCTCGGAGGAGCCGGTCACCGACGAGCAGGGGCCGACGCTGCAGCCCGAGCTGGAGGTGACGTCGTGATCGACCAGCGCACCACCGGCATCGAGCCCCCGCCCTCCCTCGACGACATCCTGTCGAACTCCGACCGCATCGGACGTGTGGACTTCAGCCACCGCCTGGTCCCCGAGCCCGCGCCCGAGCCGGAGCCCGAGCGCATCGAGCCCGCTACCGAGGCCCACGCCGACGAGGACGGGGCTGACGAGGACGGGGCTGACGAGGACACGGCCGCAGCCGCGGTGCCGGTGCAGGAGCCGGCTGCTCTCGTGGCGACGGCCGTCGAGGAGGCCCCTACCAAGGAGACCGAGGTCCCGGCCGACCCGGCAGACGCGGCGGCGGAGCAGCCGGCCGCACTGCCCACGATCCTGCCGGTCGTCAGCGACCTGGCCGACGAGGTCCAGCCGGTCCCGGCACCGGAGCCGCAGCCCGTCCCCGTGCAGGACCACGGGGAGCCGGAGCCCGAGGCCTCCTCCGCCGACGCGCACCACGACCCACATCACGACCCACATCACGCCGCGGTCCACGACTTCCTAGACGACCACGACCACGCGTACGACCACGCGTACGACCACGCGTACGACGACCTGCAGGAGGCCGAGGAGGTGGCTGACGTGCTGGAGCTGTCCGAGCCGACGTCGGCGCTGCTCTCCCTGGTGCCCGCCGAGGACGCCGCGGTGGTGGCCGAGGACGTCGACGACGTCGTCACCGGGGTGATCGGTCGCATCCGCGAGGTGCGGTCGGCGACCATCGCCCACCTCGAGGCGATCGAGGTCGAGTCGGCGCTGCGCTGCGAGATGCTCACCGCCCAGGCCGAGCTCGACGCCGAGCTCATCCGCCTGCACGCCCGTCGTGAGGCCCACGCGATCCTGGCCGCGGCGCGGCACCGCTCGGGGCTGCCGCCGCGCACCTCCAGCGACGAGCAGCGTCTGCGCGAGCTGCACGACGCCGCGACGCGCCTGTCCGAAGAGCTCGAGGCCCTGGGCATCCGGCCCGGTTCTCCCGACCACCCGTTCTCCCGATGACTCGGCGGCCGATGACCATGCGACCCACCTGCACCCAGACCACTCGCCGTGCCGGGGCGGCCCGCCGCGGACTGTCCGCCCTCGCGGTCGCGGCCCTCACCGTCTCCCTCGCGGCCTGCGGCTCGGACTCCGACGAGGAGTCGGGGCGCAGCCCCGAGGCCGAGGTCACCGTCACCGCCGGCGCCGCGGAGGCGACCACCGACGGGCTGCCCACCGCCGAGGCCCGCCTCTTCGCAGCCACCTCGCCGTGGAACACCCGCGTCGACGGTGAGCCGGTCGACGAGGCGTCGTCACGGATGATCAACCGCGCGCAGTTCCGCGTCGGCGTCGTCGAGGACGCCACCACCGTCCGCACGGTGCCCCGTCGGATCACCGACCCGCTCTACATCAACACGGTGTCCTGGACGGTGCCCGTGGTCGCCGGCGGCGAGCCGACCGCGGTCGTGTGCCGTCAGTCCCAGTGCGGGGACGGCGACGACACGGTGACCCTGACGATCCCGGCGGACGTCGACCCCGACCCCCGCTACGACGGCTGGTTCACCATCGTCGACGCCGGCGACAACGTCGCCTACGACCTGTGGCGCGCCCGCCGCGAGGACGACGACTCGATCTCCTACCACTACATGAAGAAGTGGGCGCTCGACGGTCCCGGCTACCAGGAGCCCGGCAGTGTCGGGGCCCGCGGTTCCGGCCTTCCGCTCTTCGCCGGTCTCATCCGTCCCGGCGAACTCGAGGCCGGTCTGATCGAGCACGCGCTCGCCATCAGCGTCCCCGGTCCGGCGCAGAACAGCTACGTGCAGCCGGCGTCCTCCACCGACGGCAACGGCGAGGCGAACTCGCTCCCCGAGGGCGCCCGCATCCGGCTCAAGGCCGACGTGGTGCCCGAGCGTCCCCGCGACCCGCGCACCGGCAAGCCGATCCGGCTCACGGCCCAGCAGCAGCGCATGTCCGATGCGATCGTGCTGACGCTGCGCACCTACGGCGCGATCGTCGTCGACCGCGCCGAGGTGCCCACGCTCTACGCCCAGCGCGACGTCACCGCCGACCTGATCCAGGGCAACGAGCTCCAGGGGTTGACCCTGGACGACTTCGAGGTCGTCCAGCTCGGCCAGCGCTATCCCTACCCGCCCGTCGAGGGGACGGACCGATGACCAGACTGATGAGCGGCCCGACGAGCACCCGCACGCGACGCACCCACCGGACCAGGACCGCGCTCACGGCCGGTCTCGCAGCGTTCGCCCTGCTCGGCCTCAGCGCCTGCTCCGAGGAGCCGACCCAGGACGCCACCGACATCGTGGCCGACGCCCAGGCCCAGGACTACCGCGACGACCAGGCCGAGAGCCAGCGGGTCCGCGAGGCCTACCGCCAGCTCCCGCAGCCGGCCAGCGGCACCGTCCGCATCAGCGGCAACCGGGGCTCGCTCACGCCGGACGAGGTCTTCGCCTTCAACCAGAGCGGCACGAGCACCGACGTGTCGATGACCTACGACGGCGAGGACGCCGCGTTCGCCGCGCTGTGCTCGGGCGAGATCGACATCGTCGACTCCTCCCGCGAGGTGACCCGCGCCGAGTTCGAGGCCTGCCGTCGGGTCGGCCTGGACCTCGTGCAGTTCCAGGTCGCCTCGGACGCCATCGTGGTGGCCACCAAGAACGAGTCCGACGTCGGCGGCGACTGCCTCTCCACCGACCAGGTGCGCGAGATCTACCGCGCCGGCTCCCCGGTCACCCGGTGGTCCCAGCTCGGCGACGGCTTCGACGACGTGCCCCTCAAGGTCGGCGGTCCCAACCGGGAGAACAACGCCTTCACCTTCTTCGGCCAGTACGTCCTGGGTGCGCCCCAGCCGGCGATGACCAACCTGCGCTCGGACTACCGCGCCTTCGACACCGACCAGGGGTCGCGGCTATTCGTCGTGGGTCGCGAGAAGGACTACGACCTGGCCGGCAAGCTGCGTGAGCGCAGCCGCAAGCGCGAGCTCGTCAAGCAGCAGCTCTCCGACTGGTACCCCGTCGTCAACGACGCCAAGGACGAGGTGCAGGTCGCCCGCGAGGAGGTCGCCAAGGGTCAGCGCGACCAGCGCCCGCTGGCCACCCAGCAGGCCGACCAGGCCCGTCTGCAGCGTGCCATCGAGGCGCTGGAGGCGGCCCAGCGCCGGATGCGCGTCCTCGAGGCCCGCAAGCGGGAGATCACCGCGGTGTGGGAGCGCTCGGTCAACGCCCGCAAGCGCGTGCAGGCCTCGCGGGGCAACGTCGCCTACTTCCGCTTCAGCTACTACGAGCTGTTCGAGGAGCAGCTGCGTCCCTTCGAGATCACCACGCCCGAGGGCGAGCGCAACTGCATCTTCCCGAGCCAGCAGACCATCACCAGCGGCGAGTACCCGCTGGCCCGCCGGATGCTGCTGACCACCACGCAGCGCTCCCTGGAGCGCGGCGAGGTCGCCGAGTTCCTGCTGCACTACCTCAAGAACGCCGAGGACGACGCCACCCGCGCCCGCCTGGTCTCGGTGCCCGCGGCCGACATCGAGGTCCAGAAGGCGTGGGTCACCGGCGACAGCGAGCCGGTGTTCGTCGAGCTCGACCCCGAGCCGATCGTGACCACCGACGAGCAGCCCTCGACCAGCCTCCAGCCCGCCCGATGACCCGACGCACCACCCTCGGAGCACCAATGTCCCGCCCCGCCGTCCTCCCTGTCGCTGCGGTCGCCCTCGCGGTCGTGGTGGCGATGCTGGGCACGGTCGCGACCGCGCCCGACGCCGGGGCCAAGCGTGCCCCCGACGACGTCATCACCAAGACGATCTCGCTGTCGTGGCAGGGCAAGACCGACAAGAGCAGCTACACCTCCTCCGGTCGCATCCCGGGGATCGGGCAGCTCAAGCTGGTCTGCAAGCCCAAGAACACGATGCTCAAGATCAAGCCCGACGACCGGAACCGCGAGACCACGATGTGGCTGGCGAAGTACGAGAAGAAGAACGACAACGACGTCGTGGCGGTCAAGAACGTCCGGGTCTACCGCTACGACACCGCCGACGACGACGGCACCGGGGGCACCGGCAAGGCGGCCCACGAGGGTCTCAACCAGCTCACCCCGATCGAGACGTTCGCCAGCGGGTACGCCGAGGGCGTCATCAGCACACGCACCGGCCGCCACCTGCCGGGCGGCGCGCAGGACGCGGTGCCGGCGACGTCGATCAAGTTCAGCTGGTGGTGGGAGAACTTCCGCGAGCCGCGGCGCTTCCGGTCCTGCTCGATGAAGGCCGAGCTGGCCACCGACCCGACCCAGTCGGCGATGCTGACCTGGCACGGCGACCAGGACTCCCAGGGACGCACGGTCGTGACCTCCGACCTCTCCCCGCTCGGGACGCTGGAGCTGACCTGCCAGACCGGTCGGCGCAGCATCCAGTGGCTCCGGCTGGTCACCGACGACCCGGACGCCTCGTTGCGCGCTCGTACCATCACCGCCGAGGGCCTCATCGACGACCACGTCGAGGAGGACTACATGGAGGCCGCCGGCGGCTACGTCGGGCCGCTCGACATGCCCGAGAACGGCATGATGGAGCTCAACCTGACCGCCCACGGCCGGACCGTGAACATGTTCCTGTCGTCGTACTTCATCACCAACGACGACGAGAACCCGCACCTCAACCTCTGCGAGGTCGCAGCCGCACCCTTCTAGGCCGAGACGTCACTCGCGCACGGCCGAGACGTCATTGGCGCACGGCCCCCACGTCGGGCGTACGGCGGTGCGCGGGACGAGATCGAGGGGCTCGGCCTGCGCCGGGGTCGGTGCGGTGCCGCCGAGGTGGGCGGGGTGCCAGCGGGCCCGCTCCCCCGGCCGCGGGGTGTGGTGCGGCATGGTCTGCAGACCTTCGAGCAGGTGGGTCATCCGCTGGCCGAGGTCGTGGGTGACCTGCACGAGGTCGGCGTCCGGGGCCACCGCGAACGGCTCCCCGAACGCGACGTCCACCCGGACGCCACGATGCAGCGACAGCCCGGCCCGCTCGTCGAGGTGCCGGCGCAACGGCCAGAGACGCTGGTGCCCCCAGACCGCGACGGGGACGACGGGGACCCCGCTCTCCCGGGCCAGCGCCGCGACCCCGGGCATCAACGCCCGGATCGTGTAGCTGTGCGAGACGCCCGCCTCGGGGAAGACGCACACCGGCTCACCCTCGGCCAGCAGGCGGCGGGCCGCGAGGTAGGCGGCAGCAGGTGCCTCGCGGTCCACCGGCACGTGGCGCATCGAGCGCATCGCCCTCCCGACGACGGGCACCTCCCACATGTCGTGGCGGCACAGGAACCGGATCCTGCGCCCCCGCGACAGCCCCGCCTCCCCGACGAAGAGGAAGTCGGGGAACGACGCGTGGTTGCTGGCCAGCAGCACCGGCCCCGAGGGCGGCAGGTGCTGCTCGTCGTGCCAGTCCCGGCGCACCTCCAGCCCGCGCAGCACCACCCGACCGAGCAGGGTCGTCGTGGCGTACCAGCCCTCCCGGCTCACCGACGCCCTCGACGCAGCACTCAGCTGAACGGCGGTCGGGAGTCGACCGCCAGGGAGCGGCGGCCGGCCCAGCGCCACACGCGCGCGGCGCGGTCGCGGTCCTCCTCGGTCACCAGGTTGCCCATCCAACGCAGTGCCAGCGTCATCAGCAGGTCCGAGCGCATCCCGGCCGGGCCGAAGCGGGGCAGCACCCACGGCACGGTGACCAGCCCGGCCAGGCGCCGGGCGATGGAGAACGCCTCGCCGTAGTGCTCGCGCAGGATCGCCGGCCAGGCGGTGCTCATGCCCGCGGCGTCCGGCCCGAGCCCGGCGATCAGGTCGGCCACCATCCGCCCGGTCTCCAGGCCGTAGTCGATCCCCTCGCCGTTGAGCGGGTTGACGCAGCCGGCCGCGTCGCCGATGAGCGCCCAGTTGGCTCCGGCGACGTTGGAGACGGCTCCGCCCATCGGCAGCAGCGCCGAGGTGGGCATCCGCAGGTCGCCGGAGAGGCCGAACTCGTCGCGGCGCTGGTCGGCGTAGAACTGCATGAGCGGCTTGATCGCGATGTCGGCGGGCCGCTTGGCGGTCGCGAGGGTGCCGACGCCGAGGTTCACCTCACCCGTGCCCAGCGGGAAGATCCAGCCGTAGCCGGAGAGCACCGCGCCCTGCTCGTCCCGCAGCTCCAGGTGCGAGCTGATCCACGGGTCGTCGGTCATGTTCGAGGCGACGTAGGAGCGGCCGGCGACACCGTAGACGGTGTCGCGGTGCCACTCGCGCCCCAGGACCTTGCCGAGCGGGGAGCGCACGCCGTCGGCGACGACGAGCCGCCGGCAGGCGATCTCGAAGCGTTGCGCGCCCGCGCGCCCTCCCTCTCCGCGTCGCTCGAAGACGACCGCCGCGACGCGAGCACCGTCCCAGCGCACGTCGACGGCGCGGGCGTCCTCGACGCCGATGGCGCCGGCCTTCAGCGCGGTCGTGCGCAGGTGGTCGTCGAGCTCGGTGCGGGACACCGCGCTCCCCCACGACGGCAGCGAGCCGCCGGGCCAGGGCAGGTGCAGCACCTGGCCGAAACCGTGAGCGCGCAGGCCCTGGTTGACGGTGTGCGCCCGCAGCCAGTCCTCGAGCCCGAGCCGGGACAGCTCGTGGACCGCGCGCGGGGTCAGGCCGTCGCCGCAGGTCTTGTCGCGGGGGTACGTCGCCGCGTCGGCCAGCACGACGTCCAGCCCTGCCCGCGCCAGCCAGGCGGCCGCCGCGGAACCGGCGGGTCCGGCGCCCACGACCAGGACGTCGGTCTCGGTGGGAAGAGTCGCGGTGCTCACGAGGTGATCCTCTCAGGCGGGTGGGAACCGTGGTGCGGTGGTCGGCCCCCGGAGGTGGAGGAGTGCCGGGCACTCCAGAGTCCAACTAGATCTCGACACACCAAGACCCCGCCAGCGCAAGCGGTGGCGGGGTCTTGGTTCGCTCGATCTGGTTCCGGGTTACCAGAGCTAGCGCTTCGCGCTAGCTCTGGTAGGAACCAAAGTCGAAGTCGTCGAGGGCGACGGCCTGGCCACCGCTCCCGCCGAACTCGTAGTCGTAGGAGTCGTAGCCGGTGACGGAGTACGCCGCGGCACGGGCCTCCTCGGTCGGCTCCACCCGGATGTTGCGGTACCGCTCGAGGCCGGTACCCGCCGGGATCAGCTTTCCGATGATCACGTTCTCCTTCAGGCCGCGCAGCGAGTCGCTGCGGCCGTTGATGGCCGCGTCGGTGAGCACGCGGGTGGTCTCCTGGAAGGAGGCCGCCGAGAGCCACGACTCGGTCGCCAGCGAGGCCTTGGTGATGCCCATCAGCTCGGGACGGCCCGCCGCGGGCTTGCCGCCCTCGGAGACGACCCGACGGTTCTCCTCCTCGAACCGCACGCGGTCGACGAGGTCGGAGGGCAGCAGGTTGGTGTCGCCCGACTCCAGCACCGTGATCCGGCGCAGCATCTGCCGCACGATGATCTCGATGTGCTTGTTGTGGATCGACACGCCCTGCGAGCGGTAGACCGCCTGGATCTCCTTGACCAGGTGCTCCTGGGCCCGGCGGACACCGAGGATGCGGAGCACCTCCTTCGGGTCGGGGGTACCGCTGGTGAGCTGGTCGCCCACGTTGATGTGGTCCCCGTCGGCGACCGAGAGGCGGGTACGCCGGCTGACGGCGTACTCGATGACCTCGGACCCGTCGTCGGGGGTGACCAGGACCTTGCGGGCCTTGTCGGTCTCCTCGATCTCGACGCGACCGGCGACCTCCGAGATGGGCGAGAGGCCCTTGGGGGTGCGGGCCTCGAAGACCTCGACCACGCGGGGCAGACCCTGGGTGATGTCGTCGGCGGAGGCCACGCCACCGGTGTGGAAGGTGCGCATGGTCAGCTGCGTGCCGGGCTCACCGATGGACTGGGCGGCGATGATGCCGACGGCCTCACCGATGTCGACCAGCTTGCCGGTGGCCAGCGAGCGGCCGTAGCACTTGGCACAGGTGCCGGTGCGGGCCTCGCAGGTCAGGACCGAGCGGATCTTGACCGAGTCGACGCCGGCGGCGATCAGCTCACCGATCTTGACGTCGCCGAGGTCCTCGCCGGCGGCGGCGAGCACCTCGCCGGTCTCCGGGTGGACGACCTCGGTGGCGGCGGTGGTGGCGTAGACCGACGTCTCGACGTCGTCCGTGGCGACCAGGGTGCCGTCCTCGGTGCGGGTGCCGATGGTGCGCGGCAGGCCGCGCTCGGTGCCGCAGTCCTCCTCGCGGATGATGACGTCCTGGGAGACGTCGACCAGACGACGGGTGAGGTAGCCCGAGTCGGCGGTACGCAGGGCGGTGTCGGCCAGACCCTTGCGAGCACCGTGGGTGGAGATGAAGTACTCCAGGACCGAGAGGCCCTCACGGAAGTTCGCCTTGATCGGGCGCGGGATGATCTCGCCCTTCGGGTTGGCCACCAGACCACGCATGGCGCCGACCTGACGGATCTGGTTCATGTTTCCGGAGGCACCCGAGTGCACCATCATGTAGATGGGGTTGGTCGGGTCGAAGGCCTTCTCCATCGCGTCACCGACGCGGCGGCTGGCCTCGGTCCAGATCTCCACGAGCTCCTGACGGCGCTCGTCGTCGGTCATCAGACCGCGCTCGAAGTCCTTCTGGACCTTCGCGGCCTGCTTCTCGTAGGACTCCAGGATCTGGAGCTTGTCGGCCGGCGTGGTGACGTCGTCGATGGAGACGGTGACACCGGAGAAGGTGGCCCACCGGAAGCCGGCGTCCTTGAGGGCGTCCAGCGACGCGGCGACGACGACCTTGGTGTAGCGCTCGGCCAGGTCGTTGACGATCTGACCCAGGCGCTTCTTGCCGACCTCGCCGTTCTCGAACGGGTAGTCCGCCGGCAGGGTGTCGTTGAACAGGATCCGACCCAGGGTGGTCTCGAGGGTGATCGCCCGCGACTCCTCCCAGTCCGCGCCGAGCTCGAGGTCCAGCGGCGGCACGATGTCGTCGAGGCGGACCTTGATCCGGCTCTGGAGCGTGATCTCCTGACGGTCGAAGGCCATGATGGCCTCGGCCGGGGAGGAGAACATGCGACCCTCGCCGGGCTCGCCGGAGCGGTCGCTGGTCAGCCAGAACAGACCGATGATCATGTCCTGCGAGGGCATGGTCACCGGACGGCCGTCGGACGGCTTGAGGATGTTGTTGGTCGAGAGCATCAGCACGCGGGCCTCGGCCTGGGCCTCGGCGGACAGCGGCAGGTGCACGGCCATCTGGTCACCGTCGAAGTCGGCGTTGAACGCGCCGCAGACGAGCGGGTGGATCTGGATGGCCTTGCCCTCGATCAGCTGCGGCTCGAAGGCCTGGATGCCGAGGCGGTGCAGGGTGGGTGCACGGTTGAGCAGCACGGGGTGCTCGGTGATGACCTCCTCGAGGACGTCCCACACGACCGGGCGAGCACGCTCGACCATCCGCTTGGCGGACTTGATGTTCTGCGCGTGGCTGAGGTCCACGAGGCGCTTCATCACGAACGGCTTGAACAGCTCCAGCGCCATCTGCTTGGGCAGACCGCACTGGTGCAGCTTCAGCTGCGGACCCGACACGATGACCGAACGGCCCGAGTAGTCCACGCGCTTGCCGAGCAGGTTCTGGCGGAAGCGTCCCTGCTTGCCCTTGAGCATGTCCGAGAGCGACTTCAGCGGCCGGTTGCCCGGGCCGGTGACGGGGCGACCACGACGACCGTTGTCGAACAGCGAGTCGACGGCCTCCTGGAGCATCCGCTTCTCGTTGTTGACGATGATCTCGGGGGCGCCGAGGTCCAGCAGCCGCTTGAGGCGGTTGTTGCGGTTGATGACGCGGCGGTACAGGTCGTTGAGGTCGGAGGTCGCGAAGCGGCCACCGTCGAGCTGCACCATCGGACGCAGGTCCGGCGGGATGACCGGGACGGCGTCGAGCACCATGCCCTGCGGCTTGTTGCCGGTCTTGCGGAAGGCGTCGACGACCTTGAGGCGCTTGAGGGCGCGGACCTTCTTCTGGCCCTTGCCGGTGGCGATGGTCTCGCGGAGGTTCTCGACCTCGGCGGCGATGTCGAAGCTCTCCAGGCGCTTCTGGATCGCCGTGGCGCCCATGTGGCCCTCGAAGTACTTGCCGAACCAGTTCTTCATCTCCCGGTACAGCATCTCGTCGCCCATGAGGTCCTGGACCTTGAGGTTCTTGAAGGTGTCCCAGACCTCGTCGAGGCGGTCGATCTCGCGCTGCGCACGGTCGCGCAGCTGCTTCATCTCGCGCTCGGCGCCGTCCTTGACCTTGCGCCGCTGGTCGGCCTTGGCACCCTCGGCCTCCAGGGCCGCCAGGTCCTCCTCCAGCTTCTGCTGGCGGTCGGCCAGGGACTGGTCGCGCCGCTTCTCCAGGCGCTCGCGCTCCAGGCCGACCTTGCCCTCGAGGGAGGAGAGGTCGTTGTGGCGGGCGTCCTCGTCGACGTGGGTGATCATGTATGCCGCGAAGTAGATGACCTTCTCCAGGTCCTTCGGGGCGAGGTCGAGCAGGTAGCCCAGACGGCTGGGCACGCCCTTGAAGTACCAGATGTGGGTCACGGGAGCAGCGAGCTCGATGTGGCCCATGCGCTCGCGTCGGACCTTGGAGCGGGTCACCTCGACGCCGCAGCGCTCGCAGATGATGCCCTTGAAGCGCACGCGCTTGTACTTGCCGCAGTAGCACTCCCAGTCCCGGGTGGGACCGAAGATCTTCTCGCAGAAGAGGCCGTCACGCTCGGGCTTGAGCGTGCGGTAGTTGATGGTCTCCGGCTTCTTGACCTCGCCGTGGCTCCAGCCGCGGATCTCGTCCGCGGTGGCCAGGCCGATCTGAAGCTGGTCGAAGAAGTTCACGTCGAGCACGGTGGCTGCAACCCTTCGGTAGTTCTAGAAAAAGTGAAGTCGGGGGGCGGAGGCCGGTACGCCGGCGCACGGGGGCGCCGGCGTACCGGGTGCTCACACCTCTTCGACCGAGCTGGGCTCGCGGCGGGACAGGTCGATGCCGAGCTCCTCGGCAGCGCGGAAGACGTCCTCCTCCGCGTCACGGAGCTCGATGCTGCTGCCGTCCTGGGAGAGGACCTCCACGTTCAGGCACAGCGACTGCATCTCCTTGACGAGCACCTTGAACGACTCGGGGATGCCCGAGTCGGGGATGTTCTCGCCCTTCACGATGGCCTCGTAGACCTTGACGCGTCCGGGGACGTCGTCGGACTTGATCGTCAGCAGCTCCTGCAGGGCGTAGGCGGCGCCGTAGGCCTCCATCGCCCAGACCTCCATCTCACCGAACCGCTGGCCACCGAACTGGGCCTTACCGCCCAGCGGCTGCTGCGTGATCATCGAGTAGGGGCCGGTGCTGCGGGCGTGGATCTTGTCGTCCACGAGGTGGTGCAGCTTGAGGATGTACATGTAGCCGACCGAGACCGGGTCCGGGAACGGCTCGCCGGAGCGGCCGTCGAACAGGCTGGCCTTGCCGGTCTCGTCGATCATCCGCACGCCGTCGCGGTTGGGGATCGTCGAGCCGAGCAGACCGGTGATCTCGTCCTCACGCGCGCCGTCGAAGACCGGGGTCGCGACGCGGCTGTTGGGCTCGGCCTTGTCGGCGTGGATCTTGATCAGGCGCTGCTTCCAGTCGGCGCTGTCGGCGTCACCGGAGAGGTTGAGGTCCCACCCCTGCTTGGCCAGCCAGCCCAGGTGCAGCTCGAGGATCTGGCCGATGTTCATCCGTCGCGGGACACCGAGCGGGTTCAGGATCACGTCGACCGGGGTGCCGTCCTCCATGAACGGCATGTCCTCGATCGGCAGGATCTTGGCGATGACGCCCTTGTTGCCGTGACGCCCGGCCAGCTTGTCGCCGACCGAGATCTTCCGCTTCTGGGCGACGTAGACGCGCACCAGCTGGTTGACGCCCGGCGGCAGCTCGTCGCCGTCCTCGCGGTCGAAGACCCGGACGCCGATGACGGTGCCGGACTCGCCGTGCGGGACCTTCATCGAGGTGTCGCGGACCTCGCGCGCCTTCTCACCGAAGATCGCCCGCAGCAGGCGCTCCTCCGGGGTCAGCTCGGTCTCGCCCTTGGGCGTGACCTTGCCGACGAGGATGTCACCGGTGGTGACCTCGGCGCCGATGCGGATGATGCCGCGCTCGTCGAGGTCGGCCAGGCCCTCCTCGGAGACGTTCGGGATGTCCCGGGTGATCTCCTCGGGGCCGAGCTTGGTGTCGCGGGCGTCGACCTCGTGCTCCTCGATGTGGATCGAGGTGAGGACGTCCTCCTGCACCAGGCGCTGGCTGAGGATGATCGCGTCCTCGTAGTTGTGACCCTGCCAGGGCATGAACGCCACGAGGAGGTTCGTGCCCAGCGCCATCTCGGCGTCGTCGGTGCACGGACCGTCGGCGATCGGCGTACCGACCTCGACCCGGTCGCCCTCGCTGACCAGCGGGCGCTGGTTGATGCAGGTGCCCTGGTTGGAGCGCTTGAACTTCGAGAGGCGGTAGGAGGAGTAGGTGCCGTCGTCGTTCATCGTTTCGACGAGGTCGGCGGACACCTCCTTGACCACCCCGGCGGCGTCGGCGACGACCACGTCACCGGCGTCGACGGCCGCGCGGTACTCGATGCCGGTGCCGACCAGGGGGCTGTCGCTCTTGATGAGCGGGACCGCCTGGCGCTGCATGTTGGCACCCATGAGCGCGCGGTTGGCGTCGTCGTGCTCGAGGAAGGGGATCAGGGCCGTCGCGACCGACACCATCTGGCGCGGCGAGACGTCCATGTAGTCGACCTCGCCGGCGAGGAGCTCGGAGACCTCGCCGTCGCGCTGGCGCACCAGCACCCGCTCGTTGACGAACTTGCCCTGCTCGTCGAGCGCGGCGTTGGCCTGCGCGATGACGTAGCGGTCCTCGTCGTCGGCGGTGAGGTAGTCGACCTTGTCGGTGACCTGACCGTTCTCGACCTTGCGGTAGGGGGTCTCCACGAAGCCGAACGGGTTGATCCGGCCGTAGGAGGCCAGCGAGCCGATCAGACCGATGTTGGGACCCTCAGGGGTCTCGATCGGGCACATGCGGCCGTAGTGCGACGGGTGGACGTCGCGGACCTCCATGCCGGCGCGGTCTCGGGAGAGACCACCCGGGCCGAGCGCGGAGAGGCGCCGCTTGTGGGTCAGACCGGCGATCGGGTTGGTCTGGTCCATGAACTGGCTGAGCTGGGAGGTCCCGAAGAACTCCTTCAGCGCCGCCACCACGGGACGGATGTTGATCAGCGACTGCGGCGTGATCGCCTCGACGTCCTGGGTCGTCATCCGCTCGCGGACCACACGCTCCATGCGGGCCAGACCGGTGCGCAGCTGGTTCTGGATCAGCTCGCCCACGGTCCGCATGCGGCGGTTGCCGAAGTGGTCGATGTCGTCGGCGCTGATGTCGAGGGTGCCCTGGGGCGCCTCGACCTGGGTGCGGCCGTCGTGCAGCGCGACGATGTACTTGATCGCGGCGACGACGTCGTCCACGGTCAGCGTCTGCTGGTCGAAGGCCTCGGTCAGGCCGAGCTTCTTGTTGATCTTGTAGCGGCCGACCTTCGCCAGGTCGTAGCGCTTGGGGTTGAAGTAGTAGTTGTTCAGCAGCGTCTGGGCGGCCTCACGCGTCGGCGGCTCGCCCGGACGCAGCTTGCGGTAGATGTCGAGCAGCGCGTCGTCCTGGCCCTGGGTGTGGTCCTTCTCCAGGGTCAGCATCATCGACTCGTACTCGCCGAACTCCTCGCGGATCTGCTCGTTGGTCCAGCCGAGGGCCTTGAGCAGCACGGTGACGTTCTGCTTGCGCTTGCGGTCCAGGCGGACGCCGACCATGTCGCGCTTGTCGATCTCGAACTCCAGCCACGCGCCACGGCTCGGGATGAGCTTGGCGGTGTAGATGTCCTTGTCCGAGGTCTTGTCGGCGGAGCGCTCGAAGTAGACACCCGGGCTGCGGACCAGCTGGGAGACGACGACGCGCTCGGTGCCGTTGATGACGAAGGTGCCCTTGGGGGTCATGAGCGGGAAGTCGCCCATGAAGACCGTCTGGCCCTTGATCTCACCGGTGTCGTTGTTGGTGAACTCCGCGGAGACGTAGAGCGGGGCGGAGTAGGTGAAGTCCTTCTCCTTGCACTCGTCGACGGTGTACTTGGGGTCGTAGAAGACCGGGTTCTCGAACGAGAGCGACATGGTCTCGGAGAAGTCCTCGATCGGGGAGATCTCCTCGAAGATCTCCTGGAGACCGGACTTCTCGGAGACGTCCTCGCCCTCGGAACGACGACGCTCGACGACGGCGTTCCACTTGTCGTTGCCGACGAGCCAGTCGAAGCTGTCGGTCTGGAGGGAGAGGAGCTGGGGAACCTCGAGAGGTTCGGCGATCTTCGCGAACGAGATGCGGCGGTGGCCGGAGGTGTTGAGCGGAGTGGAGGCAGGCGCAGCCAAGAGGGATCCTTCGACGGGTCAGCTCATCGATGGCGCGAGCCCCCCACAAGTCAGCCACCGGACAGGCTGAAGAGCATTTGAGGGCAGGCGCAAAGCGCTACCTTACACACTCGTCGGGCGCGCCACAAGAACGGCGTCCACTCGGATCGAACGTCTCGATGAGTGTGGGGCGTCGCAGGCCCGAGGTCAAGCACCTCGCGGGCACGGCTGTGGACCGCGCCCCCGCTCTCACTCCTGGATCGGAGTCGTCTGCAGGTCGTCCACCAGCCACTGCCCGTCGACCCTGGCCATGGTCACGGTGACCTGGTCCTTGTAGACGATCGGCTCGCTGACCTGCTTGTTCGTGGTCGGACGGTCGACGAAGACGAGCACGTCGACCCGGTCCCTGCCGGTGCGCACGACCGCTGAGTCGACGACCTGGGCACCGACGACCGTCTGGGTACCCGGCGCGTTGTCCTCGATGAGGCTGAACAACGGGTCGTACTTGTCGTCCTGGTAGCCCGAGGTCATGTACGAGCGGGCGGCCGCGGCGTCCTCGTCGAGGCGGCGGTAGTCGTAGGAGAGCACCGGCACGATCGCACGCACGGCGGCGGCTCGGGCCTGCTCGGCCGACTCCTCGACCAGCACCCCGCCCTTGTCGCTGACCGGCTCGGGGGCGCGGACCGCGGCCACGACGGCCACGGTCAGCGCCAGCCCGGCGAGCACTGCGAGGACCACGAGCCCCCAGGCCGGCACCACCGGGAGCCGCCGGCGCGGAGCCCGAGGGCTCTTCTCCACGGGGGCCGGAGGCTCGTGGCTGGGCGCCGGGGTCGTCGCAGCGACCGGGTCGACGGCGGCGGCGGGAGCGACTGGGTCGACGGGATCGGCAGGGGCGGCCGGGCCGTCCAGGCCGGCGTCGTACGCCGACCGCGAGGCGGGGTCCAGCAGCACCTCGGCCGCCTGGTTGTAGGAGCGGAAGCGTCGGTCGGAGGGGTCGAGGTCGGCGATGGCGGCACGCCAGGCCGACCGGATCT
>JAYYWX010000083.1:0-6145 GCA_036341255.1 Actinomycetota bacterium | reverse complement strand
AGCGATTCGGCGTCTATTTCGACCGGCTGGATCAGTTTCGAAATCCACCAGCTCACAGTCGCGAACTTCTGCCATTCGAGAGAGACTTGCTTGCGGGAATGGCGGGAGAGATCCGAAACCGCGTGACGATCTACAGGAGTGAAATGGGTCCAAGCCGCGAATACTATCCCCGCATCGAATGGGTCAGGGACTCGTTCGGAAATAGTTCCGCTTCGGAAGATGCGCGAATGCAAGACGTGTTCACGAAGGTACGGCTAGCGATTGGCCAACAGGTCACTTTCCAATGCCGAGGGTGGGATCCTCAAGGGAGGGATCTGAACTGGCGACTCGAGGAACAAGGAATAGGTCGGCCGCGGCTTGATACTGCGACCGGTACCGATGTGACTCTCTCCTTCACGGCTGCTCGGGAACATGTGGGCGATTCGCTAAGCGTTGCGATAGTGCTGGTGGGCAGCGGCGAGTATCACCGGTACGGCCCCGGTTCATACGACGGTGTCGCCGCATTCCACTACGCCGTCTCGCCGCCCACGGACTTGACTTGAAGTAGCAACGAAATCCGTAGGAGCGTTGCGGCGAGGGCCCCAGCGGCCGGGGAGGGGACGATGTGGGCGAAGTGGCGGACGAGTGCTGGCTGTGTGCCGATCTGCGGCAGGGGTTCAGCCCCTTTGCCTGTCGGTGCGGCTCGCATGCGAACTGGATCGGTGGCGCGGAAACGGTTCCTGAGACAGGCGAGTGCGTCGAGCATCTGTGCTTGAACTGTGGAGTCGTGGCACGCATCACGTGAGGTCGTCGTCAGGGTCAGCTGGTGACCCGACCAAGGTGACTACTGGTTCACGACATCGAGGGTATCGGCGGGTCGGTAGGGGGGGGCGACACACCACACCCGACCCGTCGACTCCCGGCGGTGAGGTGGTCGCGGTTGCCAATGAGCGAAACCTTGACGGTCCCCTAGTAGCTGTGACGCTGAATATCAGCGCGCACTGGGTCCGTGGGCCGTTCGGCGGCGAGATCCTCAGGCGCGTTACCGGCGACCCCTTCAAAGAGTCCCTTCGAGGAGTGGGACAGGCGGCTTGGACCCCTCTCGTGTTCCTGGTCCGGACGCTCTGCGTCGCGGCCGGCGCACCGGTTCAGCGGTCGGTGCCGACAGTCCGCTGTGCCCCTCAGAACCGCAGCAGCACCTTCCCCGACACCGAGGCGTCGCGAGCGGTGCCGAAGGCGTCGAGCACGGCGGCGGTGTCGGTGACGTCCACCTCGTGCGTGATCGCCGCATCGAGGGAGAGTCCGGCCCCGAGCGCGGTGACCACGTCGTCGATCTCGTCGCGGAAGCGGAAGGAGCCGACCAGCTCGAGCTCGCGGGTGATGGCGGTGGCCAGCAGGGTCGGCTGCTCGCCGGCGGGCTGCAGTCCGACCATCACGACCCGGCCGCCACGACGGGTGCCGCGGATGGCGGAGGCGAGCCCTGGACGGGACCCGGAGCACTCGAGCGCGACGTCGACGTCGAGCTCGGTGATGCCCGGGTCGTCGGCGGCGAGGGTGGTCGAGGCCCCCAGGTCGCCCGCGATCCGGCGGGGCAGGTCGTGCAGGTCGACGGCGACCACCTCAGCGGCGCCGAGGGCGCGGGCGGCAGCGACCGAGAGCGCCCCGATCGGTCCGCAGCCGACCACCAGCACCCGTCGGTCGCGGACGTCGCCGGCACGGGCCAGGCCGTGCCACGCCACGGCGGCCGGCTCGCACAGGGCGGCAGTGCGCAGGGGCACCGAGGTCGGGAGCGGGCGCAGCATCGCGGTGGGCAACGCCACCCGGCGCGCGAAGACGCCGGGGGTGTGGGGGAGCAGTGCCGCCGAGCCGAGGTAGGAGTCGTGGGTGGCGGGATGGACCGTCACCGGAGTGCCCGCGGCCGGGCCCGAGCCGTCCTCGGCCGCGACCAGCACGGTCCCGGACATCTCGTGACCCAGCACCATCGGCTCGCGCAGGATGGACAGGCCCGCGGCGCCGTGGGTCCAGTAGTGCAGGTCCGAGCCGCAGATGCCGCCGTACGCGACCGAGACGACCGCCTCGCCCGGGCCGGGTGTCGGCTCGGGGACCTCCTCGACACGGAGGTCGCCGGCGGAGTGGGCGACGACCGCGAGGTTGGGGGCGGTGTGGGCGGGCAGGCCGGGCAGGTCGGGGGCGCCCACGTCAGACCACCGCCGTCATGCCGCCGTCGACGAACAGCACCTGGCCGTTGACGAACGCCGCGGCGTCCGAGGCGAGGAACACCGCGGGGCCGACGAGGTCCTCGACCCGGCCCCAGCGCGCGGCCGGGGTGCGGCCGCGGACCCAGCCGTCGAACGCGGCGTCGTCCACGAGCGCCTGGGTCATCTCGGTGTGGATGTAGCCCGGCGCCAGCGCGTTGACCTGCAGGCCGGCCGACGCCCACTCCGCGCACATGGCGCGGGTGAGGTTGCGCAGCCCGCCCTTCGCAGCGGTGTACGGCGCGATCGTCGGTCGCGCCAGGTCGGCCTGCACCGAGGCGATGTTGACGATCCGGCCGGCGCCGCGCGGCACCATGTGCCGGGCCACGGCACGACCGACCACGAACGCGCTGGTCAGGTTGGTGGCCAGCACCCGCTCCCAGTCGGCGAGGTCGAGCTCGAGCAGGGGCACACGGTGCTGGACGCCGGCGTTGTTGACGAGGACGTCGATCGGCCCGACGCGCTCCTCGAGCTCGTCGACGGCCGCGCCGACCGCGGTCTCGTCGGTGACGTCGAAGGCACGGGCGAGCACCCGCCCCTCGCCGTACGCCGACGCGAAGGCGGCACGGGTCTCCTCCAGCGCCGCGGTGTCGCGGCCGTTGAGGACGACGCGGGCGCCCGCGGCGAGCAGCCCGTCGGCCAGTGCGCGACCGATGCCGCGACTGGAGCCCGTCACCAGGGCGGTGCGACCGCTGAGTGCCGGCGTGGACGAGGGGGCGGGTGCGTGGCTCATGCGATGCTCGCCGCCACGCCGTAGATCGCCAGCGCGCCGACGAAGCCGACGACACCGATGAGGGCCTGACCGACGGTCCAGGTCTTGAGCGTGGTGGCGGTGTCCATGCCGAAGAAGCGGCTGACCAGCCAGAAGCCGGAGTCGTTGACGTGGCCGGCGAACACCGAGCCCGCGGCGAGGGCGAGGACCATCGCAGCCAGCTGGCCGGCGTTGAGGTCGGTCGCGGCCTGCACGGCCGGCTGCACCAGGGCGGCGGCGGTGGTGAGCGCGACGGTCGCCGAGCCCTGGGCCATCCGCACGATCGCGGCGATGACGAAGCCCGCGACGATCAGCGGCAGGCCGAGCGAGTCGAGGGACTCGGCGATCGCGTTGCCGATGCCGGTGGCGCGCAGGACACCGCCGAACATGCCGCCGGCGCCGGTGATGAGCACGATCGCGCAGATCGGGCCGAGCGCGCCGTCGACGACGCGGTCCACCAGGCCGCGGTCGCGGCCGTGGCGCCAGGCCAGGACGTACATCGCGACGAACACGGTGATCAGCAGGGCGACGGGCGTCTCGCCGAGCAGCCGCAGCCCGCGGACCCAGCCGTCCTCCAGGGAGACGACCTCGGCGGTGGCCAGTGCGTTGAGGCCGGTGTTGAGGAAGATCAGGAACAGCGGCAGCGCGAGCAGCGACAGCGTCGTACGGACCGTCGGGTCGCTGCGGAAGGCCGCGGCGTCGTCGTCGTGGTCGGTGCTGCGCAGGATCTCCGGGACCGGGAGGTCGTAGGTGCGGCCGACCCACCCGCCGAAGACGCGGCCGACGAGGATCCAGGCGGGGATCGCGATGAGCAGGCCGAGCAGGACCACCAGGCCGACGTCGGCGCCGAGCAGGCCGGACGCGGCGACCGGACCGGGGTGGGGCGGCACGAAGATGTGCATGACCGAGAAGGCGACGGCAGCCGGGAAGGCGTAGGTCAGCACCGAGCCGCCGAGGCGGCGGGCGACGGCGAAGATGATCGGCAGCATGACGACCAGGCCGGCGTCGAAGAAGATCGGGAAGCCCATCAGCAGGGACGCGATGCCCAGCGCCAAGGGCGCGCGGTCCTCACCGAAGCGCTGCACGAGCGCGTCGGTCAGCACCTGGGCGCCGCCACTGAGCTCGAGCATCCGCCCGAGCATCGCGCCGAGGCCGACGAGCAGCGCGACCGCGGCGAGCGTCCCGCCGAAGCCCGAGAGCATGGTGGGCACCACCGCCTCGAACGGGACGCCCGCGGCCAGCGCGGTCAGGGCGCTGACCAGGACCAGGGCGAGGAAGGCGTGCACGCGGGCGCCGATGATCAGCACCAGCAGCACCGCCACGGCGGCGGCGGCGAGCCCGAGGAGGCCGGCGGTCGGCAGCTCCCAGGTCAGCTCGAGTTCGGTCATGGGGTGGTGCTCCTGGTTCTCTGAGTCGCTTTGTGCGTGGTGGGGTGATGTGGACCGGGGTGGATCTGGGGTGAATCCGGGTGGATCAGGCGTCCAGGTCGCGGGCGACCGTGGCCACGAGGGCTTCGACGGTGGCCTGGACGTCGACGCGGACGCCGGGCTCGTCGGGGTCCAGCGCCTCGAGGGCGCGCTGCTGGGAGGCCTGCAGGCTGGGGGGCATGAAGTGCCCCTCCCGGGCGGACTGGCGCATCGCGATGAGCGAGGCCTCGCCGTCGAGGTGGACGAAGCGCAGCGCGGGGGCCCAGGACCGCAGCCGGTCGCGGTAGGCGCGGCGCAGCGCCGAGCAGCTCATCACGCCACCGTCGGCGTGGCCGGCCAGCCACTCGCCGACGATGTCGAGCCAGGGCCAGCGGTCCTCGTCGGTCAGCGGCTCGCCGGCGCTCATCTTCTCGATGTTGGCCGCCGGGTGGAGGTCGTCGGCGTCGGCGAAGGGCACCCCGAGGTGGCGCGCCAGCGCCGCTCCGACGGTGGACTTGCCGCTCCCGGAGACGCCCATCACCACGACGGGTCCCCGGGCGCCGGGGTCCCCGGGGAGGTCGACGAGGTCATCTGCTGTGGTCACGATCACAGGGAAACCTATAAAGACATACCTTTGCAAGTGTTACGTTCAAATTCAGCAGAGCATTTCACGCCAGGGCTGGGGATGAGAGGATCCGTCCCGTGAGCCCGACCCCGCGCCCCGCATCCACCGGCGGCCGGCACGCCGACGTCCTCGACGCGTTGGGTGGCGACATCGCCGCCGCCCGGCTGGCCGAGGGGGAGGTGCTGACCGTCGAGGGCATCGGCGCGCGGTACGCCGTGTCGCGCAGCGTCGCCCGCGAGGCGATCCGGGTCCTCGAGGCGATGGGGATGCTCGCTGCCCGCCGGCGGGTCGGCATCACCGTCCAGCCCCGCGCCGGGTGGAGCGTCTTCGACCCCCGGCTGATCCGCTGGCGTCTCGACGAGGGCGACCGGGCCGACCAGCTGCTCTCGCTCTCCGAGCTGCGCCGCGGCGTCGAGCCGGCGGCGGCGGCCCTGGCAGCCGCCCGCGCCGACGCCGAGCAGTGCAGGGCCCTGGCCGGAGCGGTCTCCGACATGCAGGTGCACGCCCGCACCGGCGACCTCGAGCCCTACCTGCGCGCCGACCAGACCTTCCACCGGGTCCTGCTGGAGGCCAGCGGCAACGAGATGTTCGCCGCCCTGGTCGACGTCGTGGCCGAGGTGCTCTCGGGCCGCACCCAGCACGGGATGATGCCGGCGCGCCCGAACCCCGAGGCGGTCGCGCTGCACGACGACGTCGCCCGGGCGGTGCGGCTCGGCGACGTCGCGCTCGCGCAGTCCGCGATGACCTCGATCATCGACGAGGCCGCGGACGCGCTGGCCTCGGGGCGGTAGCCCCGCGGGGACTAGGCCGTCGGTGCGGGCGCCGCACCCTGGGCCGGGCCGGCCGGGGGCGTGGTCAGCTCCAGCACGTCGCGCAGGGCCGCGGTGAGCGACTCCAGCTCGGCGGCGTACGCCTCGGAGGTGAGGCGCTTGGCCTTCAGCTCACGGCCCAGGGAGAGCGCGACGAGGCGGACCCGGCCCGACGTGGCGGGGTCGGTGCGCTCGACGCGCGAGACGGTGCGTTCGAAGTCCAGTCGTGCCGCTGTTGCGCGTGCGTCGGTGTCGATCATGCGTCGTCCCACCCCTCCCGAATCATGTGGCTGTTGCCGTGCTCGACCAGCGTAGGTCGC
>JAYYWX010000082.1:0-19480 GCA_036341255.1 Actinomycetota bacterium | reverse complement strand
CGCGACCTGGAGGCCGCCCGCACCGCCCTGGCCAACACCCTGGGCCGGGCGCCGGAGAACCACGAGGTCGCCGCCTCGCTGGGTCTCTCGGTCGCCGAGGTGGAGTCCAACGACGGGGACGTGGCCCGGGCCAACGTGCTGTCGCTGCAGGGCTCGGAGGTCTCCTTCGAGGACATGCTGGTCAGCACCTCGCCGGCGCCCTCGGAGCTCGTCGAGCACCGGGAGAAGCTGGAGTACCTCGTCGACGCGATCGCCGAGCTGCCCGAGCGGCTGCGCATCGTGGTGCAGGAGTACTTCCTCGCCGAGCGGCCGATGGCCGAGATCGCCGAGAAGCTCGGGGTCACCGAGTCACGGGTCTCCCAGATCCGCGCCGAGGCGCTGGTCCTGCTGCGCGATGCCCTCAACAGCGCCCTGGACCCGAGTCTCGTCACGCCGCACGCGCGCCCCGACGGGTGCGCGGCGCAGCGCCGCAACGCCTACTTCGAGGCCGTGGCCGCCCGCCACGCCTCCGGCAGGGTCGCCGCCCGGATCCCCCAGGCCGGCACCGCCTAGGGGTCCGGCGACCCGCCGCCCGTCGGCCCCGTCGAGAACTGCTCGAGATTTTTCCTCAAGCGGTCCGAGACGGGGCCGATGTGCTTCTCGAGGCCCATGGACGGGCCGCCCGACTCACCATCCAGGAAGGGATCCATCATGAGTCTTCGCATCAACCAGAACATCGACGCGGTCAACAGCTACCGCAACCTGTCGGTCACGCAGGGCCAGATGAGCAAGTCGCTGGAGAAGCTCTCCAGCGGTTTCCGCATCAACCGCGCTGCCGACGACGCCGCCGGCCTGGCGATCTCCGAGGGCCTGCGTTCGCAGATCGGTGGCCTCAAGGTCGCGGTCCGCAACACCCAGGACGGCGTCTCGGTCGTGCAGACCGCTGAGGGTGCGCTCACCGAGACGCACTCGATCCTCCAGCGCATGCGCGACCTGGCGGTGCAGTCGTCCAACGACTCCAACGACACCAACTCCCGTGCCGCGATCAACGCCGAGGCCACGGCGCTGAAGGACGAGCTGACCCGCATCGCGGACAAGACGACCTTCAACAACGTCAAGCTCCTCGACGGCAACTTCACCGGCAAGGAGTTCCAGGTCGGCTACGCCGCCGGTGACACCATCACCGTCGACATCCAGGCCGCCGGCGCCTCGGCCGCCACCTCCACCTGGGCCAACGGTGCCGCCACCGCCACCGCGGCGGCCGCGACCTTCACCCAGAACGGTGTCGTCGTCACCACCGCGGCACTGACCGCCAGCACCGACGCCAACGACATCGCTGCCGAGCTCAACGCCGACACGAACTTCGCGTCCTCGTTCACCGCCTCGGTCGACGACAACGGCGGCCTGGTCGTCCAGTCCAACACCGGCCTGGCCGGCGCAATCACCGTCGGTGGTGGCCTCAACGCGGCCGGCACCAACGCAGCGGCCGGCGCCGGTGGCGGCGGCTTCTCGGCGGTGAACCTCGGTGTCTCCGGCGTCAACCTGGGCACCCAGGCCGGCGCCAGCTCGGCCATCACCGCGATCGACACCGCCATCGAGTCGGTGTCCACCGCCCGCGCCAACCTCGGTGCCCTGCAGAACCGGTTCGAGCACACGATCAACAACCTGAACGTGACCGCCGAGAACCTCTCCGCCAGCGAGAGCCGGATCCGCGACACCGACATGGCCCAGGAGATGATGGCCTTCACCCGGTCGCAGATCCTCTCCCAGGCCGGCACCGCGATGCTCGCGCAGGCCAACCAGGCCCCGCAGAGCGTCCTGTCGCTGCTGCGCTGACCCACGACCCGGTGACCGGGGCTGACGGCGACCCCGTCCGAGCCCCGGTCACCGGGCCCAGCAGTACCCGTCCCGAGAGCGCGAGAGGAGGCGACCTCGCATGGCAGCAAGCATCAGCGGACTGGCCAGCGGCATGGACACCGCGACCATCATCGACCAGCTCATGCAGCTGGAGGCCGCGCCCCAGAACCGCCTCAAGTCCCGGGTCTCCTCCGAGAAGCTGGTGCTCTCCAGCCTCCAGGC
Organism: Actinomycetota bacterium; assembly: GCA_036341255.1. GTDB lineage: Bacteria > Actinomycetota > Actinomycetes > Propionibacteriales > Nocardioidaceae > Nocardioides. The sequence continues at coordinate 17,422 of JAYYWX010000082.1, read as the reverse complement.
GCTCAACAAGACCACCGCGACGCTGGCCACCAAGGCCGAGGCGCTCGCGAACGACACCGCGTGGACGCCGCTGACGTCCTCGAGCTCCGCCGCCGGTGTCGGCGTGAGCACCACCAGCTCCGCGTCCCCGCGCAACCTGACCGTCACGGTCACCTCGGTCGCGAAGACCCACCAGCTCGGGTACGCCGACGCGGCCGGTCTGTCCGACGTCGTCACCGGCGCCTCGACCCTGGTCCGGCTGGACCGCTTCGACGGCTCCCCGGTCGAGATCGAGACCGGTGACGGCACCCTCCAGGGCCTGGTCACCGCGATCAACGACCCGGCCAACGACACCGGCCTGAGCGCCACCGTCGTCAAGGTCGCCGACGGGCAGTACCGCCTGCTGGTGGAGTCCAAGGCCACCGGCACCGCCAGCGACTTCGACCTGACGGCCCAGGACGGCAGCCCGCTGCTCGGGGGAGCGACGGTCCGCGCGGGCAGCGACGCCTCCATCGACCTCGGCGCCGGCATCTCCGCCAGCAGCTCCACCAACACCTTCTCCGAGGTCGTCCCCGGCGTCACCATCACCCTCGGCGCCCAGGCCACCGTCGGCACCGTCTCGTCGGTCTCGGTCTCCCGCGACGTCGCCGGCATGACCGCCAAGGTCAAGGACCTCGTCGACTCGCTCAACGCGGTCGTCGCCGAGATCGGGGTCAAGACCGCCGGCGGCACCACCGGCACGGCCGGCCCGCTGGCCGGCGACGGCGGCGCCCGCCAGCTGCGCTCGCAGCTGCTGGACAGCATCCGCACCGACGGCGGCACCAGCCTGGCGTCGTACGGCATCCAGGTGAACCGCGACGGCCGCCTGGACTTCGACGAGGCCGCCTTCAAAGCGGCCTACGCCGCGGACCCGACCGGGACCGCGGAGATGTTCACCACCGCCAGCGACGGCTTCGCCGCGCGGGTGGCCGAGGTCGCCAAGGGCGCCAGCGACTCCACGGACGGGACGCTGAGCGCCGCCATCACCGGTCGGCAGTCAGGCATCGACCGGATGGAGGACTCCATCGACGAGTGGGACCGCCGGCTGACGCTGCGCCGCACCGCTCTCGAGCGGCAGTTCGTGGCGCTGGAGACAGCGCTCTCACAGATGTCCAGCCAGTCCAACTGGTTGGCCGGTCAGCTCGCCTCGCTCCCCTCGAGCAGCAGCTGACGCCCACGGGAAGTCAAGGAAGGCACCCACATGTACAACGATCCCCGCGCCGCATACATGGATGCATCCGTCGCGACCGCCAGCCCCGCCCGCCTGCTCGTGATGCTCTACGAGCGTCTCGTGCTCGACGTGCGCAAGGCCCTGGCCGCCCAGCAGCAGGCGGACCACGCCGAGGCGCACACCCAGCTCCTCCACGCCCAGGACATCGTCCTGGAGCTGCGCGCCAGCCTCGACGTCGACGCCTGGGAGGGCGGCCCCGGGCTCGCCTCCATCTACGACTTCCTGCACCTGCAGCTGGTGCGGGCCAACATCAACCGCGACACCGGTGCCACCGAGGGCTGCCTCAAGCTCGTCGAGGACCTGTGCGCCACCTGGCGCGAGGCCGCGCTGGCTGCGAGCCAGGTCGCATGAGCCCGCTGGCCACCACGACCGATGCGCACCGTGCTGACTCCCCGGCCGACTCCCCGGCTCACTCCTCGGCCCACCCGCCGGCCCTGCACCTGGTCGACGTCCAGGAAGCGGACCCGGCTGTGATGGCCGAGGCGGACGTGACGGCCTGGGAGATCGTCCTGGACCGCATCGAGCTCGACGTCATGCGGGGAGAGCGCAACCTCTCCCGCGGCCTGGAGTTCCGCACCGACCCCTGGGACCTGCCCGACACCGACATCGGGCCGATCCCCCCGCAGTTGGTCGACCGCGCCGCCGGCATCCACCGCCGCCAGCACGCCCTGATCGAGAAGATGAGCGAGACGCTGCACTACACGCTGCGTCAGCAGGCCGTGGCCGAGGCCGCGAGCCGCGACCACGGCGCGGCGGCGTACCCGGTGTACGTCGACGTCGCGATCTGACACCGCGATCTGGTCCCGCGACCTGACGCCCGTCTCCCCCCGCCCCCTCCAGGACCACCTCTCCCTGGTCACCGCGACCCCCGTCCTCCCCGTGAGGCCGGGGGTCGTGGTGTGCCCGGGGCCGCTCGCCCCGGCGGGTGACGGCCAGGTCTGGACCAGCGTCCAGACCACCGGTCCGAATTCTGGGAGACATCGGCGACGACCTCACCTTCGCGGGTGGCGCGCCGATGGGGATGTCGACCCAGCTGCGGCCGCCCCCGGCCCCGCCCCCCCGACAGTAAGGGGGAGAGCTGTGGACGACGACGCCGAGATCGTGGCGGAGTTCCTCGTGGAGAGCCACGAGAACCTCGACCAGCTCGACCGTGACCTCGTGGAGCTCGAGCGCACGCCGGACTCCCGCGAGCTGCTCTCCAGCATCTTCCGGACCATCCACACCATCAAGGGCACCAGCGGCTTCCTCGCCTTCAACCGGCTCGAGGCGCTGACGCACGTGGGGGAGAACCTGCTCTCCCGCCTGCGCGACGGCAAGATGGTGATGACCACCCACACCGCCGGCGCGCTGCTAACCATGGTCGACACCGTCCGCGCGCTGCTCGAGGCGATCGAGCACGGCGCCGGCGACGCCGACCCGGGCGTCGACGTGGAGTCGGTCGTGACCCTGCTCGAGCGGGTGCTGGCCGGTGACGTCGAGGAGCCGGCAGCGGCCGCCGCCGAGGGCGGTGGGCAGTCAACCGATCCGGGGACGGAGTCGGGTGAGGACGCACCGCTGCTGAGGGCCTCTGTCACGGGCGGTGAGCAAGCAACCGTCTCGGAGCTGGACTCGGTTGAGGACGCACCGCTCGCCGCGCAGGCGGACGAGGGCGGTGAGCAGTCAACCGACCCGGTCGCCGAGACGGTTGAGGACGCACCGCCCCCGGTGGGTGCCGCCGTCGGGACCGAGTCGTACGCCGCCGAGCCGACCGTGGACCTGGTGCTGGACCAGGACCCCCTGCCGGACCCGGTGCTCGACCCGGTGCTCGACCCGGTGCTCGACGGGGCTCGGGAGGACGTGCCCCCCGCCGCCGAGGCGGAGGAGGGCCGCCGGGGCGTCGTCGACTCCTCGGTGCGCGTGGACGTGGACCTGCTCGACGGGCTGGTGCAGCTGGTGGGGGAGCTGGTGCTGACGCGCAACCAGATCCTGCAGCGCACCGAGGCCGCCGACGACGTCGAGCTGGTCCGCGCCTCCCAGCGCCTGGACCTCGTGGCCAGCGAGCTGCAGGAGAGCGTGATGCGCACGCGCATGCAGCCCATCGGCCAGGTCTGGTCGAAGATGCCGCGCATCGTGCGCGACCTGGCCCACCAGCTCGGCCGGGAGGTCGACCTGGAGATGGACGGCCACGACACCGAGCTCGACCGCTCGCTGCTGGAGGCCCTCAAGGGCCCGCTGACCCACCTGGTGCGCAACTCCCTCGACCACGGCATCGAGCCGCCCGCGGCGCGCACCGCCGCCGGCAAGGCCACGGCCGGCAAGCTGCTGCTCCGCGCCTACCACGAGTCCGGTCAGGTGGTCGTCGAGATCACCGACGACGGCAAGGGCATCGACCCGCGGCACATCGGTGACGTCGCCGTACGTCGCGGGGTCGTCACCCGTGAGCAGCTGGCCCGGATGGAGCCGCGCGACGTCCTGGACCTGATCTTCCGTCCGGGCTTCTCGACCGCCGAGCAGGTCACCAACGTCTCCGGCCGCGGCGTCGGGATGGACGTGGTCCGGACCTCGATCGAGCGCATCGGCGGCAGCGTCGACCTCACCAGCACCGTCGGCTGCGGCACGACGATGCGGATCCGCATCCCGCTGACGCTGGCGATCATCCCGGCCCTCGTCGTGGGTCAGCACGGTGAGCGCTACGCGATCCCGCAGGCCAACCTGGTCGAGCTGGTCCGCCTCGAGGGGCAGGACCTGCGCGAGAACGTCGAGACCCTGGCCGGCGCGCCCGTCCTGCGCCTGCGCGGTCGACTGCTCCCGCTGGTCTCCCTCTCCGAGGCACTGGGCGGCGAGAAGGCCGACCCCGACGGGCTCACCATCGTGGTGGTGCAGGCCGACGAGACCCGCTTCGGGCTGTGCGTCGAGGAGGTCCACGACACCCAGGAGATCGTCGTGAAGCCGATCGGGCGCCAGCTCAAGTCGCTGCCGACGTACGCCGGTGCCACGATCATGGGCGACGGCCGCGTCGCCCTCATCCTCGACGTGGGTGGCATCGCCCGCACCCGGGTGATCGGCGCGGCGCACGCGACCGAGCCGGAGGTGCAGGTCGGCACCGTGGACTCCCGGGCGCTGCTCGTGCTCGAGGTCTCCCAGGGCCGTCGAGCCGCGCTGCCGCTCACGGCGGTCAGCCGGCTGGAGGAGTTCGACCTGGCGAGGGTCGAGCGCTCCGGTGGCGTGGAGGTCGTGCAGTACCGCGACGGCATCCTGCCGCTGCTGCGCCTGGCCCCGGCGATCGGGCTGGCCGAGTCGCCGCCGGCGGAGGACCAGATCAGCGTGGTCGTCCACGAGGACGGCCAGCACCGGGTCGGCATCGTCATCGACCGGGTCCTCGACGTCGTCGAGGAGCAGGTCGTGCCGACGGAGGTGGGCAGGCGCAACGGCGTGCTCGGCTCCGCGGTGGTCCAGGACAAGGTCACCGACCTCGTCGACCTCGACGCCGTGGTGCGTCCTCTCCTGGCAGGTGCGCGATGACCGTCACGACCCTCACCCCGACCTCCGGAGGCCCTCGGACCACCGGGGCCACGGGACAGATGTGCACCTTCTGGGTGGACGGCCTCTACTTCGGCCTCCAGGTGGAGCACGTCCAGGAGGTGCTGCGCTACCAGCAGCTGACGGTGGTGCCCTGCGCGCCGGACGCCGTCCACGGCCTCATCAACCTGCGCGGTCAGATCGTGACCGCGCTCGACCTGCGGTGCCGCCTCGGGCTCCCGCCGCGGCCCGAGGGCGAGCTGCCCATGAACGTCATCGTCCGCTCCCGCGGCGAGGTCGTCTCCCTGCTCGTCGACGACATCGGTGACGTCATCGACACCACCGAGGTCTCGCTCCAGCCGACGCCGGCCAACCTGCCCCCCACGGTGCAGGACGTCGTCGGCGGGGTGCTGCCCCTGCCCGGATCGATCCTTCTCGTCGTCGACGCCGAGCGCGCCGTCGACGTCTCCACACCCGACACCACCGGAGGAACGCCGTGACCGAGCTCCAGACCCGCGCCAACCAGAACGGCTCCGGCACCGCCTCCGGGCGGGCCAAGGCCGTGAGGTCCGCGTCGGCCAAGCCCGCCACCACCAAGACCACCGCCACGACCGCCGCACCCGACCTCACCAAGATGCGGTCGGTCCTCGACGGCCTGCCCACGCGCGTGATGCTGGCCGACACGAACCTGGTCATCACCTACGCCAACCCGGCCACCGTCGAGGGCCTGCGTGCCCTGGCGGACTGGATCCCGGTCTCGCCCGACGACCTGGTCGGCTCGAGCCTGGACATCTTCCACAAGGACCCTTCGTACCAGCGCGGGCTGCTGGCGGACCCGGAGAAGTACCTCCCACGCCAGGCGATGATCAAGGTCGGGCCCGAGACCCTGGACCTCACGGTCGCCGCGGTGTACGACGACGAGGGCACCTACGTGGGCGCGATGGCGACCTGGGACCTGGTCACCGAGAAGCTCGCCCTCGAGCAGCAGGTCGCGCGGGTCACCTCGATGATGGAGAACTCCCCGACGAACATGATGTTCGCCGACCGCGACTTCACCATCACCTACATGAACCCGGCGTCCCTGGAGACGCTGCGCGGCCTGCAGGAGCACCTGCCGGTGCCGGTGGACAAGATCGTCGGGACCAGCCTGGACGTCTTCCACAAGTCCCCGGACTACCAGCGCGGCATCCTCTCCGACGAGGCCCAGCTGCCGCGTCGCGCCAACATCTCGGTCGGCCCGGAGACCCTGGACCTGCTGGTGTCGGCGATCCGTGACCAGGACGGCGAGTACATCGGGGCCATGGCCACCTGGGAGGTCATCACCTCCAAGCTCAAGGCCGAGGCCGAGCGCAACGACGCGATGGCCGACGCCAACGCCTTCAACAAGACCCTGGCCGTGCTGGCGGGGGCCACCACCCGCGAGGAGGCGATCCAGAACACCCTGGACGCCGTGCGGGAGGAGTTCGGCTGGGCGTACGGCTCCTTCTGGGCCATCGACGAGTCCGATGGCCTGCTGCACTTCGACTCCGAGTCCGGCGACGCCGGCCCCGAGTTCCGGCAGGTCACGCTGGCGGCGACCTTCGCCGAGGGCGTCGGCCTGTCGGGCCGCGCCTGGCAGAGCCGGGACCTGTTCTTCACCCCCGACATCGGCCAGATGACCGACTGCGTGCGCGCCCCCGTCGCCCAGCGCGTGGGCGTGAAGTCCGGTCTGTGCTTCCCGGTCATGATCGACGGCCAGGTCATCGGCACGATGGACTTCTTCATGCTCGAGACCATCACCCCGAGCTCCCAGCGCCTCGAGACCCTGCGCAACGTGGGTCGACTGGTGTCCCAGGCCTTCTCCCGCATCACCAAGGAGTCGACCGACCGTGAGCAGGCCGCCGAGCTGGCGGCCAAGGTCGAGGCCGTCCTCGACGTCGTGCAGTCCGCGGTCGACGGCGACTTCACCCGCGAGATATCGGTCTCCGGCGACGACGCGGTCGGCCAGCTGGCCGGCGGCCTGTCCAGCCTCCTCGCCACACTGCGTGAGTCGATGGCCTCCATCGGCCAGACCGCCGACGCGCTGGGCGTGGCGGCCGAGCAGCTCACGATCCTCTCCCAGGGCATGGGTGACGGCGCGTCGGTCACCTCCGACAAGGCCGCGAGCGCGAGCTCGTCGTCCTCGGAGGTCTCCGCCAGCATCCAGACCGTCGCCTCGGCGGCGGAGGAGATGACCGCCAGCATCCGCGAGATCGCGCAGAACGCGACCGAGGCCGCCTCGGTGGCCACCGGCGCGGTGGGCGTCGCCAGCCAGGCGCAGGACACGGTCGCCAGCCTGGGCGAGTCGTCCGCGGAGATCGGCCAGGTCATCAAGGTCATCACCTCGATCGCCCAGCAGACCAACCTGCTGGCCCTCAACGCCACCATCGAGGCGGCCCGGGCCGGCGACGCCGGCAAGGGCTTCGCGGTGGTCGCCAACGAGGTCAAGGAGCTGGCCAAGGAGACCGCCAAGGCGACCGAGGACATCGGCCGCAAGATCGAGGCGATCCAGGGCGACACCTCCGGTGCCGTGTCGGCGATCTCGGAGATCTCCGAGGTCATCGGTCGGATCAACGACATCCAGACCACGATCGCCTCGGCGGTCGAGGAGCAGACCGCGACCACCAACGAGATCGCCCGCTCGGTGACCGAGGCCGCCGGTGGCGCCAACGGCATCGCCGACGACATCTCGCAGGTGGCCTCGGCGGCCGACGACACCCGCCAGGGCGCTCAGAACACCCTGCAGTCGGCAACCGAGCTCTCCACCATGGCCGCCGAGCTCAAGGCCCAGGTCGGTCGCTTCCGCGTCTGACCCGCACGCTGCCGTCGACCCCTTCCCCTCCGCTCCACCTCGGTCGACGGTCCACGGACCGGCCCCGGTCGCACATCCCACCCCCCCCAGTGCGACCGGGGCCGAGCCACGCCCCCCGAGAGGTCACTCACGCACGGCCGAGAGGTCACTCACGCACGGCCGAGAGGTCGCTGGCGCACGGCAGAGAGGTCGCTGGTGCACGGCCGGGGCGTGAGGAGCCGCAGCGACCGACCGCGGGACCCGGTTAGGCTCACAGCCACCATGAGTGCCGCACCGCGCCCGGAGTCCCTGACCCGGCTCGAGCAGGAGGTCGGCGTGCTCGTACGCCGGATCCGCCGGGTCATCGCCGAACGGGCCGCTGCCGTGCACGAGGAGCTGCAGCCGGCGTCGTACCTCATGCTCGCCCACGTCGCCGAGCACGGCCCGATGCGTGCCTCGACCGTCGCGGACCTCTTCAGCATCGACAAGGGCGCGATCAGCCGCCAGGTCACCCACCTCATCGAGCTGGGCCTGATCGAGAAGTCCCGCGACCCCGAGGACGGGCGGGCGTGGCTGCTGACCGCGACCCCCGACGCGCGGGGGCGGCTCGACCAGGTCGCCGAGAGCCGCCGTCGCTACCTCGCCGACCGGCTCGACGGCTGGGGGTCCGGCGACCTGGAGACCTTCACCGCGCTGCTCGCGCGCTACAACGAGAGCCTCGGCGCCGGGGTCGAGACCGACTGATCGCGACCCCGACGGCCGACGGCGTGCCGACCGTGGGTGACCTCAGCGAGACTCAGGGGACTCAGCGAAGCCAGACCGCGGTGTCACCGGGGAGGCTGTCGGTGACCGGGGCGCTGGCGATGACCACCTCGCCTGCGGGGAGCGGGGCCGGGGTGCTGCCGCAGTTGAGCACGACGGTGACGTCACCGCGGCGGAAGGCCAGCAGGTCCTCCCCGAGATCGAGCATCTCGACGGTCGAGGGGGCTCCCAGCAGGGTCCGGCGCGCGGCCAGCGCGCGGCGGTAGAAGGCCAGCGTCGAGTCGGGATCCGCCTCCTGCGCGGCGACGGTCAGCTCCGACCACCCGGCCGGCTGGGGGAGCCAGGGCTGTGCGTCGCCCGGCCCGAAGCCGTACGGCGGCTCGCTGCCCGACCACGGGATCGGGACCCGGCACCCGTCCCGGCCGACCTCGGGGGACTCGCTGTCCTTGGTGCGCAACCAGCTGGGGTCGGTGCGGTGGGCCGGCGGCACGTCGACCTGCTCCAGCCCGAGCTCCTCGCCCTGGTAGAGGTAGGCCGAGCCGGGCAGCGAGAGCATCGTCAGCGTGGCGGCCCGCGCGCGGGCCAGGCCCTGCTCGCCGCCGCCGTAGCGGGTCGCGTGGCGAATGACGTCGTGGTTGGACAGCACCCAGGTGGGGTCGGCGTGCACCTCCTCGAGCGCCTCGAAGGTGCTGGTGATGACGTTCTCGAAGGAGGCGGCCGACCAGGCCGCGAGCAGCCAGGAGAAGTTGAAGGACTGGCTCATCTCGTCGTCACGGACGAAGCGGGCCATCGACTCCGGCGACTGGGTCCAGGCCTCGGCGACGGTCATCCGGTCGCCGTCGTACTCCGCGAGCACCCGGTGCCAGCGACGGTAGACGTCGTGCACCTCCGGCTGGTCCCACATCGGCTCGTCGCGGTGGGTCCGCTCGACCATCGACTGGGTGGCGTTGACGTCCGTGCCGCCGCGCTGGGTCTCGCCCTCGGGGATGACCTGGTCGCGCAGCGACTCCTCCTTGAACAGCCCGTGCGCCACGTCGACGCGGAAGCCGTCGACGCCGCGGTCGAGCCAGAAGCGCAGGACGTCCTCGAACATGTCGCCGACCTCGGGGTTGCGCCAGTCGAAGTCGGGCTGGGAGGAGTCGAAGAGGTGGAGGTACCATTGGCCGTCCTCGACGCGGTCCCACGCGGAGCCGCCGAAGACCGAGAGCCAGTTGTTGGGCGGCTCGGAGCCGTCCTCACCCCTGCCCTCGCGGAAGACGTAGCGCGCCCGCTCGGGGCTGCCCGGGCCGGCGGCGAGCGCGGCCTGGAACCACTCGTGCTGGTCCGAGGAGTGGTTGGGCACCAGGTCCACGACGACCTTGATGCCGAGGTCGTGGGCGGTGTCGAGCAGCGTGTCGGCGTCCTCGAGGGTGCCGAAGAGCGGGTCGATGTCGCAGTAGTCGGAGACGTCGTACCCGTGGTCGTTCTGCGGTGAGCGATAGAACGGGCTGATCCAGATCGCGTCCACCCCGAGCTCGCGCAGGTAGGGCAGTCGGCTGGTGATGCCGGGCAGGTCGCCGACGCCGTCACCGTCGGCGTCGGCGAAGGAGCGGGGGTAGACCTGGTAGATGACGGCGTGGCGCCACCACTCGGTCTCGGCGGGCGTCTCGGCGGGCGTCTGCTCGGTGCTCATGAGGACACTCTGGCACATCGTTGTTGACCGGTACACCGCCGTGGTGCAAGCGTTTACGCGCGGAGCGGCCGGCGAGCCGTCAGGAGGGGATCTCGATCCACACCTGGCGGGCCAGTCCCACCAGCTCGCCGTCGGCCGCGCGCAGCGTCGTCGTGGCGTGGTGCTTGCGGCCCTCGGCCCCGCGCGCCTCGCCGACGACCACGAGGGTCTCGCCCACCACGGGCAGCCGGTCCACCCGCGCGGTCATCCGCCCGAGCACCCGCGGGCTCTCCTCGATCCCGCTCGCCCAGGCGCCTGCGCAGTCCAGCGCGGCCCAGGCGATCTCGTACGACGACGTGTGGGGGGTCCACGAGGCCGCGACGATGCCCGGTCGGCCCGGCACCGGCCCGGGCAGGATGCGCAGCCCGTCGCCCTCGGCCCGATCGGGCCCGCACGAGAAGCAGGTGGGGAAGGGGTGCCCGCGGAGCCCGGCGTACGACGCCTCCGCGGCACGCGCCACGTCGACCGGCACCGGCGCGCTCGGCTCGAGGTCTGCGACAGCGTCGTCGACCGCCCGGGCCTCGAGGACGGTGCGATCCTCGGCGTCGAGCGCGCGCCACGCCCCCTCGTGCTCACCGACCTCGAGCGGGACCTCCAACGGGGGAGGTAGGCGCAACGTCACCTCGACGGTGCGACCCAGCGCTCCGCCGGAGCCGATGAGGGCCGCGAGGGCGCCCGCGGCCCAGCCGCCGTTGGCCGAGTCGGGAGGTCCGTGGAAGGAGGTCGGGACGATCAAGGAGGTCACCCCCGGATCTTCTCCCACCGGTCCAGCGCCTCCTGGCGCTCGGCCTTGTGGTCGACCATCGGTGCGGGGTAGCCGACCAGGTCGCGGGTGTCCGGGTCCGGGTCGTGCGGGTCCGGCACCTGCTCGGGGTCGGAGAGCTCCTCCACCCACCGGCGGACGTAGTCGCCCCGCGGGTCGAACTTCTTGCCCTGCGTGGTCGGGTTGAAGACCCGGAAGAACGGCGAGGCGTCGGTGCCGCTGCCGGCGACCCACTGCCACCCGTGGTTGTTGGAGGCCAGGTCGCCGTCGACCAGCCAGTGCAGGAAGTGCCGCGCACCGTGCTGCCACTCCACGTGCAGGTCCTTGACCAGGAAGCTGGCCACGATCATCCGCACCCGGTTGTGCATCCAGCCGGTGGCACGGAGCTGGCGCATCCCGGCGTCGACGATCGGGAACCCGGTGCGCCCCTCCTGCCACGCCTCGAGCTGGGCGCCGGGACGGTCGTAGGCCATGCGCGCGAAGTCCGGCTTGTAGTAGTCCCGCGCGGTCTCGGGCCGGGTGTGCAGCACGTCGGCGTAGAACTCCCGCCAGGCCAGCTCGGTGCGGTAGACCCGGGCGCCGTCGGAGCGGCGCCGGGAGAGGTCGGCGAGCAGCGTGCGCGGGTGGACCTCGCCGTACTTCAGGTGCACCGACATCCGGCTGGTGCCGTCGACCCCGGGCCTGTCGCGGTCCTCGGCGTAGTCGTCGACGCGGTCGAGGAACTCCTCCCACCGCCGTCTCGCCGCGGCCTCGCCGGCCTCGGGCAGCTCGAGCCCGGCGGGCAGCCGCGGGTCGGGGATCTCGGTCGTGCCCTCGTCGGTGTGCTCGTCGAGGTCGAGCCACGAGACGCCGGTCGGGGCGTCGACCGGGCCGCGCCAGCCGTGGTCGGCCCAGGCGCGGGAGAAGGGGGTGAACACCTTGTAGGGGTCGCCGGAGCCGTTGCGGACCCGGCCGGGCGCGACGGCGTACGGCGAACCGGTCCGCACCAGCTCGATGCCGGCCTCGGCCAGCGCCTTCTCGACCTCCTCGTCGCGCCGCGAGCCGTAGGGGCCGAAGTCAGCGGCGACGTGGACGGTGGTGGCCCGCACGGCCTTCGCTGCCAGGACCACCCGTCGCACCGGGTCGCCGCGCACCACCGACAGCCGCGTCCGTCGCTGGCGCAGCGAGGCGTCCAGCGAGCGCAGCGACGCCCCGAGGTAGGCGCGACGGCTCGGACCGCTCGCTCCCCAGAGGGTGGGGTCGAGCACGAAGAGCGGCAGCACGTCGCCGTCCTCGGCGGCGGCGATCAGCGCCGGGTTGTCCGCCAGGCGGAGGTCCCGACGGAACCACATCACCGATGTCATGGGGCCCCAGCGTGCCAGCGGCACAGGCCCCGGACATCACCCGAGCGGCCGCCGGCCGGCGCCCTGGGTGGGGGATGGGATGATGTCGGCGTGAGTGACCTGATCGACACCACCGAGATGTACCTCCGGACGATCTACGAGCTGGTCGAGGAGGGCATCATCCCCCTGCGCGCCCGGATCGCCGAGCGCCTGCACCAGTCGGGTCCGACGGTGTCCCAGACGGTGGCGCGCATGGAGCGCGACGGTCTGCTCACCGTCGAGGGCGACCGGCACCTGGAGTTGACCGAGGACGGCCGCCGCCTGGCCATCCGGGTCATGCGCAAGCACCGCCTCGCCGAGCGGTTGCTGACCGACGTGATCGGCCTGGACTGGGAGCTGGTCCACGAGGAGGCCTGTCGCTGGGAGCACGTGATCTCCGAGACCGTCGAGCGGCGGTTGATGGAGATCCTGGACCACCCGACGGAGTCGCCCTACGGCAACCCGATCCCCGGGCTCGACGAGCTGGGCGAGACGCCCGGCGCCGAGGGGTTCATGGACGGCGTGGAGTCGCTGTCCAAGGCTGCCGCCCGTGGTGAGGGGCGGGTGCTGGTGCGCCGCATCTCCGAGGAGATGCAGAAGGACGAGGACCTCATGAGCGCACTGCGCCGGGTCGGCGCGATGCCCGACACGACCGTCACCGTCGCGCAGACCCCCGAGGGCGTCCTGGTCGGCGCCGGTGGCGAGACCGCCGAGATCGTCCCCGAGGCGGCCGACCACATCTTCGTCCGCCGCCTCTGAGGGCTGCCCGAGCCCGGCCCGCGTCGCGTCCCGGCTCCTCGTCGGGGACGTCGCAGGGGTCCTTGCGGGGGTCCTTGCTGGGGGTCATCGGCAGTCGGCGGCCGGACCTGAGACTCGTCCAGACGGGTTCCAGACCGCGCGTGACCGCATTGCCGGACGAGTCGTTGTCGCGGCATGCAGGCAATGTCTACGCTGGTGGAGCGCCGTGCGAGCGGCGACGGTCGATTCGAGGGTGTCATGGAGCTGATCTCGGTGCCGCTCAGCGCCGCGCTCCTGACCGACGGCCGGGGGGTCGGCGGCCGGTTCGTCGTCGCGCACTCCGAGTCCGCGCTGGCTCGCGGGCTGGACCTCGACGAGGACGTCGTGGTGGTCGACCCGGACGGGGAGTTCCACGCCGCCGAGGTGGTGGACGTCCGCTTCGAGCTCACCGACACTCACTACGAGCTCGAGCTGGGCGTGCGCCTCCCGCCGCACGTGGTGCGCGACCGGCTCGCGGGCGTGCGGGACGCCCGCCGCCGTGAGGACCGCGACTGGGTGGACACGGGTGACGTGCTCGACATGCTCGGCCAGCTGCGCGACGCCGCGGCCAAGGACCTGCGCGACGACCCGTGGGGCGGCACCGGCGCCGGGCCCCGGGGCTAGGACCTGGGCGCGGTGACCTGGCGTCGCTGCTCGAGGGCGGCGACGAACGGCGTGCAGCCGGTCTCGACGGCGTACGTCGCCAACGGGTCGCCGCGGGTCTCGCCGCGGTTGGCGATGACGACCGGCACCCCGAGGGAGGCGGCGCGGCGCACGAACCGCAGCCCGCTCATCACCGTCAGGCTCGAGCCGACCACCAGCAGCGCGCCGTCGCGCTCGGCGAGGGAGTCCACGGCGGCGTAGCAGTGCGCGACCCGGTCCTTGGGGACGTTCTCCCCGAAGAACACGACGTCGGGTTTCAGCACGCCGCCGCACTCGCAGGCCGGCACCACGAAGCCGTCGGTGTCCTCGAGGTCGACGTCACCGTCGGGCCGGATGTGCACCGAGGGGTGCCGCTCGTGCCAGTCGGGGTTGAGCCGGCTCAGCTCCTCGTGCAGGGCGGCGCGGGCGCTGGTGCGGCGGCACGAGAGGCACACGACGTCGGCGATGCGGCCGTGCAGCGCGACGAGGCGCTCGGTGCCCACGCGCTCGTGCAGGCCGTCGACGTTCTGGGTGATGAGGAGGTCGGGTGCGATGCGGGCCAGCGCGTGGTGCCCCTCGTTGGGGTCGGCGCGGCGCATCCGGCCCCAGCCGAGGTGGCTGCGCGCCCAGTACCGCTGCTGGGAGACCGGGCCGGAGACGAACTCCTGGTAGGTCATGGGGCGTCGCGGGGGAGCGTCCGGGCCGCGGTAGTCGGGGATGCCGGAGTCGGTCGAGAGGCCCGCGCCGGTCAGCACCACGAGGGGACGGTCGGCGAGCAGGTCGAGCGCGGCCTCGGCGTACGACGCGCTGCGCTCGCGTGCGGCGGCCTCGCCGCGCTGGGGGATGCTCACGATCGGTGGCGCAGTCGGGTCAGCGGGCGTAGCGGACGGCGGCGCGCGCCCGAGCCCTCTCCGCCTCCACCTCACGGTTCTTCGGCGCCGCCGACGTGGTGAGCGCGTCGAGGAGGTGCTGGGTGGCGTGCGCGACCTCGGCGACGGCGCGGTCGAACGCTTCCTGGTTGACCTGCGAGGGCTTCGTGGAGCCGCTGACCTTGCGGACGTACTGCAGCGCGGCGGCGCCCACCTCGTCGGAGGTCGCCGGAGGCTCGAAGTTGTGGAGCTGGCGGATGTTGCGGCACATGCGTCGAGCGTACGTCGACGCGCGTACGCCCGCGCCTGCTCCAGCAAGCAGTCGCCGGACCGGAGGAGGGGTTGCTAGCACGGTGGCTAGCGATGCCGCCGTGGGTCGATCTCTCAAGCAGGTAAGGAGCTTCTGCCAAGGCGGTGTGGCCCGGTTGTGACCTGATCCACCCGCTTGCTGCTTGCAAGTGCTAGCACGAGCAAGCACTATGGAGGCATGGCCAAGGGAAAGGTGTCGACGGCAGTCGGCTCGTTGGGTGACTACCTCAAGGAGCAGCGCACGGCAGCGCAGCTCTCCTTGCGGCAGCTCGCCGAGCAGACCGGCGTCTCGAACCCCTACCTCAGCCAGATCGAACGCGGACTGCGGCGCCCGTCAGCGGAGGTGCTCCAGCAGATCGCGAAGGCGCTGCGGATCTCGGCCGAGCAGCTCTACATCCGCGCCGGGATCGTCAGCCCCGACGACGGCGTCGGTGGCTCGGTGGAGCTCGCGGTCCTCGCCGACACGGCGCTGACCGAGCGTCAGAAGCAGTCCCTGCTCGATGTCTACCAGTCCTTCCTCGCCATGAACGCCGGTCAGGCGACCGCCGAGCCGGGCGACGAGGAGTAACAACCCCCACACCCGCGGCCGTGGCACCCGCCACGACCCACCCGACGGGCCGCGAGGCCCACCGAAGGAGTAGTTCCGACATGGCCAAGGCCACTCTCCCCACCCTCAAGATCGAGGACCTCAAGTCCGAGGCCACCAAGTCCCTGTACGCCGGTGCCGGTGTCGTGGACCTGGCCGTCGAGACCGTCCGTGAGTACGTCTCCGACGTGCAGAAGAAGCTGGTCGACCTGCAGAAGGACGCCACCACCCGCTTCGAGGGCGTGCAGAAGTCGGTCAAGGACTTCGACTTCGAGCCCAAGACCATCCGCACCCAGGTCGAGACCGTGGTCAACGCCCGCGTCGAGGCGCTGAGCGACGAGG
Source organism: Actinomycetota bacterium (assembly GCA_036341255.1). GTDB lineage: Bacteria > Actinomycetota > Actinomycetes > Propionibacteriales > Nocardioidaceae > Nocardioides. The sequence continues at coordinate 1,744 of JAYYWX010000082.1, read as the reverse complement.
CCAAGGCCCGCCGTACCGCCATCGAGAAGCGCGTCGCCGAGCTCCAGGGCGAGGCCAAGGCCCTCCCGGTCACCGTGCGCAAGCAGCTCGACGAGACCACCGCGACCGCCACGGCCACCTACGCCGACCTGGCCAAGCGCGGCGAGGTCCTCGTGGGCCGCATCCGCAAGCAGGAGTCGACCCAGGCCACCAAGACCGCGGCGAAGACCACCACCGCGAAGGCCAAGACCACCAAGACCCAGGGCACCAAGACCGCGAAGACCGCGGCCAAGAAGACCACCACCGGCGCCAAGAAGTCGGCGACCACCGCCAAGAAGTCGGCCTCCTCCGCGGCCACCACCGCGAAGAAGTCCCCGGCCAAGAAGTCGGCGACCGCCACCAAGACCGCCGCGAAGAAGACCGCCACCGCTGCGGCCACCGCCACCACCGAGGCGGCCCAGAAGGTCGGCGACTGATCGACCCCGCCTGACCCCTCCGGGTCACGCATGCTCCCCGAGCCCCGCCACGCCTCTCTGCGTGGCGGGGCTCGGCCCGTCGGTGGGCGACCTGACCGCGCCGGGGATGGTCGGACCGATATCGGTCAGACCTTCACACCTCGACGTACGACGCCCCTTCGGCCGTCACCAGCAGCACCCGCTTGTCGGGCAGCCGCAGCAGCCGCACGTGGTCGACGGCGCTGCCGTGCTCGACCTCGACCAGCTCCTCGCTGATCGTCCCGTCGTCGAGGCGGATGATCGAGAGCCAGCCGGTGCGTGCGCCGTACCCGCGGGTGATCACGCTCAGGCCGGTGCGCTGACCCGGGATCCAGGTGAAGGCCCGCGGGTCGGTGGCTGCGACGTGCCGGGTGTTCACCCGGTGGTCGAGCACGTCGAGGCGACGTGGTGCCGCGAGGTCGGCCAGGTCGAAGAGGCTGGTCTGCGCACCCCAGCGCCGACCGGCCACAGGCCCCTCGCCCAGGCCCAGCAGCCGGTGCGGACCCAGCGGGTGCAGGTACGCCGAGTAGCCCGGCACCTTCAGCTCCCCGACGACCCGCGGCGCGGTCTGGTCGGACAGGTCGACGGTGTGGAGCGGGTCGATCCGCCGGAACGTGACGACCAACGCCAGGTCGCCGAACCACCGCACCGCCTCGATGTCCTCGCGCGGACCGATCCGGTCCACCCGGCCGATCTCCTCCAGCCGCGTGCCGTCGCGGCGCATCGTGACGATGGAGGAGAAGTCGCCGGTCTCCGACGAGGGCCCGACCGCCACCCGCAGCACGCCGTCGTGCTCGTCCATGGACCACCGGTCGCGGACGGTGCCGTCGACCTCGCCGGTCGCGACGTACGTCGCCGTCGTGCCGTCCAGCTCCAGCTCGTGGATCTCGCTGGTGCCGCTCCAGCCGCCGACCGGCCAGCCGGCGGGTCCACCGGGGACGACCCGATCCACCATCCAGCAGCAGCCCGTGGGGGCGCCGCTGGTCGCGAGGTAGAGGCGATCGAGCGAGGCGTAGACCAGGTCCGTGCCCACGGCCACCCCGACCGCGTCGGCGTCGGCGAGGCCGGCCAACGGAGCGGTGGCGTCCAGGCCCACCACGGCCACGGTGCCGGGCGTCGTGCCGTCCGCTTCGCCGGGCGTGCCGGGCAGCGCGACGTCGTCGCAGTCGACGAGCCGCTCCGTCGTCGCGGTGCCGTCGGCGGCGTACGCCGTCACGTGCGGCAGCCAGTCGTCCACCTCGGTGCTGCGCACCGCCTCCAGGTTGCGCTCC
>JAYYWX010000081.1:0-25530 GCA_036341255.1 Actinomycetota bacterium | reverse complement strand
CCACGACAGGGGCGAGATGACCTTCGACGTGCACGCGCTCGACGAGTTCGTGCTGGTCGGGTCCGCCGTCACCCTGCTGGCCATCCTCGCGGTGCGCGTCTCCACCCGGGCCGGGCTGCCGTCGCTGCTGATCTACCTGCTCATGGGCGTCGCGCTCGGCGAGGCCGGGCTGGGCATCCACTTCGAGGACGCGGCGGCCGCCCACGCCCTGGGCTTCGCGGCCCTCGCCGTCATCCTGGCCGAGGGCGGACTCACCACCAGATGGCGCGAGGCCCGCCACTCGATGCGGCTCGGGGTCTCGCTGGCCACGGTGGGCATCGTGGTCTCGATCGCGGTGGTCGCGGTGGTCGCCCACTACGTCCTGGGGCTGCCCTGGGAGCTGGCGGTGCTGTTGGGGGCGGTGTGTTCCCCGACCGACGCCGCGGCGGTCTTCTCGGTGCTGCGGGTGGTGCCGCTGCCGCGCCGGCTCACCGGCGCGCTCGAGGCCGAGTCCGGGCTGAACGACGCCCCGACCGTCGTCCTGGTCACGCTCGTCTCGACCGGCGCCGTGGGCGACCACCCGCCGGTCGTGGTCGCCGGCATCGTCGTGGGCGAGCTGGCCCTGGGCACGGTCTGCGGGCTGGCCGCCGGGTTCGGCGGGGCCTGGCTGATGCGCCGCGCCGCTCTCCCCACCGCCGGTCTCTACCCGCTGGCGGTCCTCACGCTGACCTTCCTGGGGTACGGCGTCGCCTCCGCCCTCCACGGCTCCGGCTTCGCCGCGGTGTACGTCGCTGCGCTGGTGCTCGGGAACTCCGAGCTGCCCCACCGCGGCGCCACCCGGTCCTTCGCCGAGGGCGTGGCCTGGCTGGCCCAGATCGGGCTGTTCGTCATGCTGGGCCTGCTGCTCTCCCCGGGCCGGATCACCTGGTCCACGGTGGGCCTGGCCCTGGCGGCCGGACTGGTCCTCACCCTGGTGGCTCGGCCGATCTCGGTGGCGGTGAGCGCCGTGGTGCAGCCGATGCCGTGGCGCGAGCTGGCCTTCCTCTCCTGGGCGGGGCTGCGGGGTGCGGTGCCGATCGTGCTCACCACCATCCCGCTGGCCGAGGGGATCGACGGCAGCGAGCGGCTCTTCGACCTGGTCTTCGTGATGGTCGTGGTGTTCACGTTGCTCACGGGCCCGACGCTGCCGTGGGTGGCGCGGGTGCTGCGGGTGGCGCGCCGCTCCGAGCCGCGCGACCTCGACGTCGAGGCGGCGCCGCTGGAGCGGGTGGCCGCCGACCTCCTGCAGGTCACGATCAGCCCGAAGTCCTTGATGCACGGGGTCGAGGTGGGCGAGCTGCGGCTGCCCCAGGGGGCGTCGGTGTCCCTGGTGATCCGCGACGGCCAGACGCTGGTGCCCGAGCGGCGTACCGCCCTGCGCGCCGGCGACCACCTGCTGGTCGTCACCCCGCGCCGCCAGCGCGAGCAGACCGAGAAGCGGTTGCGGCAGGTCAGCCGTGGTGGGCGACTGGCCCAGTGGCTGGGGCCGGTGCGTTGAGGGCCGGCCCTGCAGGGATCACGGCGCGCAGGCCGCGCCCTCCTGCTTGGCGGTGACCGACGAGCGGCCGGCACGCAGGTCGCCGAAGTCGTTGCCCACGACCACGACCACGCCGGGCAGGTCGACGAGGTCGACCGGGGCCTCACGGACCGGCGAGGGCTTGGGGAGCACACTGCGCACCAGGACGACGGCCGGGTCACGCTTGTCCGCCGCCCACACCTGCACCTTGGCGACCTCGGTCTCGCGGGGCGCGTTGCCGCTGGTGCCCTCGCGGAACCCGCGCTCGACGAAGCCGTCCATGACCGCGCCGGCCAGGCCTTCGCGGGTTCCGGCGTTGAGGATCGTGACCTCGACCTGCGAGGCGTCCAGGCGCTCGCCCTCCACGACGGTCCACGGTTCGCAGGCCCCGGCGTCCTCGGCGTCGCCGGAGCTCGGCAGGGGGGCGGTGGCGTTGGACCAGCCCCAGGTGAGCATCACCAGGAGCAGGACCGCCAGGACGCCGAGCGTCAGGGCGGTGCGGAGGCCGGCAGGCAGGTCGATCATGCGGAGCGCTTCCCGTGGGCGGCGTGGTCGAGGACCCGGGCGTGGAGGACGGGGCGCTGCTGCAGTGCCGCACGCAGCGCGCGGTGCAGGCCGTCCTCGAGGTAGAGCTCGCCGTGCCAGTCCACGACGTGGGCGAAGAGGTCCCCGTAGAACGTGGAGTCCTCGTCGAGCAGGGTGCCGAGCCAGAGCGTGTCCTTGGTGGTGACCAGCTCGTCGAGGCGCACCTGGCGCGGGGGCAGTGCTGCCCAGTCCCCGGACGAGAGTCCGTGCTCGGGGTAGGGGCGTCCGTCGCCGACCCGCTTGAAGATCACGGCCGCGAGTCTAGTGCGAGCCCCCGACGCCGACAGCCGCCCACCGGAGGGGGTGGGCGGCTGCCGTCGGGTGGTGCTCAGGAGGAGGGAGTGGAGCGGGTCAGGCGCTCCAGCGCACCGAGTCGTCGACGAAGTCGGCCAGCGCGTGCACGCCGCGCAGGTCGCGGCGGGTCTCCATGAGCGCGGTGAGGCGCTGGGAGTGGCGCAGGCGCAGGGCCGCGCGCTGCTCGCCGAGCTTGTCGGCGGCGGTCTTGAGGTCGGTGGTGTTGGCGGTGGTGCTGGCGGTGACGGGGGTGGTGTCGGCCATGGGGTGCTCCTCGGGTCCTGGAGATTGATCAGTGCTCTCAGCGTGCGCCCGCCACATCGCGCGGAGGTTGACGCCGGGTTACGGGGATGTTGTGCGGGGTGTGATTTGGATCGCTCCAATCCTTGTGTGGGCTGGAGATCGGCCCGATGCGGGGGTCGGCGCTCCCGGCGGGACTGGACAAGCGGCGTACGCTGCCGCCGTGAGCGAAACTGGAACAGGTTCTACCTCTGGCTCGTCCTCGGAGTGGCGCGACCACGAGGACGTCAAGGCGCTGAAGTACCGCTACCTGCGCACCCTCGACACCAAGCAGTGGGACGACTTCGAGGCGTGCTTCCTGCCCGACGCGACCGCCGACTACAACGGTCTGGAGTTCGCCGACCGGGCCGCGTTGGTCGACTACATGCGCACCAACCTCGGCGAGGGCATGATCACCCTCCACCAGGTCCACCACCCCGAGATCACCATCGACGGCGACACCGCGACCGCGCGGTGGTACCTCCAGGACAAGGTCCTCGTCGCCGCGTTCGGGTTCATGCTCGAGGGGGCGGCGTTCTACGAGGACCGCTACGTGCGCACACCGCAGGGCTGGCGCGTCGCGCACACCGGCTACCGCCGCACCTACGAGGCGACCTACAACCTCGCCGACCTGCCGTCGCTGACCGTCAAGGGCCCCGGCGAGCACACCCACGTCTGAGGACGGGCCTCACACCCTGGCCCTCACGCACTGGGCTCGCTCCACGCCACCTGCACGGTCTCGACCCCGCGGTCGCGGGTGACCAACCGGCCGCGGCCGGGCGGCAGCGGCGTCGGCCGCAGGGTGCCGAGCAGCGGCCCCTCGTCCGGGCTGCCGGAGAGCAGCAGGCCGGGCATGGCGAGGTCGCGCAGGGTCTGGATCACCGGCTCGTAGAGGGCACGCGAGGCGCCGCCCGAGCGTCGGGCCACCACGACGTGCAGCCCGACGTCGCGCGCCTGGGGGAGCAGCGGCTGCAGCGGCGCGAGCGGCGAGCTCTGCTGCGTGGCGACGAGGTCGTAGTCGTCGACGACCACGAACACCTCCGCGCCCTGCCACCACGACCGGTTGCGCAGCTGCTCGGGCGTGACGTCGGGTCCGGGGGTGCGCTGCTCGAGGTAGGCCGCGAGGTCGCGCAGCGCGGGCGTCGCCTGCTGCGCGGAGGTGAGGTACTGCAGGAGGTGCCCCTCGGGCACCTCGCCGAGCAGGGAGCGTCGGTAGTCGACGGCCACGACCTGCGCCTCGGCGGCGCTGCGGGTGCGTGCGACCTCCTGGACGTAGGAGCGCAGCAGCGCGCTCTTGCCCGACTGTCCGTCCCCGAGGACCAGCAGGTGCGGCTCGGCGTCGACGTCGAGCACGAGCGGCGCCAGCTCGCGCTCGTCCACCCCCAGGAGCAGCGGGCCGCCGACCGGGGCCGCGCCCGAGTCGGCACCGGCCATCCGGCGTACGTCGTCGAGGTCGATGCGCCCGGGCAGCAGCCGCAGCTTCGGCCCGGCCGGCCCCTGCCAGGCCGCCCCCACCCGACGCACGAGGTCGTCGACGCCGTCGCCGAGGTCGTGCCCGGTCGGGGTGGCGTCGATGCGCGGCAGGGCGCCGAGGAAGTGGAGCTTGGACTGCACGAGGCCGCGGCCGGGGCGGCCGGTGGGCACGAGCGCGGCGAGCTTGCGGTCGATCTCGGAGTCGACGTGGTCGCCGAGGCGCAGCTCGAGCCGGGTGCCGAAGACGTCGCGCATGGCGGCGCGGAAGTCCGACCAGCGGGCCGCGCCCGCCACGACGTGCAGGCCGAAGGTGAGGCCGCGCCCGGCGAGCTGCTGGATCTCCAGCTCCAGGTCGTCGAAGTCGGCGCGCAGCGTCGACCAGCCGTCGACTACCAGGAAGACGTCGCCGAAGCCGTCGTCGGCACGCCCCTCGCGGCGCCGCGACCGGTAGGTCTCGATGGAGTCGATGCCGTGCTCGCGGAAGTAGGCCTCGCGCCGGTCGACCACACCGGTGACCTCGGCGAGGATGCGGCGGACCACGTCGGGCTCGGAGCGGGTGCCGACGCCGGCGACGTGGGGGAAGTCCGCCAGCGGTGCGAACGTGCCGCCCCCGAAGTCGAGGACGAAGAACTGCGACTCCTGGGGCGTCGTCACCAGTGACGCGCTGGCCACGATGGTGCGCAGCAGCGTCGACTTGCCGCTGCGCGGGCCGCCCACGACCGCCACGTGGCCGGCGGCCCCGGACAGGTCGACGGTCAGGGTGTCGCGGCGCTGCTCGCGGGGCCGGTCCACGGTGCCGAGCGGCACCGTGAGCCCGCCGAGGGCGCGCCAGGACGGGGAGTGCAGGCCCAGCGCGGGGTCCTCGACCAGGTCACCGAACAGCCCGTCGAGGGTGTCGGGCTCCTCGAGCGGGGGCAGCCAGACCTGGTGCGCGGCCGGGCCGCGACCGGCCATCCGGCGTACGGCGAGGTCGAGCAGCGACACGTCGCTGGTCGGTTGCGGGGCCACCGGCTCGGGTGTGACGTCGGGCTCCCGCTCGAGCGGTCGGACCGACGCGACGGTGAAGGGGAGAATGCCGCGCACGTGCCCGCCCTCGTCGCGCGGCACCGGCGCGCGCCCGCTGGGTGGCCCGGAGACGTAGGCGGCCTTGAAGCGCTGCATGGTGGTCGGATCCGGCTTGAGGTAGCCCAGTCCGGGGACGGCGGGCAGCTCGTAGGCGTCGGGCACCCCGAGCACGGCCCGGGACTCCTGGGCGCTGAAGGTGCGCAGGCCGACGCGGTAGGACAGGTGCGACTCCAGGCCGCGCAGACGGCCCTCCTCCAGGCGCTGGCTGGCCAGCAGCAGGTGGATGCCCAGGGATCGACCCAGGCGGCCGATCGCCACGAAGAGGTCGATGAACTCCGGCTTGGCGCTGAGCATCTCGGAGAACTCGTCGACCACGACGAACAGCGACGGCAGCGGCGCGAGGTCCTCACCGGCGGCGCGCGCCTTCTCGTAGTCGCGGACCGAGGCGAAGTTGCCGGCCTCGCGCAGCAGCTCCTGGCGACGCACCATCTCCCCGGACAGTGCGTCCTGCATGCGGTCGACGAGCGTGAGCTCCTGGGAGAGGTTGGTGATGACCGCCGAGACGTGCGGCATGTCGGACATCCCGGCGAAGGTCGCGCCGCCCTTGAAGTCGACCAGCACCATGTTGAGCTGCTCGGGCGAGTGCGTCATCGCCAGCCCCAGCACCAGCGTGCGCAGGAACTCCGACTTGCCCGACCCGGTCGCGCCGATGACCAGACCGTGCGGACCCATGCCCTGCTGGGCCGACTCCTTGAGGTCCAGGTGGGCGGGCAGGCCGCCCTCCCCGACGCCGATCGGCACGCGCAGCCGGTCGCGGGCCGGCCGCGGGCGCCACGCCGCGTCGGCGTCGAAGGCGTGCACGTCGCCGAGGCCGAGCAGGTCCATGAAGTCGGTGCTGCCGGAGAGCTCCAGCGGCGCCGCGTCGTCGGGTACGCCGGAGCCGGCCGTCACGGTGTGCAGGGCCGTGAGGCGCCGGGCGAACGCCTCCGCGGTGGCCAGGTCGCACTGGTCGCCACGGGCGCGGACCGGCTCCTCGCGCACCCGCACCGCCTCGAGGGCGACCGTGCCCGGGGTCACGGCCCGGGTCGGGCCGTCGGTCCGGGCAGCGGGGTCGTCGAGGATCGCCAGCCGCAGCCGGGTGGCGTCCTCCAGCTCGTCCCAGCGGGACGGCAGGTCCACCACGGTGACACCGTGCAGGCCGTCCGGCGGGACGACGTGGTTGCCCGGTGGCAGGTCGGCGCCGTCGAGCAGCAGCAGGACGTGCGGCACCGTGGGACGTTCGTCGGCGCCGAAGCGGGGACGGTCGGCCAGGTCCGGGGGCAGCAGGTCGGCGAGTTCGTCGAGCGAGGTGGCCACCATCCGTCGCGGGCCGACGGCATCGGTGACCCGCGCGGAGTGGACGTGCGGCAGCCACTTCACCCAGTCCCAGTGCGCCAGCTGGCGCTCACCGGCCAGCACCGCCACCACGAGCTGCTCGGGGGAGTGGAAGGCGGTGGCCGAGCAGAGCAGGGCCCGGGCGAGGCCGCGGGCGGAGGTCTCGGATCCGCACACCTCGATCCGGTCGAAGGCGCGCAGGTCGAGCGAGGCCGGCAGGTCGGGCTGGTTGCGGTGCACGACCAGCAGCCGGTGCAGGGCCGAGGCGGCTGCCGGGTCGACCTGGTCGATGGGCGCGCTCTCGGGTGGGACGAGCCGCAGCGCGAGCTCCTGGCTGCACACGCCGTACCGGACGTGCAGGAAGGTCGGGTCGCCGGCGCCGCGCTCCCACACCCGGCTGCGCTCCTCGGCCAGGGCGGGCAGCGAGGCCGGCTCGGGGTGCTGCCAGGTCAGGGCGCGGCGCTGCTGTGCGGCGGCCTCACGGGCGAGTGTCCGGACCGAGGAGAGGTAGCGGAGGTACTCGGTCCGCGAGCCGGTCACCGACTGGGCGCGCTGCTTCCGCTGCCGGTCGATCTGCACGACGATGAAGCCCAGCGTGGCGAAGAGGAACATGCCGGCCGCGATGTAGGAGCGACCCCCGCCGCCACCGGCGCCCATGGACGCGACCAGGACGATCGAGCCCAGGCTGCCGAGCATCGGGATCGCGTTCATCATGACCCCCGACGCGCCCTCGGAGCGGTCGAGCTCCGGCGGCGCCTGGAGGCGGATCTCCCCCGAGGGCATCTCGGGCGCCTCGAGGCGCTGTCCGCGCAGGGTCGTCGTCACGGCGAGCGACTACCCTTTACCCAGCGCGGCGAAACCGATCGGGAGGTGCAGTGGCGGCAGGTGCGGGCGACGTTCTCGCCCTCAGCGTGCACGGCCCCCGCGGCGTGGTCGACCTCGTGGTCCCCGCCGCCGCGACCGTCGCGGACGTGGCGGCGGAGTACGCCGCGCAGCTCGGCCTCCCCGGGCCACCCGACCTCGCGGTGGGCTCGGTGGGCCCGCTGGACCCGTCGCGGTCGCTGCGGGAGGCGGGCGTCGGTGCCGGGGCGCTGCTGGTGGCTCTCGAGCCCGCACCGGTGGGGGTGCTGGCGACCCCGGCCGAGTCCTCGGCGCTCCCGGACCTGCCCTCCGTACGGATCGGGCCCGGTCCCGCGCCGAGCCTGCTGAGCGGCCTGCTGCTCGGGCTCGCCGCCCTCCTCGGTGTGCTGGCCGGCTGGGCCGCAGCCGCGTCCGAGGGTGGGGCACGCACCGCCACCGTGACGCTCCTCGTCCTCGCCGCGCTGGTCGCGGCGCTGCCCGGCCGCTCGGTGCCCCACCGGGCCCTGCTGGCCCCGGTCTACGCCGGCGCGGCGGCGTACGCCGTGCTGTGGGAGCCGGTCCCCGAGCGTTGGCCGGTGCTGCTCGGCGTGGTGGCACTGGTCTCCGCCGTGGCGGCCGGCGTGGCCCGGGTGCTCGCGCCGGGTCCGTCCGAGGCGCTGCGCGTCTGGACCGTCGTCGGAGCCACGCTCTTCGTGCTCACCACGCTCGGGGCGCTGGTCGGTGCCCCCGCCCCGGTGGTGTGGTCGGTGCTGCTGGTGCTCGCGGTGCTGGCGCCCCGCTTCGTGCCCGGCCTGGCCGTGGATGTCCCGGACCAGCTGCTGGTGGACCTCGAGCGGCTCTCGGTCAACGCCTGGTCCGCGCGCGAGCGACCCGTCGGGCGGCGCGGCCGCACGGTCGTGCCGCCGGCCCTCGTCGACGAGGTGGCCTCGCGCGGCGCGGTGGTGGTCACCGCCGCGTCCGCCGGGGCGCTCGCCGTGGCCGTCGTGGCGGCCCCGGCGCTGCTCGCCGCGGTCGTCCACACCCCCGACGTGGTGGGTGCGAGGGCGCTGGTGCTGCTGGGTGGCGCCGCCCTCCTCCTCGCGGCTCGCAGCTACCGCCACCGCGCCGCACGAGCGCTGCTCCGGCTCGCCGGGCTGGGCGTCTGGGTGGCGCTGCTGGTCGACCTGGCCGCCTCGTTGCGTGACGGTGCCGGGCTGCTCGTCGGCACGAGCGCCGTGGCCGTCGCCCTCGCGCTGGTGGCCGCCGCGGTGGCCACGGGCAGGGGCTGGCGCTCGGCCTGGTGGTCGCGCCGCGCGGAGGTCCTCGAGGGGCTCGCGGGCGCGTTCGCGCTGGCCGCCCTGGTGCCGGCGACCGGGCTCTTCCGGTTGCTGTGGGAGAGCGTCCCCGACGTCTGAGCCGGTCGCTGCCGCCGCTCGCCGCCGGTTGTCCACAGCCGGGCCGGCCGCTGGTTTAGCGGGTAAAGACCCGGGTACACGCCCTGACGTCGCGCAGCGCCGGGCCCGCAGGGGTGCGCCGGTCACCGCGGGACGGACGACACCCACATCTCGGGCGACGGGGTCGCCTCCGAGGAAGGAGCAGTTCCCATGGCAGCAGCCGACTACGGACAGGGCGAGAAGACCCTGTCGCGGGCCGCTGGACTCGTCGCCGACGCCAAGGCGGAGTTCGACGGCATCTCCAAGCAGCTCATGACCAACGTCGAGACCCTCCGCAGCCAGTGGGGCGGGCAGGGCTCGACGGCGTTCCAGACCCTGGCGATGGCGTGGAACGAGAAGCAGCAGAAGATCGTGAGCGCGCTCAACGAGTTCGAGCAGAACCTCATCACCACCGAGAAGGACAACGTGTCGACCGACGACGCGCAGCAGTCCTCGATGACCGCCCTCCAGAACTCGCTGGGCGCCCTGCCCAACGGTCGCTGACCGGGCCGGACAGGAGAAGGAGACAGACATGTTCGACGGCATCAGCGTCAACCACGGCGGCATGGACATCGGCGCCACCGACCTGGCCAACGGGGTCAAGGCCATCGAGGACCGGATGAACCGGCTCGAGGACGACCTCAAGGAGCTCCGGGGCTCGGGCTGGTCCGGCTCGGCCCAGCAGGCCTACACCCAGGCCAAGGCCCAGTGGGACCAGGCGATCAACGAGATGAAGGACCTGCTGGCCAAGACCAGCGTGGCGGTCTCCACCGCCAACCAGGACTACCGCTCCGCGGACCAGCGGGGCGCGGCCCTCTTCGGCGGCTGAGCCGCACCCCACGTGAGTCGGCCCGCCCTCCCGGTCCAGACCGGGGGGACGGGCCGCTTCGACGTGGGTAGGAGCACCGCACCGCTCCGCCGCTGACCCCGATCCCGTCCCTCGGCACCCCTCTCGGGAGGACCCCCCATGAGCACCGCGCCCCCCAGCGCCGGTCCCGCGCCCCTGTCCGGCCTGGTCCGGGTCACCGTGGCCTCCGGCAGCCGCCGCGTCGACCTGGTGCTGCCCGGTGCGGTCCCCGTGGCCGAGCTGGTGCCCGAGCTGGCCCGCAGTGTGGGCCTGCTCGACCCGCTCACGGTCCACGGCGGCTACTGCGTCATCGGCCCCGACGGGCGACGGCTCTCCGGCGAGGCCGGCCTGGTGCTGCAGGGCGTCGAGGACGGGGCCCTGCTCACCGTGAGCGCCGGCGTCGACGCCGAGCCGCCCCGGGTCTACGACGACGTGGTCGAGGCGATGACCGACGTCGTGGAGCGCGACCTGCGGCCCTGGTCGCCCGCCTCGGGCCGGCGTACGGCGCTCGGAGCCGCGGGGCTGCTCCTCGTGCTCGGAGCGGGCAGCCTGCTGCTGCAGACCGACTCCACCCTCGCCGGCACCGCCGCGGCCCTCGTCGCCGCGGCACTGCTCGCCGGCTCCGTCGTGCTCTCCCGGGTCCAGGGGGAGCCGGAGGCTGCGGTCGCGGTCTCCTGGACCGCCTCGTTGTACGCCGTCGTGGCCGGCCTGCTCCTCGCCGCCGGCAGCGGCTTCGGCGCCTCGGCCGTGGGCGCAGGCCTCGGCGCGGTCCTGGTCGGTGTGCTCTCGCTGCTGGCCGTGGGCGAGGGGCGGGCGCTCACGCTGCCCCCGGCTGCCGTCGGAGCCGTGTTCCTGGTCACCGGGCTGGTGCTGGCCGACACCGATCTCGACCCGGCGGTCGTGCTGGTGGCGCTGCTGGTGCTCCTGGTGCTGCTCGGCAGCGTGTTCCCCTGGTGGGCGCTGAGCCTCACCGGGCGCGGCGTCGACCAGGCCTACTCCCTCGACGACCTCACCGCCGACCCCGACGACATCGACGCCGCTGCGGTCGGTGCCGACGCCCGGCTCGCGCACGAGGCGCTGCTGGCGATCGGCGCCACGGTCGGCCTGCTGCTGGTCGCGGTGTCCCCGCTGGCGGTGGGGCGCGGGCTCTCCGGCACCCTGCTCGCCCTGGTCTGCGCGGTCGTGCTGATGCTGCGGACCCGCCAGTACCGCACCGGCACCGAGGTGCTCGTCGGCCTCCTCAGCGGTGTCCTGGGCCTGGTCTCGACCGCAGCGGCGGTCCTCGTCCTCCACCCCGACTGGCGCCCGACCACGGCGGTCGTCCTGGCGGCGACCGGCGGCGTGCTGCTCGCACTCACCCTCGTCCCCGCCCCGCCCTCGGTGCGCCGGGGCAGGCTCGGCGACGTCGCCGAGACCGTCGCCCTGCTCTCGCTGCTGCCCCTGGCCGTCGTCGCCTGCGGGCTCTTCGCCGCAATCGTGGGCTGACCCGTGGCCACCAAGCGCGACCTGGTCGAGGCGCACGCCTTCAGTCGGCGACGGCTCGTCACCGCCTTCGTCTCCGGGGCCCCCGGTGGCCGCGAGGTCGAGCCCGTGCGGCCGGGGCGCACCATCGTCGGTGGCGTCGCCCTGTCTGTCCTGCTCGTCGCGGCCGCCGCGATCACCGGGGTCTTCTCCGACCGTCCCGACAGCGACTGGGACGCACCGGGGCTGGTGATCAGCAAGGAGCTCGGCGCCGCCTACGTCATCCTCGACGACGACCTCGACGACGGCGAGCTGCCCGAGCTCCGCCCGGTCCTCAACATCACCTCGGCGCAGCTGATCCTCGGCGCCGACGGCCTCGAGCCGCGCATCGTCGCGCAGGACGTGCTGGAGACCCGGCCGGTGGGGGCCGACCTCGGCATCCTCGACGCCCCCGCCTCCCTCCCGGACCCCAGTGCCCTCGTCGACACCGGGTGGAGCGCCTGCACCGGCGACGGCCTCGGGCTCGCCGTGGCGGTCCAGGATCCGCCGACGGTGGCACCCTCCGCGACCACCGACGCCGTCCTGGTCGAGGTCAAGGGCGGGGTCAAGGGCGGGTCGGCGGCAGGGCTGTGGCTGGTGGCCACCGCGCCGGACACCGGCGCCGAGCCCGCCCAGGCCCAGCGGTACCTCCTGCCGGCCGGCTCGTCGGAGCGCACCGATGCGTTCCTCCGCGAGATCGGCCTGGGTAGCGGCTCCGCGCAGGCGCTGCGGGTGCCCAGGGAGTGGCTGGAGCTCTTCCCGCGCGGCGGCGACCTGGCCGAGGAGACCTTCGGCCTCGAGCAGCTGGGCGAGGCCGCGCCCGACCAGCCCGACGGCGTACGCGTCGGTGACTACGCCACCGCCGACGACGGTAGTGGGCTGCTCGTCGGCGACGACGGCGCGCTCCAGCCGCTGACGCCGTTCGCCGCCGCGCTGTGGCGCACCCTCGACGTGTCGCCCGACCGGGGCCGGCGACCGGCCGAGAAGGACCTGGACGGGGCCTCGGCGCCCCCGGCGTACGACGCCGCACGCTGGCCCGCCGACGCGCTCACCTCGGTGGTCGGCCAGGCCTGCGCGCTCCTCGAGGCCGACGCCGAGCGGCCGCCCCAGGTGCGGCTGGCCGGCTCGCCGGAGGATGAGGCGTCCGCCGAGACCCTCCTCGACCGCGGCGAGCGGTCGGTGCACGTCGCGCCGGGCTCCGGCGCCTACGTCGTGTCGGGGGAGTGGGGCGAGGTCGCCCCGGCCGAGGGAGGTCGGCGGTTCGTCGTCGACCAGAAGGGCCGCGTCGACGCCCTGGTCGGTGAGGACACCCCCTTCCTGCTGGGCTACGCCGAGCACCCCGCGCCCCTGGTCCCCTCCGCCTGGCTCGATCTCTTCGCGCCCGGCGTCGCGCTGTCGCAGGAGGCGGCGCTCTGTCCGCCCGGCTCGTCGTCCGAGGACGGGTCGTGCGCCTGACCGGTCGCTGCCTCGTCGCCTCCGCGGTGCTGGCGCTGGCCTGGTCGACGGGGGCGCCGGTGGCGACGGCTGCGCCCACCGCCGGGGAGGTCGTCGACTGCCTGGCGGTCACGGCCGACGACCCCCGACCGAGCACGGACCTGGCCAGTGCGCCCCTGGCGGCGATGGGCGTCGACCGTGCCCGGGCGTGGCTGCAGCGCTCCGGCCGAGAGGCCGGTGCCGGCGTGACCGTGGCGGTCCTGTCGACCGGCATCTCCCGCGACGCCGGCCTGGCCCTGGGCGACGGGGGGACGTCGGTCGTGGGCCCCGGACCGGTGGTGGACCCGACCGGCACCGTGGTGGCCGGCCTGGTCGCCGGCTCCGCACGCTCCGAGGACCTCCCCGTGGGGATCGCCCCGGGCGCGGAGCTGGTGGACGTCCGCGTCCTGGACCGGATGGTGCCGACCTCCGACGGCGAGGAGGGTCCCAGTGCCCGGGCACTGGCCGCAGGGCTCTCCCACGTCCGCGACCGGCTGCCCCGGGTCGACGTCGTGGTGGTCCCGCTCCAGGTCGAGCCCGACGCCCGCGTCCGCGAGGTCGTCTCCGACCTGGTCGGGTCGGGTGTGCTGGTCGTCGCGCAGGCCGGGGACCGTCCCGCCGACACTGCTTCCCCCGCCGACCGCCTCTCGGTGCTCGCCGAGCCGCGTCCCGGCGAGGACGCCGGTCCGCTGGTCACCCCTGCGTCGGTCGAGGGCGTCGTCGCCGCCGGACCGGTCCCCGAGGAGGCACGCGCGCCGCTGGTCTCGACCGCGCTCGACGTGGTCGCCCCGTCGGCCGGCGCGGTCTCGACCTCGCTGGTCGGGGGCACCTGCACGGTCGGCGAGGTCCGCTCGGCCTGGTCCGCGGCGTACGTCGCCGGCGTGCTGGCCCTGCTGCGCAGCGCCCACCCCGACGAGTCGCCGGCTCAGCTGGTCGCACGCCTCGTCGGCACCGCCGACGGCCGGCCCGACGTCCGGTCCCCGCTCACCGGTGCCGGCCAGGTCCGTGCCCTCGCCGCCCTCACCGCCACCCCGGGCCAGGTCGCCGACGACCTCGACGCCGTGTTCGCCACGGACACGGCGCTCCCCCCACCCGCGGGCGCCGCCACCGCGCCCGTCGCCACCGCCGACCCGCTCGCCGCGGCCCGGGAGCAGGCGGTGTGGTGGGGCCTGCTGGGCGGGGGAGTGCTGCTGCTGGCGCTGCTGCTCCGCCCGCTGGTGCGTCGCTCGGGCTGAACGCGAGACGGCGCCGACCGTGTGGTCGACGCCGTCCGTGTGGCGGAGGTAGGGGGATTCGAACCCCCGAGGGCTATTAACCCAACCCGCTTTCCAAGCGAGCGCCATAGGCCACTAGGCGATACCTCCGCCGAGGAGGGTACCGGTGGGTCCGGGAGCGGACGAAATCGCCCGGGACGACGGGCCCCGCGCGCGGGCGGAGGCAGCCGGGGGCGCTCGGGTCGGGTTGGCCGGCTCTCCGGGCCTCACCTAGACTCCTGGACAACCCCCCGCGTGGCGGCACCTCGCCCAACTCCCCCAGGGCCGAGAGGCAGCAAGGGTAAGTGAGCTCTGTCGGGTGCGCGGGGGGCCTTTCCATGCCCGCACCGGCGTCGCAGCCGCTGGTCGGCCGGCGGTCGAGAGCCCCGGGACGGGCGCTCTCCCCAGGCCGGTGGCCGCGCCGTGGCCGATGTCGACGGGGCTGGTTAGGGTCAGGGCGTGGAGTCGCCGCTCGCCCTGTACCGCCGCTACCGGCCCGAGACCTTCAGCGAGGTCATCGGGCAGGACCACGTGACGGCGCCCCTGCGCGCGGCCCTGGCCAACAACCGGGTCAACCACGCCTACCTCTTCTCCGGCCCGCGCGGCTGCGGCAAGACCACCTCGGCGCGCATCCTGGCGCGCGCGCTCAACTGCGAGCAGGGCCCGATCGCGGACCCCTGCGGGGAGTGCGACTCCTGTCGCGACCTGGCGCGGGGCGGCCCCGGCTCGATCGACGTCATCGAGATCGACGCGGCCTCGCACGGCGGTGTCGACGACGCCCGCGACCTGCGGGAGAAGGCGTTCTTCGCGCCGGTGCGCAGTCGCTACAAGATCTACATCATCGACGAGGCCCACATGGTCTCCCCGCAGGGTTTCAACGCCCTGCTGAAGCTGGTCGAGGAGCCGCCACCGCACCTGCGGTTCATCTTCGCCACCACCGAGCCAGACAAGGTGATCGGGACGATCCGCTCCCGCACCCACCACTACCCGTTCCGGCTGATCCCGCCGCGGCTGCTGTCTGCCTACCTCTCCGAGCTGTGCGAGAAGGAGGGCGTGGCGATCGAGCCGGCCGCGATCCCGCTGGTCGTCCGGGCCGGTGGCGGTTCCGCCCGTGACACGCTCTCGGTGCTCGACCAGCTGCTCGGCGGCGCCGGCCCGGAGGGTGTCACCCACGCGCTGGCCACCGGGCTGCTCGGCTACACCCCCGACAGCCTGCTCGACGAGGTCGTCGACGCCTTCGCCGCCGGCGACGGGGCGTCGGTGTTCGGCGTGGTCGACAAGGTCATCGAGACCGGCCAGGACCCACGACGGTTCACCGAGGACCTGCTGCGCCGCCTGCGCGACCTGGTCATCGTCGCGGCGGTGCCCGACGCCCCCGCGACCGGGCTCATCGACGTCTCCGAGGACGCCGGCGAGCGACTGGTGGCCCAGGCGGCCCGCTTCGGTGCCGCCGACCTGACCCGCGCCGCCGACCTGGTCGCCGCCGGGCTCACCGAGATGCGCGGCGCGACGGCTCCGCGGCTGCTGCTCGAGCTGATCTGCGCGCGGGTGCTGCTGCCCGCAGCCGACCACGGCACCGACGGCCTGGCCGCCCGCCTGGACCGCCTCGAGCGCCGGATGTCGGTCACGGGCACCCCGGCCCCTGCTGCCGCCCAGCCCCACCAGCCCGCCCCTGCCCGGCCGGCTCCTGCGGCCGCCGCCCCCGCCGCGCCCGCACCACAGCCCGCGGCTCCGGCAGCGCCTGCCGCCGCCGCGACCCACCAGTCCCCGGCCGAGGTCCCCGCCCAGGACCGGCCCGCGCCGACGGCCGCCGCGCCCGAGCCGGTCCCGCCCCCGGCGCCCACCCCCGCTCCTGCCCAGGGCTGGCCGACCACCCCGGAGCCCGAGCCGGCCCCACCGGCCACGCCGACGGGGCAGCAGGCACCGGCCGCGACCGGAGGTCCTGCTCCACGCCAGGCGCCGGCTGCGCCCCCCACATCGAGCCCCGCAGCGAGCCCCGCATCGAGCCCTGCCGGGGAGCCGGCGGCATCGGGTGGCGGCCTGTCGCTGGTCGAGGTCCGGCGCCTGTGGCCCGACATCGTCGACGCCACCAAGCTGCGCCGCCGGGTCACGTGGATCCACCTGACCCAGAACGCCCAGGTCGTGGCGGTCGACGAGCGCACCCTCACCCTGGGGTTCGCCAACTCAGGGGCCCGCGACTCCTTCGACGGCAACGGCAGTGCCGAGATCGTGCGCCAGGCCGCGATCGACGTGGTCGGTGCCGACTGGCGCATCGAGACCATCGTCGACCCCGGTGCCTCCCCGGACGCCGGCCCGCCGGCCGCGCCCCGCCCCTCGCCCGGCGACACGGCCCCGGCGGCCCCGGCCCAGCCCGCCGCCCCCGCGCCGGCAGCGCCCGTCGAGCCGACGCCACCGCCGACCCCCGCGGCCCCCGCCACCCCGGTGGCCTCCGACGAGCCGCCGCCCCCGTGGGCCGTCGAGCCGCCCGCCGACCTCGGCGACGAGCCCGAGCCCAGCACGCCCGCGGCCACCTCGGCGCCCGCGCAGGTGCAGGTAGCCCCCGCCGGGCGTGCGTCCATCGACGCGGCCCGCGGCGCGATCCTCCAGACCCGTCCCGCTGGAGCGCCCGTCGTCGAGGAGGGTCCCGACCTCTCGGCAGCCGACGCCGACGCCCACCCCGACGACGAGGTCGTCGAGCACGACTCGGTCGCCGACGCCGAGCTGCTCGCCCGCGAGCTCGGCGCCCGGGTGATCGAGGAGATCAACCACACCTGAGCCGACCCGGGCGCGGCGACGCTCCGGCTCACCGCCCGCCCGTCAGACTCGTCCCAGCACCCCCGCACCGACCAGCCACACCACACCAGCAGCCCACCCGAGGTGAACCCCATGAGCCAGAACCCGTTCGACGCCCTCGGCGGCGGAGGTCTCGACATGAACGCCCTGCTCCAGCAGGCCCAGCAGATGCAGGAGCAGCTCACCCAGGCCCAGGCGCGTCTCGCCGACACCGTCGTCGAGGGCACCGTGGCCGGCGGCGCGGTGACGGTCAGGGTCAACGGCGTGGGCGAGCTGGTCGGCGTCGACATCCGTGCGGGCGGCTTCGACGGGTCCGACGCCGACGACCTGTCCGACCTCGGCGACATGATCGTGGCGGCGTACCGCGACGCGAAGTCCCAGGCCGACGCCGCCGCCGGCGAGGCCCTCGGCCCGCTGGCGGGCGGGCTCGGTGGGATGGGCGGCGGGCTGCCCGGGGGCACCCCCGGCCAGCTCGGCTTCTAGGGGCGGTCGGTGTACGAAGGCGTCGTCCAGGACCTCATCGACGAGCTCGGCCGGCTGCCCGGCGTGGGGCCCAAGAGTGCCCAGCGCATCGCGTTCCACCTGCTCCAGGCCGACCCCGTCGACGTGCGTCGCCTCGCCGACGTGCTGATCGAGGTCAAGGCCAAGGTGCAGTTCTGCTCGACCTGCTTCAACGTCAGCGAGGACGAGCAGTGCCGGATCTGCCGCGACCCGCGACGCGACCCGGGCGTGCTGTGCGTCGTCGAGGAGTACAAGGACGTCGTGGCCATCGAGCGCACCCGCGAGTACCGCGGCCGCTACCACGTCCTCGGCGGGGCGATCAGCCCCATCGACGGCATCGGCCCCGACCAGCTGCGGGTCCGTGAGCTGATGACCAGGCTCGCCGACGGCACGGTCACCGAGGTCATCCTGGCCACGGATCCGAACCTCGAGGGTGAGGCGACGGCGACCTACCTCACGCGCATGCTGAAGGTTCTTGACTTGCGCGTGACGCGGTTGGCGAGTGGACTGCCGGTGGGCGGCGACCTCGAGTACGCCGACGAGGTCACCCTTGGCCGCGCGTTCGCAGGGAGGCGAGCAGCAGAATGACCAGCACCCAGAACACCCCCGCCGGGAGCAGCAGCGCCCCGGTGCTGGACGCCGAGACGCTCGCCTTCGCCGAGCAGATCTCCGACCAGGTCGCCAGCTTCCTGCTCGCCCTGCGCGCGATCGCGCAGGAGAACGACGCCGGTCGTGCGGTCTCGCTGCTGCTGCTCGAGATCAGCCAGGTGCTGCTGGCCGGTGCCCGGCTCGGCGCGCAGCGCGACTTCACCCCGCGCGAGGAGTACCAGCCCGACGTCGGTCCGGAGCCCGACCTCGACGAGATGCGCATGCGGTTGGCCGGGATGCTCGACAACGTCGACACCTACAGCTTCGTCTTCGACCCCTACGTGCCCGAGGTCGTGGAGAGCCAGCTCTCCGACGACCTCGCCTCGATCGCCACCGACCTCGACACCGGCCTGCGCCACTACCGCCACGGGCACGTCACCGAGGCCCTGTGGTGGTGGCAGTTCTCCTACGTCTCCAACTGGGGCAACCTCGCCGGGGCGGCGCTCAACGCGCTGCTCTCGGTGGTCAGCCACGACCGCCTCGACGTCGAGGTCGACCTCGACTCCGACCAGGTCGTCGTCGCCGAGCAGATGCTCGCCGACCCCTCCTGAGGTCCTCCTCGCCCCACCTCGTCCACGGCTGAGCCTGGCGCGGAGCGGCACCCGGGTGCGCCGGTAGACTCGGCCACCGGCCGGGCGCACCCCGTGACGGGAGGTCGCGCCGCAGCACGTGGAGCAGTCGAGGGGACAGAGCAGTGGGCATTGTCGTGCAGAAGTACGGCGGGTCGTCGGTGGCCGACGCCGACGGCATCAAGCGGGTGGCCCAGCGCATCGTCAACACCAAGAAGCAGGGCCACGAGGTCGTCGTGGTCGTCTCGGCGATGGGCGACACCACCGACGACCTGCGCGACCTCGCCGAGCAGGTGACGCCGCTGCCGCCGCCGCGTGAGCTCGACATGCTGCTGACCGCCGGCGAGCGCATCTCGATGGCGCTGCTGGCCATGGCGGTCTCCTCGCTGGGCCACGAGGCCCAGTCGTTCACCGGCTCCCAGGCCGGCGTCATCACCGACTCGGTGCACGGCAAGGCCAAGATCATCGACATCACGCCGGGGCGCATCAAGAGCGCCATCGACGAGGGCCACGTCGCCATCGTCGCCGGCTTCCAGGGCGTCTCCCAGGACACCAAGGACGTCACCACGCTGGGCCGCGGTGCCTCCGACACGACCGCGGTCGCGCTGGCGGCCGCGCTGGGCGCCGAGGTCTGCGAGATCTACACCGACGTGGCCGGGGTCTTCACCGCCGACCCGCGGATCGTGCCGGCCGCCCGCAAGCTCGACCGCGTCTCCCACGAGGAGATGCTGGAGATGGCCGCCTCCGGCGCCAAGATCCTCCACCTGCGCTGCGTCGAGTACGCGCGCCGCTACGACGTCCCGATCCACGTGCGCACCTCCTTCGACACCATCGAAGGCACCTGGATCCTCCCCGACACCGCAGACACCGAAGGAGACACCGTGGAGCAGGCGATCATCGCGGGCGTGGCCCACGACCGGTCCGAGGCCAAGATCACCGTCGTCGGCGTGCCCGACAAGGTCGGCGAGGCCGCCCGCATCTTCGAGGTGCTCGCCGGGTCCGAGGTCAACATCGACATGGTCGTGCAGAACGTCTCGGCTGCGGCCACGGCGCGCACCGACATCTCCTTCACCCTGCCCCGCGAGGACGGCCAGAACGCCATGGCGGCGCTGGCGAAGATCCAGGACGAGGTCGGCTACGACAAGCTCCTCTTCGACGACCGCGTCGGCAAGGTCTCGCTCATCGGTGCCGGCATGCGCAGCCACCCGGGCATCACCGCGAAGTTCTTCGCCTCGCTCGCCGCGGCCGGCGTCAACATCGAGATGATCTCGACCTCGGAGATCCGCATCTCCGTCATCGTCGACGAGGGGCAGATCGACACCGCCGTCCGGGCCACCCACACCGCCTTCGACCTCGACGCCGACGAGGTCGAGGCCGTCGTCTACGGAGGGACCGGCCGATGAGCGGCCGGGGCCTGCGCATCGGCGTCGTCGGCGCCACCGGCCAGGTGGGCGTCGCGATGCGCCAGATCCTCGCCGAGCGCGACTTCCCGGTCGAGGAGATCCGCTTCTTCTCCTCGCCCCGCTCCGCCGGCAAGGTGCTGGACTACCGCGGCACCGAGGTCGTCGTCGAGGACGCCGAGTCCGCCGACCCGACCGGTCTCGACGTCGCGCTGTTCTCCGCGGGCGCCACCGCCTCCCGCGCGCTGGTGCCCCGTTTCGTCGAGGCCGGCGTGATCGTCGTCGACAACTCCTCGGCGTTCCGCAAGGACCCCGCGATCCCGCTGGTGGTCTCGGAGGTCAACCCCGAGGCCGCCGCTGAGGTCATCGAGGCCGGGCGTGGCATCATCGCCAACCCCAACTGCACGACCATGGCCGCGATGCCGGTCCTCAAGCCGCTGCACGACGAGGCCGGTCTCGTCCGCCTGGTCGCCTCGACGTACCAGGCCGTCTCCGGCTCCGGCGTCGCCGGCGTCGAGGAGCTGGCCACCGGCATCGAGGCCGCCGGGGAGAAGGCCCGCGAGCTGGCCTACGACGGCGAGGCCGTCGCCTTCCCCGAGCCCGGGGTGTACCAGCGCACGATCGCCCACAACGTGCTGCCGTTCGCCGGCAACCTGGTCGACGACGGCCGGGGCGAGACCGACGAGGAGCAGAAGCTCCGCCACGAGTCCCGCAAGATCCTGGGTATCCCCGAGCTCAAGGTGTCCGGCATCTGCGTGCGCGTCCCGGTCTTCACCGGTCACTCGCTGGCGATCAACGCCGAGTTCGAGCGGGCGATCTCGCCCGAGCGGGCTGCCGAGCTGCTCGCGGGCGCTCCCGGCGTCGAGCTGACCGACATCCCGACCCCACTGCAGGCCGCCGGCAAGGACCCGTCGTACGTCGGTCGCATCCGCGCCGACGAGGGCGTCGACGGCGGCCGTGGACTGGCGCTGTTCATCAGCAACGACAACCTGCGCAAGGGCGCCGCCCTCAACACCGTGCAGATCGCCGAGCTCGTGGCGGTCTCCCGGGCCTGACCCACCGCCGAGAGGTCGCTGGCGCACGGCCGAGAGGTCGCTGGCGCACGGCCGAGGCGTCACTCACGCGCGCGAGCGACCTGTGGAGCGTGCGTGAGTGACGCCTCGGGCGTGCGTGGGTGACGCCTCGGCGGGTCTCAGCCCTCGGCGGGCTCGATGACGCTGGTGGTGACCCAGTGCGAGAGCAGGAAGGTCGCCACGGTCATCACGGGGATGACGATGACCATCCACCACTCCTGCAGCACGTCGACCAGGAACAGCAGCGAGAGGACGCAGGTCAGGCCCACGGCCAGGAAGCTCGTGCTCATCGGGTCCGGCACGCGCGCTAGGCGCAGCAGGGTGCCGCCGAGCAGCACCATGGCGACCATCACGGCCACGAGCAGGGTGAAACCGGGACCGCCGCCGCAGGTGGAGACCCCGCGGACGCTCTCGCACAGCCGCAGCGAGCCGGCGGTGAGCAGGACGATCAGGAGACCGACCACCAGGCCGGTGACGCCGGCCGCGACGCGACCGTCGATCGACAGGGGTGCGCGGGGCGCCTTCGGAGTCGGAGCCGTGGCGACCGGTGCGGGAGCTGCCGCGGCAGGGGTGGGAGCGGGAGCAACGGGCTCGGCCGTCTCGTCGGCCGCCTTGCCCTTGCGACGACCTAACAGCCTCCCGAGGCTGGGAGCCTCCAGGGAGGGTGCGTCGTCGGGCCGCTGGTCGTCAGGCATGGGCCGAATCATGTCACGGCCGCCACACGAATCCAGCAGGACGCACACCCTGGGTCGGCGCCCGCGCTGGGGCCCACGGTGGACAGCACAAGGGCCCGGATCCTCAACGGATCCGGGCCCTGCTGTCGGGCTGACAGGATTTGAACCTGCGGCCTCCTCGTCCCGAACGAGGCGCGCTACCAAGCTGCGCCACAGCCCGATCGGAGCGACCCCACGGGGCCACGTCCGCGAGGGAGCATAGCCGAGGCCCCTCAGCCCTCCCCAATCGGGACCAGCGTCAGCAGCACCGCCTCGGGACGGCAGGCGATGCGGATGCGCGCGTAGGGAGACGTGCCCAGGCCAGCGCCGACGTGCATCCAGGTCGAGCCCGGGTCGCCGGGGGAGGAGTCGGCCGGGTGACGGTGCACCCCGCGGGCGCGGGCCGGCTCCAGGTCGCAGTTGGTCGCGAGCGCCCGCCCGCCCGGCAGGCACACCTGGCCGCCGTGCGTGTGACCGGCGAGCACGGCGTCGTACCCGTCCCGGGCGAACGCATCCAGCACCCGCAGGTACGGCGCGTGGGTGACGCCCAACCGCACGTCCGCCTCGGGGTCGGCCGGGCCGGCGACCTCGTCGAGCCGGTCGTAGCCCAGGTGCGGGTCGTCGACCCCGGTGAACGCGAGGTCCAGGTCGCCGACGCGCAGCCGGCCCCGGGTGTTGGTGAGGTCGAGCCAGCCGGCGTCGGTGAAGGTCCGGGACAGCTCGCGCCAGGGGAGCTCGGGTACGTCGGTGTGCCGTTTGCCGGTGTCGGGCAGCAGGTAGCCGAAAGGATTGCGGAAGGACGGCTCGAAGTAGTCGTTGCTGCCGTGGACGAAGACCCCAGGCACGTCCAGCAGCGGCCCGAGCGCGTCGGTCACCACGGGCACCGCGTCGCGGTGGGCGAGGTTGTCCCCGGTGTCCACCACCAGGTCGGGGCGCAGCCCCGCCAGCCCTGCGAGCCACTCCTGCTTGGCCCGCTGCCCCGGCGTCATGTGCAGGTCGGTGAGGTGCAGCACCCGCAGCGCCCGGGCCCCGGGCGGCAGCACCGGGAGGGTCCGCTCGCGCAGCACGTAGCGCCGCGCCTCCCACGCGGCGTACGCCGTCGTCGTGGCCCCGGCGACCAACGCGCCGGCCGCGACGCGGGTGGTCGCCCTGCCGAGGGCGGAAACCGAGGTGGGAACCACGACGTCAGGCTGCCACAATGACCCGCATGAGCAGCCTCAAGGACCGCCTCCGCGCCGACCTCACCACCGCCATGAAGGCCCGTGACGAGCTGCGCTCCTCCACGCTGCGGATGGTGCTGGCCGCCGTCACCAACGCCGAGGTCGCCGGCAAGACCGCCAAGACCCTCTCCGACGACGAAGTCATCGGCGTGCTCACCAGCGAGACCAAGAAGCGCCGCGAGGCCGCCACCGCGTTCGCCGACGGCGGGCGCGCCGAGAGCGCCGAGCGGGAGAGGGCCGAGGCCGAGGTGATCGCGGAGTACCTCCCCGAGCAACTCAGTGACGCCGAGGTGTCCGACATCGTCGCCGCGGCCATCGAGTCCACCGGGGCCGGTGCCGAGGGGATGAAGGCGATGGGCAAGGTCATGGGCGTCGTCCAGCCCCAGGTGAAGGGGCGCGCCGACGGCGGTGCCGTCGCCGCGGAGGTACGCCGCCAGCTCGGCGCCTGAGGCGGGGCACACGCCGCTCGTCCCTGGTCGGACCCGCTTGCTGGAGTGCGCCCCGTGAAGCTGGTTCACACGGCGCCCGCCAGCGGGTCGGTTCAGGCCGCTCGTTCGGTCCGGACCCGGCAGTCGGGGCGAGCGCACGGGGTAGGTCGGCCGTGCCACCCGCGCAGGCTCAGCGTGCGGCCGACGACGAGTGCCAGCCGGCACGGGTCGAGCACCTGGCGCCAGCCCGCTCGGAGCGTCGCGAGCCCGTCGGCGGCCGCCGCCAGGTCGCGGTCGAGGTCCGCCCAGCGGTCCGCGGCGGCGGAGTGGCCGAGCCCTCCGTCCAGCTCGACGAGCGAGCTGAAGAGGGCGTAGTGGACATCGCGGAAGAGCGTCGAGGTCTCGACGCCCGACCAGGACGCGACCTGCTCGCGCACCTGCCGCTGCCCGGTGGGCAGCCCGTGGGCGCGCTCGACGTCACGCAGGTACCTGCGCTCGAGTGGCGACTGCGCCCCTGAGCCCACGTCGGCCAGCACCTCACGCAGCAGTGCACGACGCGGACCTCGCTGCCGCTCGAGCACCGCGCTCAGCCGCGCTGGCGTGGTGTGCCCATCCCGGACGACGTCCGCCAGCACTGCGACTGCGGCGTCCTCGGACGGGGCTCGCGAGGCCACGTCGACGGCCGCATGCTCGACTCGCAGTCGTGGCGGATGCGCGGCCGGCAGCGCGGCCTCGGCGAAGTCGCGACGCTGCGATGTAGCAATCCCGGGCGAGCTGCGCCGGGGATGCCGCCCGTGGGGGAGGGCGAGCTCCAGCGGGCCGGACTGCCGCGCCTGGCGCCCCCGTGACGGGGCCACCACTCCGTGCGCTGCCAAGGCGGCGGCCCCCGCGAGCACCGAGCCGGGGTACCGCAGGAGTGCTGCCCACTCGCGCTGGGCCCGGGTCAGCGGCCCGTTGTGCGTGACGTAGACGCCGGGATGCACGACGACCCACTCCCCGCGTCGCACCATCCGGGCGACGTGCACCTGATCGGCGCCGGCCCCGAGCGCCTGCCGGCGCGACAGCACGCCGTGCTGACGTCTGAGCAGGCGCTGGAGGTCGGGGCCGGACACCTCCCGATCATGCGTCGTCCGCGACCCCGGCGCCCGAGCGACGATCGCAGGCTGTGGACAACCCCTACGTGCTGGAGTGCGCCGCGTGAACCTGGTTCACGCGATGCACTCCACTCCCCGCGGAGTACGCCGCCAGCTCGGCGCCTGAGCGCTGCCGGCCCCCACCCGGGGCCGGTCAGCCGGCCGTCAGTCGTTGTTGCGGTTGTTGCCGTTCCCGCGCCCGTTGCCGCGCCCGTTGCCGTTGCCGTTGTTCTTGTTGTTCCCGCCGTTGTTGGTCTTCGGGGGCTTCGGCGGGCGACCGTTGGACTGGTAGAGCGTGATCGAGGAGCTCGAAGGCACGACCGCGCCGCCTCCGGGTGAGGAGTAGGCGACCAGTCCCTCGGCGTACCCGCTGTTGACGTAGCCGCCGTAGGAGACCACGAACCCGGCGTCCTCGAGCTGACGGGTAGCTCCCTCGACACTGAGCCCGGCCACGGACGGCACGGTGGTGGGCACGCCCGCCACGTCGGAGGCGTCAGGGGCGACGAAGTCCTCGTTCGGGAGCTCGCCCATGACGTTGCGCATGGCGGTGCCCCAGATCGGAGCCGCGAAGCCCGAGCCGGACGCCGAGGAGATGTAGTTGGGTCCGACGGTCTGGCCGGTGAGGCTGATCGGGGTGCCGGACTGGTTGGCGCCGGCGATCATGGCCGCGGCGGCCATGGTCGGGGTGTAGCCGACGAACCACACGGACTTGCCGTCCTGGGTGGTGCCGGTCTTGCCGGCCGAGGGGCTGTCGAGCTGCCAGGACGAGGCGAAACCACCGGGCTCGATGACGCCGCGCAGCACGTCGTTGACGGCGTCGGCCGTGGAGTTCTCCATCACCTGGCGGCACTTGGTGGGGTACTCCTTGAGCGTGTTGCCGGCCATGTCCTCGATCGACGTCACCGGCCGCGAGGTGCAGTGCAGTCCGCGCTCGGCGAACGTCGCGTAGGCCTCGGCCATCTCCAGCGGGCTCACCGAGGCGACACCCAGCGCGAAGGACGGCACCATCCAGCGGTCGGCGCCCTCCTTGCCCTTCAGGCCCACGATGCCCATCTGCTTGGCGAGCGTGAAGGGCTTGCACAGCCCCACCCGCTGCGAGAGC
>JAYYWX010000080.1:0-15818 GCA_036341255.1 Actinomycetota bacterium | reverse complement strand
CAACACCGCGCGGCGCGAGGCCGTCGGGCCCGGCGGGGGCCGCACCGGGTCGGGATGCCGGGGCGCCAGGAGACGGTCGGGCGCTACCGGGGCGATCCCCCCCGCGGGCGCCCGACCGCCTCCTGGGCAGCCCTCGGGGTGCTGGTCCTCGGTGTGGCCGTCGTGGGCGTCGGGGTGCTCCTGATGTCCTGGCCGGTCGCCGCCGCCGGTGCCGCCGTCGGCGTCGCCGGCGCAGCGCTGGCGGCGTGGAGCGGCCTGCTGTGGAACGTGCACGGCGCGACCGGCGCCAGTCGTACGACGCGTGAGGACGGCAGCGTCGAGGTGGCCGGCACCCACGCCCACCTCGAGGACGAGGCCGCTCAGCGGCATGCCGCGGAGGTCAGCCGCCGCGCGCAGTCGTTGGAGCGCCAGGGGCCTGCGCGACGACCGGGGCTGGCCCGGGCCGGCGCCGCTCTGCTCCTGACGACCGGGACGTGGTTGGCGCTGTCGCAGTGGACGTTGTACGCCGAGACGCCCGAGGGCCGCGAGGGCACCTGGCGCGCCATGGGCGCGGCCATCGTGGTGCTGCTGGCAGCCCTGCGCCTGCTCGCCCCTGGACGGTCCGTGCCGGCCGTCGTCGCCGCGGTCGTGGTCGGCCTGCTGCTCGTGCCCAGTGGGCTGCTGCTGGCGGAGACCGGCAGGGCCGCGGCCTCGGAGACGATCAGCGGCATCCTCGCCGTCCTCGGGGCGCTGCTGACCCTGGACCGCACCACCCAGCCGCCACCCGGCCCCGGGACACCTCGACCCGACCCTGAGGAGGACGTGTGGAGCACCCGACCGTGACGACGCGCGCCAGCGCTGAGGAGCAGTCCCCGGGGCAGGGCCCCGAGAGCTCGCAGGGCATGGAGGGGATGGCCGCCAGCGCCACCCTGCACTGCCTGACCGGGTGCGCCACCGGCGAGATCGTGGCGCTGGTCGTGGCCACGGCGATCGGCCTGGGAGCCCTGGCGACCATCCCGTTGGCGCTCGCCCTGGCCTTCGCCTTCGGCTTCGCGCTGTCCAGCCTCCCGCTGCTGCGCAGCGGTCTGGCCGTGGGGATTGCCCTGAAGACGGTGGTGCTCGCGGACACGATCTCGATCCTGACCATGGAGGTCGTCGACAACGCGGTCGTGCTGCTGATCCCCGGTGCCCTGCACGCGGGGCTGGTCAACCCCACCTTCTGGTGGAGCATGGGGCTGGCGTTCCTCGCGGCCTACGCCGCTGCCTACCCGGTCAACCGGCTCATGCTGCGACGGGGGCAGGGGCACGCCCGGTCGCACGGCGCGATGGGCGACGGGGTCGAGCGGGCCTGGGTGCCCGACGTCCCGGCGCCGGCGCTGGCCGGTGTCCTCGCCGCCTTCCTGGCCGGCGGGCTGCTGGTGTCCATCGCTGCCTGAGCGCCCGTGGGGGCCGGTGCGCGGTCAGTCCCGGTCGGGCGGCGGCCCGCCGCGCCGAAGGCGGTCTGGACGACACGCAGCTCCTGGAGCCGCTCGTCCCAGTTGCGCGTGAGTCGCTCGGCGTCCACGTCGGCGTCCTCGCTCCTTCGGCGCCGGGCCGGCGCTGTGCCCCATCGGCCCCGGGGCGCCGCGGCCGGGAAGGATTCCGGTCCCCGGCCACGGCCGTTCCCGACGATCACCCCTGCGGGTGGAAGCACCACCCGGATGTGGTGATTCGAGAGCGAGAACGACTCGATGGTGCTCCGCGGTCGCCCCCTGCCAAACCACCCGCCCGGGTAAGGAGGCCTCCGCGCGTCCCATCCCTCCGCGACACCGGTGACCGCCCGGTGTGCGCCGGACCTGCACGGGATGCCACCGGGTGAGGGTCGATGTGAGACAGTGGTGCCGTTCGCACCCCGTGGACCAGGAGCAGCAGCTCCCGGGACCCCCACCGCTCGGCCCGATCGACCGGCCCCCAGGGCTGGCCCGACCGGCCCGACCACCGGCAGCGAGTCCCCCTCATCGGTGCGAGCGCCGGCCTGCGCCGCCGTCCCCGGAACCCGCCGGGACGCCTGGCCCGGACCGATCGCCGTGCGGCCCACCGAGGGTGCGCCGGCCCGGAGGAGGAGCGAGTGGCTCGACGGCCCCAGCGTCGTGGCAACGGTCAGCGCGCCCAGCGACGGGTGCGCGACCTCGACAACGAGGGGATCATCCCCGTCCTGGCGCGCGCGGTGCGCGAGGTGGAGGGTGCCGCCCAGCGCGGCGCCGTGCCGCCGAGCGCGCGCACCAAGTTCCAGGTCGTGGCGCTGCTCGTCCGCGAGGAGCGGGCCCGGCTCAAGGCCGACACCGAGGCCTCGGAGTCCCACCGCGCCGAGCAGCTCAAGCGCCTCGACGGCATCGCGACCATCCTGGCCAAGACCGCCACCCGCGACACCACGCTGCTGCACCTGCTGGCCGAGGACGCCGAGGTCGGCGACGCCGCCGAGGACCTGCGCCGCGAGATGAAGAAGCGTGCCGGCCTCGAGGTGCCCGACGAGCCCGAGGTCGACGAGGACGACCCGGACGCCCCCGTCATCGAGAAGCGAGTCGTCCCGCAGAGCGTGACCGCCCGTCGCCTCGCCAACCCCTTCCTCGTCCCCGACTTCACCGGCGCCGCGGCCCAGAACGCCCGGCCCCGCCGGCTCGCCGGCTGGGAGCTGCTGGGTCCCCTCTTCCGCTCCTTCGAGTACGGCGGTGCGTCGGCGTGCATGCCGCTGCCCGAGCCCGGGTCGCTGGTCGCGGCCTCCGGTCGCGAGCTGATGAAGCACCAGTCGCAGGTGGTCGAGGCCGCCGCCCAGGGGCACCGGACCTTCCTGCTCGCCGACGAGCCGGGCCTGGGCAAGACCGCCCAGGCGCTGCTGGCCGCGCAGGCCGCGGACGCCTACCCGCTGCTGGTCGTCGTGCCCAACGTCGTGAAGACCAGCTGGGCCCGTGAGGCCGGCATCTGGACCCCCGGACGCACCTCGACGGTCATCCACGGCGACGGCTACGACGTCGACGGCTGGGCCGACATCGTCGTGGTCAACTACGAGATCCTCGACCGCCACGTCGGCTGGCTCGGCGACTTCGGGTTCAAGGGGATGGTCGTCGACGAGGCGCACTTCATCAAGAACAAGACCTCGCAGCGTTCCCAGCACGTGCTCCACCTCGCCGACCGGCTCCGGGCGCGCTCCGCGCGGCCGCTGCTCATGGCCCTGACCGGCACCCCGCTGATCAACGACATCGAGGACTTCCGCGCGATCTGGCAGTACCTCGGCTGGATCGACGAGAAGGTCCCGCTGGGTCCGCTGATGGAGGCGCTGGAGGAGACCGGCCTCAGCCCGGCCGATGGCCCGGCGTTCTACGGCGCGGCCCGCACCTGCGTGGTCAACCAGGGCATCGTGCGTCGCCGCAAGGTCGACGTCGCCGCCGACATCCCGGCCCGCCGGGTCGCCGACCTCCCCGTCGAGCTCGACGACGCGGTCGGTCGTTCCATCAAGGCCGCGGAGAAGGAGCTCGCCCGCCGCATGGTGGCCCGCTACCACTCCGCGCTGGAGACCCGCGTCTCCGGGAAGACCGTCGAGGGCATCGACCACGAGCTGGTCCGCCGGGTCGCCGGCTGGGAGCTCGAGGACTCCTCGAACAAGAAGGACGGCGAGAACGTCTTCTCGATGGTGCGCCGCATCGGCCAGGCCAAGGCCGGGCTCGCCGCCGACTACGCCGCCCAGCTGGCGCGCAACGTCGGCAAGGTCGTCTTCTTCGCCAAGCACGTCGACGTCATGGACGCCGCCGAGAAGCTCTTCGAGGAGCGTGGCATCCGCTACGCCTCGATCCGCGGCGACCAGACGCCGAAGGCCCGCCAGGCCGCGATCGACTCCTTCACCGAGGACCCCGACGTCCAGGTCGTCGTCTGCTCGCTGATGGCGGCCGGCGTCGGCTTGAACCTCCAGGTCGCCTCCAACCTCGTCCTCGCCGAGCTGTCGTGGACCGACGCCGAGCAGACCCAGGCGATCGACCGCATCCACCGCATCGGCCAGGAGGAGCCGGTCACCGCGTGGCGTGTCATCGCCGCGCACACGATCGACACCCGCATCGCCGAGCTCATCGACTCCAAGGCCGGGCTGGCCGCCCGGGCGCTCGACGGGTCCGACGAGGAGATCGGCGCCAGCTCCGACGTCCAGCTCGAGGCCCTGGTCTCGCTGCTGACCGCCGCGCTGGAGGACGAGGAGAAGCAGCGGGTCCGTCGGGCCCGCGCGCTGCGCTCGGAGGCGGCGTACGCCGGATAGCCGGTCGGGTGCAGCCGGTCGCTCGGTAGGTTCGGGGTCATGAGCGCCCCCTCCCTCCCGGACCTGACCGGCCGCACCTACGTCGTCACCGGCGCCAACTCCGGCATCGGCCTGGAGGCCGCGAGGAAGCTGGCGGCCGCCGGCGGGCACGTCGTCCTCGCCGTCCGCGACACGGGCAAGGGGCGGGCCGCCGCGGCGGACCTCGACGGATCCACCGAGGTGGCCGAGCTCGACCTGGCCGACCTCTCATCGGTGCGGGCGTTCGCCGAGGCCTGGGGCGAGCGCGAGATCACCTCGTTGGTCAACAACGCCGGCATCATGATGGTGGCGCAGGGGCGCACCGTCGACGGCTTCGAGCGCCAGCTCGGCACCAACCACCTGGGCCACTTCGCGCTCACGAACCTGTTGCTGCCGCAGGTCACCGACCGGGTCGTGACGGTCTCCTCGGGGCTGCACAACGGCCCGCAGGTCGACTTCGACGACCTCGACCTGGAGCGGTCCTACAAGCCGACCCGGGCCTACCAGCAGTCCAAGCTGGCCAACCTGCTCTTCACCGCCGAGCTGCAGCGCCGGCTCACCGAGGCCGGCAGCCCCGTCGTCGCGCACGCCTGCCACCCCGGCTACAGCGCGACCAACCTTCAGAGCCACCACGCGAACCCGTTGATGAACAAGCTGATGTGGCTGGGAAACAAGATCGTCGCCACGAGCGCGGAGTTCGGCGCCCGGCCCACCGTCCACGCGGTCATCGCCGACTTGCCGCCGAACTCCTACATCGGCCCCTCCGGCTTCCAGGGCCTGCGCGGCGCGCCAGGCTCCAACCCGCGCTCGGCCCAGGCGCGCGACGCCGACGCGGCGCGGCGGTTGTGGGAGATCTCCGAGCAGCGGACGGGCACGACGTTCCCGCTCTGAGCGGAGGGGCAGGGGGCATCTCACACCCACCGGGGTCGCGACCGTCGGTGGTGCCTGCGCACAATAGTGGCCGACCGGTCGACCAGGGGGCTGTTGGATGAGGACGAAGCGGATCGCACAGGGCGTGACCGCCACGGTGCTGGCTTTCCTGCTCGTGCTGCTGACCACCGGGGCGAGCGGTGAGCACCCCGCCGAGCAGGTGCGCGGCAACCTCGACGGCCAGCGCGTGCGGGTCAACCTCCCGCCGACGACCGAGCCGAAGGGCGTGGCGATCTTCTTCCACGGCCAGGGCTCCAACTACAACCACAAGATGGACGGCACCTGGCTCGACGCCCTGCGTCGTGACGGCTGGGTGGTGGCCTCCTCGATGTTCCACCGGGAGAACTGGGGCAACCCGGTCTCCACCGAGGACACCATGAAGCTGTGGGACTGGGCCGAGCAGCAGGGCGGGGCTGAGGTCAAGCTCTACATCGGCGCCTCCATGGGTGGCACGACGTCCCTGAACGCGCTGGTCCACGGCGAGCGCAAGCCCGCCTGCTGGTACGGCGTGAAGCCGGCCGTGGACATGTCGACCATGGGCAACGTCCCCGGCGCCCGCCGCTTCATCTCCCAGGCCTACGGCGGCCAGCCCTACCCCCGTGACCGCAACCCGGTCGACACCGCGTTCAAGCTGGCCAAGACCGGAGCGACGTTCCGCTTCGTCGCCTCCCCGCGCGACCCGTTCGTGCCCTATGACTCCAACAGCGGCGAGATCGTCTCCCGGCTCAACGAGTTCGGTGCCGACGTCTCGCTGCGCACCGTCCAGGGCCCCCACGACGACCCCTCGCACTACAGCGCCCACGACCTGGTGGCCTTCGCCAACGAGTGCGCCGGCACCCAGGACTGATCTCTCGCGCCCCTGACCGCCGAGAAGTCACTCGCGCACGGCCGACAGGTCGCTCGCGCACGGTCGGCCGGGTCAGCTTCATCGGGGCGCCGATGAACCTCACGCCCGCGGCCCCGAGGGGTCGGTCCCGACGCGGCGTACGTCCCGTCAGATCCAGCGGCTGAACCAGATGCGGTCCAGCCACGCGGAGTGCGTCAGCAGCTCGTGGGTGAAGATCGGCCAGAACCACGCGAAGTTCAGCAGCACCAGCACGAGGAACGACCCGGCCAGCACGACGCCGACCGTACGCCGGGTGGTGGGCTCGCGGTCGGGGCCGATCAACCGCCCGATGCCCAACGTCAGCGCCAGCACCACGAACGGCAGGATCAGCACGGCGTAGAACAGGAAGATCGGCCGGTCGTCGTAGAGCAGCCACGGCAGCCACGTCGAGGCCGCACCCGCGACCGCGACGCCGTAGCGCCAGTCCCGCGCGCCGACCCACATCAGCACCGCGAAGGCGAGCGCCACGATGCCGGTCCACCAGATCATCGGCGTCCCGATCAGCAGCACCTGGCGCAGGCAGTCGCTGCCGGCGGGGGCGGTGCAGCCGCGGGTGCCGGGCTCGATGCCCGTGTCGGCTGCGACGCCGACCGGCCGGTTGAGCAGCAGCCACCCCGAGGGCTGGGACTGGTAGGTGTGCGTGGAGCAGTTCAGGAAGTGGGTGTGGAAGGTGTAGACGTCGCGGTGGTAGTACCACAGCGATCGCAGCGACTGGGTGACCTCGCCCAGGCCGCTGGCGTCCGGCTCGGTGGCGGTCGGCCACCGGGCGTCGCGGTCGGGGGAGTCGTCGACGAAGGACTCGCCGTCGCAGCTGCCGGACCCGCTGAACTGGGTGTACTGCGTGCTGGAGAGGTGCTGCTCGTACTCCTCGGCGTGCACCAGCCAGCCGGTCCAGGTCAGCAGGTAGGTCGCGGCGGCCACCACGACGAGGTGCACGAACGCCGTCGGGGCGTCGGCCGCGAGCGAGCGCAGCCAGGCCCACCGCACGCCGAAGGACCGGCGACCGCCGGCGCTCCAGGCCCACACCAGCAGGCCGAACGCCGCCAGCGGGTAGAGCGCGGTCCACTTGGTGCCGACCGCCAGGCCGAAGCTGATGCCGCCCAGCAGCAGCCAGGGGCGGAACAGCAGGCCGCGCACCGGCCCCCAGGAGGACGCAGGCGGCGGCGAGGGCAGCAGCCGGGCCAGCCGGGCGCGATACCAGTCACGGTCGTTGACGCAGCAGGCCACGCCGCACAGCAGGAAGAACGCCACGAAGATGTCGAGCAGCGCCAGCCGCGACAGCACGAAGTGCAGCCCGTCGAGCATCAGCAGCAGGCCGGCGACCAGACCGAGCATCGTGGAGCCGGTGAGGCGGCGCGCCAGGCGCACCATCACCACGACCATCAGCGACCCGACGACGGCCGAGGCGACCCGCCAGCCGAACGGGTCGAGGCCGAAGACGGCCTCGCCGAGGCCGATGAGGTACTTGCCGACCTCGGGGTGGACGATCATCGACGGGCCCTCGGTCCACAGGTCCGTGGTGGTGCCCGACAGGATCTGGTCGTTGGCGTCGTCGACGTAGCCGCGCACGAAGCCGTTCTTCAGCAGCGCCCAGGCGTCCTTGGCGTAGTAGGTCTCGTCGAACTGGAACTCCCGTGGGGTGCCGAGGCGCCACAGCCGCAGGAACAGCGCCAGCAGACCGAGCGCCAGCGCGGCGCTCCAGCCGATGAAGGGGTCCTCCCTGGGCAACCGGCCCTTCGCCCGCGCCCACGCGCTGGGCACGGGGCGGCCCTCGGCGGTGGAGGAGAGCCCGACGGTGGCCCCGCGATCCGCCCCGCGATCCGCCTCGCGTTCCCCGGCGCGCAGGTCGTCGCGCTGGGGCGCCGCTCTCGTCACGGCCGCCACCCTACGGGGGCACCCAGGGAGTACGACGGAGGATGGGAGGATGCCGGGCGTGAACCGACCTGCAGGCGAGCCACGAGCCGGCGCCGGCGAGGGGGAGGGCGTGCTGGTGCTGGCCGCCACCCCGATCGGCCGCCCCGAGGACGCGCCGCCCCGGTTGGCCACCGAGCTGGCCCGCGCCGACGTCGTCGCCGCCGAGGACACCCGGCGGCTCAAGCGGCTCACGACCGACCTGGACGTGCAGATCGGTGGCCGGGTCGTGTCCTACTTCGAGGGCAACGAGTCCGCCCGCACGCCGGTGCTCCTCGAGGCGCTGCTCGCCGGCGAGCGGGTCCTGCTCGTCACCGACGCCGGGATGCCCAGCGTGAGCGACCCCGGCTACCGCCTGGTCGCCGCCGCGGTCGAGGCGGACGTCCACGTCACCGCGGTCCCGGGTCCCAGCGCGGTTCTCACCGCGCTCGCGGTCAGCGGGCTCCCGGTCGACCGGTTCTGCTTCGAGGGCTTCCTGCCCCGCAAGGCGGGCGAGCGCGCCCGACGGCTGGCCGGCCTGGCCGCCGAGGAACGCACCATGGTCTTCTTCGAGGCCCCGCACCGCACCCAGGCGGCACTGGCCGCGCTCGCCGAGGCCTTCGGCGACGACCGGCCCGCCGCGGTGTGCCGCGAGCTGACCAAGACCCACGAGGAGGTGCGTCGCGGCCCGCTGGCCGAGCTGGTCACCTGGGCCGCCGAGGGGGTCCGCGGCGAGGTGACCCTGGTCGTCTCCGGCGCGGTGCCGACCGCCGCCGTGGGGGACACGCCCGCGGAGCTGCGCGCCGCCGTCGCCGACCACGAGGCGGCCGGGTCGACGCGCAAGGAGGCGATCCTCGAGGTCGCCCGGCTCGCCGGCGTACCCAAGCGAGTCGTGTACGACGCCGTCCACAAGCCCCAGGAGGACTGATGGAGCAGCCAGCAACCCGACACCGGGTCACCGAGGTCACCCGCGGGGGCCTGACCCTCGACGTCGTCGACGAGGGCCCGATCGACGGGACGCCCGTCGTGCTGCTGCACGGGTTCCCCGAGCGCGCCACCTCGTGGCGGCTGGTCGCCCCGCTGCTGCACGCGCAGGGCCTGCGCACCCTCGCCGTGGACCAGCGCGGCCACTCGCCCCGGGCCCGGCCGCGCGGCCGGCGTGCCTACGCGGTGCAGGAGTTCGCCCGCGACGCCCTCGCGGTCGTCGACGCCGCCGGCGGGCGCGCCCACCTGGTCGGCCACGACTGGGGCGCCGCCACCGCGTGGGTCGCCGCGATGCTCGAGCCGAGCAAGGTGGCCAGCCTGACCGCGCTGTCGGTGCCGCAGCCCGAGGCCTTCATGCGCTCGTGGTTCACCTCGAGGCAGGGCCTGAAGTCCTGGTACATGGCCGCCTTCAACGTCCCGCGGCTGCCCGAGCGGCTGGCCCGCGACGAGGGTGGCTCCATGGAGCGGCTGCTCGGCGGCGTCTTCGGCATGACCCCCGACGAGGTCGCTCGCTTCCGTCGCGAGATCGTCGAGGACGGCGCACTGCCCGGCGGCCTCGGGTGGTACCGCGGCATCCCGTTCATGGACCGCGGCCTGCTCGGCCGCCGCGTCACCGTCCCCACCACGCTGGTGTGGAGCGACGGCGACGCCGCGATCTGCCGCGCGCCCGTCGACGCCACGCCGCGCTACGTCGACGCGCCCTACGAGCTGGTGGTGCTGCAGGGCGTCACCCACTGGATCCCCACGCAGGCCCCGGAGGCCGCGGCGGAGGCGATCATCGAGCGGGTGCTCGGCTCGTGAGCGACGCCGCAGACCGGGGCCCGACGGGCGAGGGCCCCACCCGCACCCGCGCGGCCACCGAGGAGAAGTCCGGCGCCCGGCGCGACCGCGAGCGACCGCCCGCGCCGGAGCCGCTGCCGCACCCGGTCGTCGACAACCACTGCCACCTCGACATCGCCGACTCCGAGGGGGAGTGGTTCAGCACCGAGCAGGCGCTGGCCGCGTCCGCCGCGGTCGGGGTGCCGCGGATCGTGCAGATCGGCTGCGACCTGCCCGGCGCCCGGTGGGCCGTCGCGGCGGCGGCCACCCACGACGCGCTCGTCGCCGGGGTCGCCCTGCACCCCAACGAGGCGCCACGGCTGGCGGCGTCGGGGGAGCTCGAGGCGGCGTACGCCGAGATCGAGGCCCTTGCGCAGGCGCACGAGAAGGTCCGCGCGGTCGGCGAGACCGGGCTCGACCACTTCCGCACCGGCGACGAGGGCCGCGCCGCTCAGGAGGAGTCCTTCCGCTGGCACATCGACCTCGCCAAGCGGCTCGACAAGACGTTGGTCATCCACGACCGCGACGCCCACGAGGACGTGCTGCGGGTGCTCGACTCCGAGGGGACGCCCGAGCGCTGGGTCATGCACTGCTTCTCCGGCGACGCCCTCTTCGCCCGGGCCTGCCTGGACCGCGGCGCGCACCTGTCCTTCGCCGGCACGGTGACGTTCAAGAACGCCGACCCGCTGCGCGAGGCGCTGGCCATGGCCCCGCAGGACCGGATCCTGGTCGAGACCGACGCGCCGTACCTCACGCCGACGCCCTACCGGGGTCGCCCGAACGCCTCCTACCTCGTGCCGCTCACCGTGCGCACGATGGCGCAGGTGCGCGGGGAGGACCTGGGCGAGCTGTGCGCCGCCATCGACGCCACCACCGACCGGGCCTTCGGAGGGCGCTGGTGACCGGCTGACCGCCTCACGGGGAGGGTCCAAGTCGCCACATCCGTCACAAACCGCAGGTCAGCGGCGTGAGAGGCCTCCTGAGGAACCGTGCTGAGCCGGTCTGGAACCTTGCGAGAGGCTCGTCACGATTCTGTGAGTTGACTTGGCGCGGCGCCCGGATCCTTGTTTTGCTGGTCCCTCGACAGCCGGGATCGAGAGGTTCCGTCGGCGCTCCCAGCCGGTCCACCAGACCGACTGACATCCCCCGCGCCCGCCGTCTGGTGGCCACCGCCCCCGGTCTGCGACGCGGGTGCGCGCCGACGCTCGAGGCTCGGACAGCACGACGTTCGGAGAAGTGTGCGCAGCACCATCACCACCCTCGCCCGCAGCCGCGCGGTCATGGTCGGACTCATCACCACGGTGGTCCTGGCCGTCGCCGGCACCACCCTGGGCTACTCCGCCCTGGCCAGCACCGTGACGCTCACCGTCGACGGCGAGACCCGCGAGGTCTCCGCCGCCGGTGACACCGTCGCCGACGTGCTCGCGGCCGAGGGCGTCGAGCTGGGCGAGCGCGACCTGGTCGCCCCCCAGCGCGACGAGGCGGTCGAGGACGGCAGCGCGATCACGGTGCAGTACGCCAAGCCGCTGACCCTGGAGGTCGACGGCGAGGAGCAGACCCACTGGGTCTACGCCACCGACATCGACTCCGCGCTCGCCGAGATCGGCCGCGGCTTCCGCGACGCCGACCTCTCGCTCTCCCGCGGCGGCGACCTGGACCGCTCCGGCGCGACCCTGGAGGTCACCACGCCGAAGAAGCTGACCCTGGTCATCGCCGGCGGCAAGGCCAAGAAGCGCACGCTCACCGTCGCGACGGTCGCCGAGGCGCTGGAGGCCGTCGGGGTGTCGATCCACGAGCGCGACGAGATCAACCTCCGCGCGGGCAAGCGTCTCAAGGGCGGCGAGAAGATCGTCTTCACCGACGTCCAGGTCCAGAAGAAGAAGATCGACGGCGAGTCGATCGCCTTCGACACGATCGAGCGCAAGGACTCCTCCATGCCCGCCGGTCAGAGCGAGGTCGTCCAGGAGGGCCGCCCCGGCCTGCGCGACGTCGTCTACAAGGTCTTCCTCCGCAACGGCGAGGTCTCGGTCCGCAAGGTCCACAAGGCGACCGTGCTCCGCGAGCCGGTCGACCGCATTGTGAAGGTCGGCACCCAGGTGGCTGCCCCCAACTTCGCCGGTGGCAGCACCGTGTGGGACCGCCTCGCCCAGTGCGAGTCCGGCGGCAACTGGGCCATCAACACCGGCAACGGCTACTACGGCGGCCTGCAGTTCAACCTGCAGACCTGGCGCGCCTACGGCGGCCCGGGCTACCCGCACACCGCCTCGCGTGCCACCCAGATCGCGATCGCGACCAAGCTGCGCAACGCCCGCGGCGGGTACGGCGCGTGGCCGGGCTGCGCCGCCAAGCTGGGCCTGCCTCGGTGACGTCCCGTCACGATGACGGGTCACTGAGCGCTGGCCACTAGCCTGGCACCCATGTCAGACACCTCCGCCGGTCCGAGGCTGCTCGGGCCGGCGGAGGTGCGTCAGCTCGCCGCCGAGCTCGACCTGCGCCCCACCAAGCAGCGCGGGCAGAACTTCGTCATCGACCCCAACACGGTGCGCCGCATCGTGCGCGAGTCCGGGGTCGGGCCGCAGGACGTCGTGGTCGAGGTCGGCCCCGGTCTGGGGTCGCTGACCCTGGCCCTGCTCGAGGTCGTCGACCGGGTCGTGGCCGTCGAGCTCGACGAGCTGCTGGCCTCGCGACTGCCTCGCACCCTCGCGGAGCACGCCCCGGCGGTCGCCGACCGCTGCGAGGTCGTGCTCAGCGACGCGCTCAAGGTCACCGAGCTGCCCGGCCCGCCGCCGACCGCCCTGGTGGCCAACCTGCCCTACAACGTCTCCGTCCCGGTCCTGCTGCACCTGCTGGCGCTGCTCCCGTCGCTGGAGCGCGGCCTGGTGATGGTGCAGGCCGAGGTGGCCGACCGGCTGGCGGCCCGACCCGGTTCGAAGGTCTACGGCGTCCCCTCGGTCAAGGCCGCGTGGTACGCCGACGTCCGCCGCGCCGGGGCCATCGGTCGCAACGTGTTCTGGCCGGCGCCCAACGTCGACTCCGGCCTGGTGGCGTGGACGCGCCGCGAGCCGCCCAGCACGACCGTCCCCCGTGAGCGCGTCTTCGCGATCGTCGACGCGGCCTTCGCCCAGCGCCGCAAGGCCCTGCGCGGGGTGCTGCGCGCGGTGGCGCCCGCCGCCGACGTCGATGCCGCCCTGGCCGCGGCCGGCGTGGACCCGCTGGCGCGCGGGGAGTCCCTGACCGTCGAGGACTTCGTGCGCATCGCCGAGGCGCTGCCCGAGCCGTCTGACCGGCCGGCAGCTGACCAGCAGACCCCCCAGCAGGAGGAGCGCGCGTGAGCGAGGCGAGGTTCCACGACCCGCGCCGGGTGACGGTGCGGGCGCCGGCCAAGATCAACCTGCACCTCGGGGTCGGTGCGCCGCGCGAGGACGGGTTCCACCCGCTGGCGACCGTCTACCAGGCCGTCGGGCTCTACGACGACGTCACCGTCTCGACGTGGCACGAGTGGGACGTCCAGGTGCGTTTCGAGGGGCTGCTCGCCGACCCGGACGCCTCCGACGCCGTGCCCGACACCGGTCGGGTCGTGCCGCTGGACACCGACAACATCGCGATCCGTGCCGGTCGCGCCCTGGTCGAGCACCACGGGCTCGACCTCGCGGCCGCGATCACGATCCACAAGTCGATCCCGGTCGCCGGGGGCATGGCCGGCGGGTCGGCCGACGCGGCAGCCACCCTCGTGGCGCTCGACCGGCTGTGGGAGCTCGAGACCAGCGACGAGGACCTGCTGGCGATCGCGGCGACGCTCGGCTCCGACGTACCCTTCGCGCTGCTCGGTGGCACCGCGGGTGGCACCGGCCGCGGCGAGGTCGTCGAGCCGCTGCCCGACACCGGCTCGTGGTGGTGGGTGGTCGTCGGCAGCGACGTGGGTCTGTCGACGCCCGAGGTCTACCGCGCCTTCGACGCGCTGACCGACCCCACCGTCCTGGACGAGCCGTTCCTGCCGCCGGACCTGCTGATGAGCCTGGCCGAGGGCAGCCTGGTCGCCCTGCCGGCCCAGCTGCAGAACGACCTGCAGGAGGCGGCGCTGTCCCTGCGTCCGGACCTCGTGCGGACCTTCGACGACGGCTACGAGGCCGGCGCGATGGAGTGCCTGCTGTCCGGGTCCGGCCCGACGGTGCTGCTGCTGTGCAGCGACGCGGACCACGCCCGTGAGGTGACCGCGGCGATGCACGCCGCCGGGCACCCGCGCACGGTGGCCGTGCCCGCGCCCGTCTCCGGCGTCCACGTGGTCTCCTACGACGGCGGGCCGGTGGGCTGAGCCCGTGTCGAACCTGCTGAACCTCGAGCTCGTCTCGAAGTCCTACGGCGTGCGCCCGCTGCTGTCCGAGGTCTCCCTCGGCGTGGGGGAGGGCGACCGCATCGGCATCGTCGGCCGCAACGGCGACGGCAAGACCACGCTGCTGGAGGTGATGACCGGCCTCGAGGAGCCCGACTCCGGCCGGGTCTCGCGGCGTCGTGGCCTGCTCGTGGGCTACCTCCACCAGGGCGACGAGCTGGTCGACTCCCACAGCGTCCGTGAGGCCGTCCTCGGCGGCATGGCCGACCACGAGTGGGCCGCGGCGACCCGCACCCGCGAGGTCGTGGAGGAGCTGCTGGCCGGCATCCCGCTCGACCGTGCCGTCGCCGGGCTCTCCGGTGGCGAGCGGCGACGTTGCTCGCTGGCCGCACTGCTGCTCGGCGACCACGACCTGATGGTGCTCGACGAG
Source organism: Actinomycetota bacterium (assembly GCA_036341255.1). GTDB lineage: Bacteria > Actinomycetota > Actinomycetes > Propionibacteriales > Nocardioidaceae > Nocardioides. The sequence continues at coordinate 1,273 of JAYYWX010000080.1, read as the reverse complement.
CCCACCAACCACCTCGACGTCGAGGCGGTCGCCTGGCTGGCCGCGCACCTGCGCACCCGCGACCAGGCGCTCGTGGTCGTGACCCACGACCGGTGGTTCCTCGACGAGGTGTGCCAGTGGACCTGGGAGGTCCACGACGGCCAGGTCGACGTCTACGAGGGCGGGTACGCCGCGTTCACGCTCGCCAAGGCCGAGCGGCAGCGCCAGGCCTCGGCCGCCGAGATCAGGCGGCAGAACCTCGTGCGCAAGGAGCTGGCCTGGCTGCGTCGCGGACCGCCGGCCCGGACGTCCAAGCCGAAGTTCCGGATCGACGCGGCGAACGCGCTCATCGCCGACGTACCCCCACCGCGGGACCGGCTCGAGCTCGAGCGCTTCGCGACCCAGCGGCTCGGCAAGGACGTCGTCGACCTCGAGGACGTCGACCTCGTGCGCGGGGAGCGGCGGCTGCTCTCGCACGCCACCTGGCGACTCGGCCCGGGCGACCGCGTCGGCGTGGTCGGCGTCAACGGTGCCGGCAAGACCTCCGTGCTCAACCTGGTCTCCGGTGCGGTCCTGCCGCACGCCGGCCGGGTCAAGCACGGGCGCACCGTGCGCCTGGCGCACCTGACGCAGGCGATCGACGAGGTCGACCCCGAGGCGCGGGTCCTCGCCACGGTCGAGGACATCCGGCGGGTGTCGAAGACCCTCGACGGCAAGGAGATGACCGCGACCTCGCTGCTGGAGCGCTTCGGCTTCACCGGCGACCGGCTCACCGCGCGGCTCGGGGACCTGTCCGGTGGCGAGCGGCGGCGCTTCCAGCTGCTCAAGCTGCTGCTCGACGAGCCCAACGTGCTGCTGCTCGACGAGCCGACCAACGACCTGGACATCGAGACCCTGACCGTCCTCGAGGACTTCCTCGACGGCTGGCCGGGCACGCTCGTCGTCGTCTCGCACGACCGCTACTTCCTCGAGCGGGTCACCGACTCCACCTGGGCGCTGCTCGGCGACGGGCAGATCTCGATGCTGCCCGGCGGGGTGGAGGAGTACCTCGAGCGTCGGGCGGCCCTGCTCGCCGAGCCGGCGCATCCTTCCGCCGGTTCGACACCCGCCGAGCCGGCGTCACAACACGCCGGCTCGACGCAGGGCGGCCAGGGAGCCCCCGCGGCGGCGGCGGCCCCGACGGCGAAGGCCGGGTCGGCCGAGGAGCGGGCCGCGCGCAAGACCCTGGCCCGCCGCGACAAGCGCCTCGAGCGGATCGCCGAGCGCGAGGCCGAGCTCAACACCCTGGTCCTCG
>JAYYWX010000079.1:0-5476 GCA_036341255.1 Actinomycetota bacterium | reverse complement strand
GGTCTGGTCGATGGGGGCGCACGCCGACCTCGCCCGCGGCTTCGGCGTCCCCGTCCGGGTCACCGTCGGCACCTCGCTGGCCTTCCTCGGCCTCAACGTCGCCACCGCGGGGCTGCTGGCCTTCGGGATGCTGGCCGCCGGCATGCCGACACTGCCGCTGCCACGCTGGGCCGGCCTGCTCGGCGCGCTGGGCTGCGCCGTCGCGCTCACACCGCCCGTCGTCGCCCGACTCGGCTCGCTGGTGGCCGGCTCGGCGGGCACGTTGAACCTGACGTGGCGCTCCTTGGCGGTCCTGGTGGCCCGGATGGCGCTGACCTGGACCTGCTACGCCGGGGCGATGGTCGCGCTGATCCCCGGGACGACACCGGGCCACGTGGCCGAGCTGCTGGCCATCGCGGCGGGGGGCGTGGCCGCGGCGGACCGCGGCGGGGTGGCCGGGGTGGTCGCCCCCCCGCGGGTGTCGGCGCCCGCGAGGTCACCCTCGTGGCGCTGCTCTCCCCCGCGGTCGGCCTGGCGACCGCCACCGCCGTCGCCCTGGTCACCCGGGTGCTGCACACCGCGGCCGACCTGGCCCTGGCGGCCTTCAGCGCGTGGCGCAGCGGCCGCCGGGCGCTCACGTGATCCGGACGGGACATTCCTAGGACTGGTCGGACGCGCTCTCGAGGATTGTCTCGACGCCGCGCTCGACAGCTGCGACGCGCTCGCGCGAGGCGGAGAGGTCGGGTCGGACGAGGTGCAGCGCCGCGAAGACCCCGTCACGACAGCCGTATCCGGTCAGCGACTCGGGTGCTTGCATGTCCGGCGTGCCGAACACCACGACGTCCGTCGTCGCGAGGGCGACGAACACCTGGCAGGCCTCGTCGTCAGACAGCGACGAGCGGCCGTCGACCGCCGACGCCATGACCTCGAGCAGTCGTGGGTGGTCGGCGAGCAGGGAGGAGTACTCGTCGCCGATCTCGTACACGAGCTCCTCCTCCGCCCACCAGGAGGCGGGGACGGCGGTCATGTCGAGGCGGCGCACCGGGAGGGCACCGAGCCGGCACGTGGGGTAGTCGTGCTGGTCCACGAAGGTCTGCCCCGCCCCGACCGCCTCACCGAGCTGGTCGGCGATCTGCTGAGAGGACAACAGGCCGCATGGCCTGGTGCGGACCACCACGCCCGACGGCTCCGGCTCGACGGGCTCGGACACCGCCGGCGCGGTCGCGACGTCGGTGTCCCTGGTCTCACCGCCGCTGTCGTCCGCACCGCAACCGCTCGTCAGCGCGAGGATCAGCAGCGCTGCGAGGCTCGTTCGTCTCACGCGGCTCAGCGCTTGCGCGACTTCTTGGCGCCGCCCTTGCCGCCCTTGCTCTTCCAGCCCTCGGAGGCCTTGGGGCCGTCGCGGCGGACCTCGGCCTCGCCGGACTCGTCCGGCGCGGAGTAGGTCAGGTTGGCCGGCGAGGTCGGCGAGTCCAGGCCCTTGGCGTGGATGTGCGGCTGCCCGACCGGCGAGCGCAGGCTCGGGTCGACGACCAGCACGTTCTCGTCGTCCTCGTCGTAGTCGGCGTCCTCGTCCTCCTCGACGGTGACCTGGACGTTGAAGAGGTACCCGACGGTCTCCTCCTTGATGCCGTCCATGACCGCGGCGAACATGTCGAAGCCCTCGCGCTGGTACTCGACCAGCGGGTCGCGCTGGGAGTAGGCACGCAGGTAGATGCCCTCGCGGAGGTAGTCCATCTCGTAGAGGTGCTCACGCCACTTGCGGTCCAGGACCGAGAGGATCACGCGCCGCTCCAGCTCGCGCATGACCTCCTCGCCCAGCTCGGCCTCGCGGGCGTCGTAGGCCTTGTGCGCGTCGGCCTTGAGGGCCGCGATGAGCTCGTCGCGGTCGAGGTTGACCGCACCGTCGACGGCGGCGGCCATGCCCTCGAGGTCGAGGCTGACCGGGAAGATCTGGCGCAGCGCGGTGGCGAGCTGCTCGATCTCCCAGTCCTCCTCCTGGGTGGCGCCGGTGACGTAGCCGGTGACGACGTCGTCGATGAAGGTGCGGATCTGCGCCTGCAGGTCGGCACCCTCGAGGATCGCGCGGCGCTCGGCGTAGATGACCTTGCGCTGGCGGTCCATGACGTCGTCGTACTTCAGGACGTTCTTGCGGGACTCGAAGTTCTGCGCCTCGACCTGGCCCTGCGCGTTGGCGATGGCGTTGGTGACGCGCTTGTTCTCGATCGGGACATCGTCGGGGATGCGCAGCACCTGCAGTACCCGGTCGACCCAGTCGGACTTGAACAGCCGCATGAGCTCGTCCTGCAGCGAGAGGTAGAACCGGGACTCGCCCGGGTCGCCCTGGCGGCCGGAACGACCGCGCAGCTGGTTGTCGATGCGGCGCGACTCGTGGCGCTCGGTGCCGAGCACGTAGAGGCCGCCGAGCTCCTTGACCTCGTCGTGCTCGGCCTTGACCTGCGCCTTGACCTTCTCCAGCGTCGCGGGCCAGGCCTCGTCGTAGGCCTCCGCGGTCTCACCGGTGGGCTCGAGGCCCTGCTTGCGCAGCTCGGCGTCGGCCAGGAACTCCACGTTGCCGCCGAGCATGATGTCGGTGCCTCGACCGGCCATGTTGGTGGCGACGGTGACCGCGCCCTTGTGACCGGCCATCGCGACGATCTTGGCCTCGTCGGCGTGCATCTTGGCGTTCAGCACGCTGTGCGCGACGCCCTTCTTCTTCAGCAGCGCCGAGAGGTAGTCGGACTTCTCGACCGAGACGGTGCCGACCAGGATCGGCTGACCGGTGCGGTGCTTCTCGGCGATGTCCTCGGCGACCGCCTCGTACTTCGCCTCCTCGGTGCGGTAGACGAGGTCGGGCTGGTCGACGCGCACCATCGGTCGGTTGGTCGGGATCGGGACGACGCCGAGCTGGTAGATCTTGTCGAACTCCGAGGCCTCGGTCATGGCCGTGCCGGTCATGCCGGAGAGCTTGTCGTAGAGGCGGAAGAAGTTCTGCAGGGTGACGGTCGCGAGCGTCTGGTACTCCTCGCGGACCGTGACGTTCTCCTTGGCCTCGATGGCCTGGTGCAGACCGTCGTTGTAGCGGCGACCGGACAGGATGCGGCCGGTGTGCTCGTCGACGATGAGGACCTCGCCGTTCATCACGACGTACTCCTTGTCGCGACGGAACAGCTCCTTGGCCTTGATGCCGTTGTTGAGGAAGGAGATCAGCGGGGTGTTGGCGGCCTCGTAGAGGTTCTCGATGCCCAGGTGGTCCTCGACCTTGGTGATGCCGGGCTCGAGGACGGAGATGGTGCGCTTCTTCTCGTCGACCTCGTAGTCGACGTCCTTGACCAGGCGCGCGACGATCTTGGAGAACTCGCCGTACCACTTGACCTCGTCCTGGGTCGGACCGCTGATGATCAGCGGGGTCCGCGCCTCGTCGATGAGGATGGAGTCGACCTCGTCGACGATGGCGAAGTTGTGACCGCGCTGGACGCACTCCTCCAGCGAGGAGGCCATGTTGTCGCGGAGGTAGTCGAAGCCGAGCTCGTTGTTGGTGGCGTAGGTGATGTCGCAGTTGTAGGCCTCGCGCCGCTGCTCGGGGCGCATGTCGGGCAGGATCACGCCGACGGTCAGGCCCAGCCAGTTGTGCACGCGGCCCATCTGCTCGGACTGGTACTTCGCGAGGTAGTCGTTGACCGTGACGACGTGGACGCCCTTGCCGCCGATGGCGTTGAGGTACGCCGGGGCCACCGCGACGAGGGTCTTGCCCTCACCGGTCTTCATCTCGGCGATGTTGCCCAGGTGCAGCGCGGCGCCACCCATGATCTGGACGTCGAAGGGGCGCATGCCCAGCACCCGCTTGGCCGCCTCGCGCACCGTGGCGAAGGCCTCGGGCATCAGGTCGTCGAGGGACTCGCCGTCGGCGTGCCGCTTGCGCAGCTCCTCGGTCATGCCCTGCAGCTCGGCGTCGGACATCGCGACGAAGTCGTCCTCGATGGCGTTGACGGCCTTCGCGACCCCCTCGAGCTGGCGGAGGATCTTGCCCTCACCGATGCGGAGGATCTTGTCGAGAATCGCGGGCACGGCGTTGCTGCTCCTCTGAAGGTGGCTGTCCCGGACAGGTGCCCCGGGCCGCGCTCACTCTACCCAGCGGGGTGAGCCATCCCTAACCGACTGTCGGCCCGGCTGTCGCGCCCGATGTCGAGACGGCCGCGGACAGCTCGGGGGCCAGGTCCCCGCGCGGCGCGACGGTGATCCCGGCCAGCCCCAGCCAGCCCGCCAGGCGCCACAGCTCGGCCGCCAGCTGCCCGGCCGTCGCGGCGGGGGCGCCGGGCTCGGCCCAGGCGGCCGCGACCCGGAGCAGGCCTCCGTCGGCGGCGGCCCGGTCGGCCTTGAGGTCGACGCGCGCCACGATCTCCTCCCCCAGCAGGAACGGCAGCACGTAGTAGCCGTGCACCCGCTTCTCCGGGGGCGTGTAGATCTCGATGCGGTAGTGGAAGTCGAAGAGCTGCTCGGTGCGCTCGCGCTCCCACACGACCGGGTCGAAGGGGCTCAGCAGGGTGCGCGCGGCGACCCGTCGTGGCAGCCGGGCGTCGTGGTGGAGGTAGGCCTGACGCTTCCACCCCTCGACCCGCACCGGCTCGAGCTCTCCGGCCTCGACGAGCTGCTCGATGGCGACCGCGGCGCTGGGCAGGTCGGGTCGCTTGGGGTCGTGCTGCTGGCGCAGGCGGTAGTAGTCGGCCAGGCAGGAGGCGGTGGCGACCCCGTGGGAGCGGGCTGCTCGGCGTACGAGCTCGGTGACGGCGTCCTGCGGGTCGGGCACCGGCAGGTCGAGGACGTGGGCGGGCAGGACCCGCTCGGGCAGGTCGTAGCGGACCTCGAACTGGGTGGTGCGGCCGGCGATGGCCAGCTCGCCGATCTGGTAGAGGAAGTCGAGGGTCTTGCGCGCCTCGGACCAGTTCCAGCCCCAGTGCTCCTTCGAGCGCGGCCCGCCGGAGCCGATGACCTGCTCGAGCTCACGCGCCGTGACCGGCCCCGGCTGCGCCGCCACCGCCACCCGGACCCGCTCGATCATCGAGTCCTCGACGTCCTTCCACCACTTGCCGCGGGCGGCACGATAGAAGTCCATCCGGTGCTGCATGAGCGGCCACAGGTCGACCGGCATGAACGCCTGGACGTGCGCCCAGTACTCCACCACCCGCCGAGGGTGCTTCTCGGCGGCCCGCGCCAGCAGGCCGGTGCGCGGGTCGGCGTCGTAGGGGCCCATCCGGGAGTAGAGCGGCATGTAGTGCGCCCGCTGGAGCACGTTGACCGAGTCGACCTGCAGCACGCCCGTGCGGGCCAGGGTGCGGTCGAAGGTCCGCATCGTCGGCTCGGCGTGCGGCTTGTCCAGGAAGCCCTGGGCGGCCAGCGCGACCCGGCGGGCCTGGGAGCGGCTCAGCGTCTGGGTCTGTCCCTGCGTCGTCGACACGGGCCGAACTCAACCACGCCGCGCCGACACCTCGCCGTTCAC
>JAYYWX010000078.1:0-36114 GCA_036341255.1 Actinomycetota bacterium | reverse complement strand
CTTGGTGGCCTCGCCCGAGCCCATGAGCAGCTCGGTGCCGGGCGCGGGGAGACGGTTCTCGGTGCCGTCGAGGTGCAGCAGCGTGAGCCGCCGCGGCGGCCGGCCGAGCGTGTGCACGCGGGCGACCGTCTCCTGGCCGCGGTAGCAGCCCTTGTCCAGGTGCACCGCCGGGCCGACCCAGCCGACCTCGTTGGGGATGGTGCGGGCGTCGGTGTCGACCAGGTGGCGCGGCTCGCCGCGGGCGATCCGCAGCGCCTCGAAGGCCCACAGGCCGCACGCGGGACCCGCCGCCTGGGCATAGGCCCCGAGCTCGCCACGCGGCACCAGGTCGTACGTCGGAGCGTCGGTGCGCGAGCGCCAGGCCACGGCCCAGTCGTCGGTGACGTCGGCGAGCTCCACGCGGGTCATGAAGACCATCCGGCCCAGCCAGTCGAGCAGCGGGCCGGCAGCGCCGGGCTCGGTGTGCGCCCAGAACGACTCGCCGTCGTCGTACCCGGTGAACGCGTGCTCGACGTGCCCCTGCGGGGACAGGATCAGCGCGGTCGTCCACTCCTTCGGGGCCAGCTCGAGGAAGTGCTGGGTGGTCAGCGAGTGCAGCCAGGTCAACCGCTCCGGGCCGCTGATGCGGATGACGTCGCGGTGGGAGAGGTCCACGAAGCCCTCGCCGGACTCCAGGGTGCGCTGCTCGGCGTTGAACGAGCCGTAGTGCGCGGCGACCGGGGCGTCGACGCCGTCGCCGGCGACCGCGCCGGGCAGCGAGAGCAGTGGACTGGTGCGGGGAGCCATCGTCAGGCCCTCTTCAGCCGCGCCCACAGGTGGGGCTGCAGCTCCTGGCCGACCGCGGCCATGTCGTAGGCGTAGAGCAGGTCGCCCTCGACGTTGCCGTAGAGCCGGTGGCCCTCGGTGACCTCCTTGGCGGTCTCGGTGTAGCCCACGCCGGCGGTGCGCAGCTCGAGCTTGCCGTCGGCGGCCTCGCCGTACCAGATCTCTGAGAAGCCGATGTTGTGCGCCAGCACCAGCTCGACCTTGCCCGGCTCCGGGCAGCGCAGGAAACCGGTCTCCTGGGCGGCGTCGCGGACCTTCTCGCCGTTGTCGTCGATCACCCACGAGCGCGCGAAGTAGTGCAGGAAGGGTCGGCCGTCCTGCTGGAAGACCACCTCCTGGCCGTACTGGAACGCATCGATCGTCGGGTAGTCGCCGTGGCCGTTGCCGATCCAGCTGCCGAGCAGCCAGGCGACGGGTCCACAGTTCGGGTGCAGGTTGGGAGGAAGCTCGAACGCCACGATGCCAGCGTAACGACCACCCGCTCGTACGCTCGTCGGCATGACCCCCACGCTCCTGGTGAAGGTGACCTGCGCCGCGGATGCGGCCGAACGCGCCAACCAGGGCCTGACGGTGGCGGCGGCCGGCTGCGCGGCCGGCGCCCGGGTGTCCCTCTGGCTCACCGGCGAGGCCGCCTGGTGGGCAGTGCCCGGGAAGGGCCCGGACCTCGGCCTCGAGCACGCCCGCCCCGTCGAGGAGCTGCTGGCCCTGGTGCTCGAGCTCGGCGAGGTCACCCTGTGCAGCCAGTGCGCCGAGCGGCGAGGCATCACCGCTGATGACGTGCGGCCCGGCATCCGGATCGCCGGGGCGGGGTCGTTCGTCGAGGAGGCCCTCAACCCCGGCGTGCAGGCACTGGTCTACTAGCGGGCCGGCCGCTGCCGCGCACCTCCCCGGCGAGGAGGCGTCTTCTCGGTAGGCTGCGGCCACGATGAGCTCCCCCGACCTCCCCCCTGACGCTCCGCCCGGGTCCCCCACCAGTGGCGACTCCGGTCGACGGTGGCTGCGCCGCAAGGAGGCCGGACCCTCGCTCGAGGAGCTCGAGGCCCGGATCGCGGAGCAGACCGCGGCGGCCGAGCGCTTCGCCACGCTGCGCGCCGCGGCCGAGAAGGCCGCCACCGAGCAGGCCGCCGAGCGGATGATCGCGGAGGAGACCGCGGCCACCGCGCTGCGCGGTCGCAGCGAGTCCGACACCCGGCTCACCGAGGCCCAGGCACGGCTCGACGAGGCGCTCGCGGCCCGGGAGGCCGCCGAGCAGGCGCTGGCCGAGGCGATCAGCGCGCGGGAGGCGGCCGAGGCGACGCTGAGCGAGGCGTACGCCGCTCGCGAGGCCGCCGAGACCGTCGCCCAGGAGGCGCAGGAGGCCGCGAGCGAGCAGGCCCGACGCCGCGCCGCCGCCGACTCCAGCGCGGCCGCGGCGGCCAACGCCCGCGAGGCCGCGGAGGTGATCGCCGCCGAGCAGGCCGCCGCCGCGGAGGAGGCGTTCGCCCAGCGCGCTGCCGCCGAGGCCGCCGCGCAGGCGCGGGCGGAGGAGGCCGAGGCCGCGTACGCCGCCAGGCTGGAGGCCGAGGAGATCACCCGGGCCCACGCGGACGCCGCGACCCACGCGCACTCGGACCGGGAGAACGCCGAGCACAACGCGCGCACCGCCCACGAGTCCGCGACCGCCGCCCACGCCGCCCGCGAGGAGGCCGAGGCCGCTGCGCAGGCCTCCGCCGAGGCGCGTGCCGAGGCCGACCGCGTCGCCGCCGAGCACGCCGCCGCCCGCACCGCCGCCGACGAGTCCGCCGCCCAGCAGGCCCGGCTCGCCGAGGAGGCCCACGCCGCGCGGCTCTCCGCCGAGACCGCCGCCCAGGAGGCCGCCGACCTCGCCGCCGCGGCCCAGACCGCGCGCGAGCAGGCCGAGGAGGCTGCGCGCCTGCTCGGGGAGTTCGCCGAGCACGCCCAGTCCGACCGACGCGAGGCCGAGCAGGCCGCCACCGCCGCCCAGGAGCAGGCCGCGGCAGCGCACGCCGCGCGGGAGGCCGCCGAGGAGGCGGCCACCGCGTCGGCCGAGGCGCGTGCCGAGGCCGACCGCGTCGCCGCCGAGCACGCCGCCGCCCGCACCGCCGCCGACGAGTCCGCCGCCGAGCAGGCCAGGCTCGCCGAGGAGGCCCACGCTGCACGCACCGCGGCCGAGACCGCCGCCCAGGAAGCGGCCGACCGCGCGACCGAGGCGCAGACCCAGCGCGAGGCCGCTGAACAGGCCGCCGCCGCCCAGGGCGAGGCCGCCCGGGCCGCCGCCGAGGCCGAGACCGCCGCGCACGAGGCGTCTGCCGCGGCTGCCGCCGACGCCGAGTCGGCTCAGACCGCGCGAGCCGCGGCGGAGGCGTCCGCGGAGGCCGCGCTGGCCGCCGCGACAGAGGCGCACGAGGGCCGCGCCGCCGCCGACGAGGCCGCCCGGGTCGCCGCCGAGGCGCGCACCGCCGCGGAGCAGGCGGCCACCGAGCAGACCGAGGCCGCCCTGGCCGCCCACGCCGCACGCACCGAGGCCGAGGAGGCCGCGCGAGCCGCCGCCGCGCACGCCGGCGAGGCGCAGGCACAGCGGGAGGCCGCCGAGGCCTCCGCCGCCGCCCAGGCCGAGCAGGCCGCAGCCGCGGCCGCCGCCGAGACCGAGGCCCACGCCGCCGCCGCGGCGGCCGCCGAGTCGCTGCGGGCCGCGGTCGAGGCGCGCGAGCAGGCCGAGTCGCTGGCCGCCGAGCAGACCCGCCTGGCCGAGGAGGCGATCGCCGCCCGCGCGGCCGCGGAGACGGCCGCCGCCGAGGCGGTCGAGGCCCGCGCCCGGGCGGAGACCGACGCACAGACGCACGCCGAGCTGGCCGCCCAGGCAGCCGCCGAGCGCGAGGCTGCCGAGCGTCGTACGAGCGAGGTGCTGGGGCAGCTCCAGGAGGCCCTCGACGCCCGCGCCGCCGCCGAGGCGACGCTCGTCGAGGCGATCACCGCCCGCGCCGACGCCGAGGAGGCCGCCAGCCAGCGCGGCATCGACCGGCAGTCGGTCGAGGCGTCGGTGCGCCACCAGGCCGAGATCGCCGAGGCCGAGATGGCCGCCCGGATCGAGGCGGAGCGCCGCGCCGCCGCACTGGCCACCGAGCTGGCCGAGGCGCGCGAGGAGCTGCTCGACGGCTCGGGGCGCCACCGACGCTTCGGGCTCGGCGCCGCCACGGGCTCCATCCCGCGGGTGACCGCGGAGCTCGTGCCCGATGGTCGAGGTGGGACGAGCGCCAGCGAGGAGCCCCGAGACCCGGTGGCCGCCGCCGCGACATCCGCCGAGACCGCCACCGCGACCTCCGCTGCGCCGGTCCCCCTCCCTGCCCGGCGCAACCGCGTCCCCTTGGTCGCCGGCGGCCTGGCCGTCGTGGCGCTCGCGCTGACCGGCCTCGCGCTCGCGACCGGGCGCGGGACCGAGCCGGTCGGGGTGGCGGCGGTGCTGCTGACGGTGCTGCTGGTCTTCGTGGCGCTGCGGGCCCGGCGTACCGCCTCGCACGTCACCATCGACGAGCACGGCGTCGTCGACATCCGCTCCGGCGAGACCCACCACCGCTTCGACGTCTACGACGCCAGCACCGACCTGGAGATGGTCGGAGTGCCGGGCCAGCGCGGCTGGGAGGTGCGGTTCAAGCGCCGCGCGCTGCCGCCGGTCGTGGTGACCGCCGCGATGGTCGACGCCGAGGCGTTCAGCCGCGAGCTGCGGCGCTGGCGCCCGGGGCTGTAGCCCACTCGCCGGTCGAGGAGGCGCGCCAGCGCCGTCTCGAGACCACGCGAGGCCAGACCAGAGGCAAGCGTCAGTGCAGTCCGGCGCGCACCGCGTCGGCGATCTCGGCCACGGCAGCCGGGCCGGAGCGGCCCGCGCCGACGACGTTGAAGAAGCTGTGGATCAGGCCGTCGAACCGGCGACGGGTCACGGTGACGCCGGCCTTCTCGAGCAGGTCGGCGTAGGCCTCCCCCTCGTCGCGCAGCGGGTCGAAGCCGGCGGTGCAGAGGTACGCCGGCGCCAAGCCCTCCGGGAGATCGGCCAGCATCACCGAGAACCGCGGGTCGTCCATCTGGGCGTCGTCGGCGACGTAGGACTCCGAGGCCCGGTCCATGAAGACGCGCGAGAGGAAGAAGCCCTCGTCGAAGAGCCGCATGGAGAGGAACTCCTCGCTCCCGTCACGCGCGCCGTGACGGGCGTCGGTGAGCGGGTAGACCAACAGCTGCAGGCGGCAGGGCAGCCCGGTGCGGGCGGCGTGGATCGCGGTGTGCGCGGCGAGGTTGCCGCCGGCGGAGTCACCGCCGACGCCGATGCGCTCGGGGTCGGCGCCCAGCTCGCGCGCGTGGTCGACCACCCAGTGGTAGGCCCGCTCGGCGTCGTCGTGGGCGGCGGGGAACGGGTGCTCGGGGCCCTGGTGGTACTCCACCGACAGCACGCGCACGCCGGCCCGCTCGGCGATCAGCCGGCACGGCGCGTCGTGGGTCTCGATGTCGCCGACGAAGAAGCCGCCGCCGTGGAAGAAGACGAGCAGCGGGTCGGCCTCGCCGCCGGCGTCAGCGGTCGAGGAGGTGGGGACGTAGAGCCGCGCCGGGAGCCCCGCGGCGGTCAGGTCGCGGACCTCGCCGATCGGCTGGTCGCCACCGGCCTGCGCGGCCTCGTGCCGGGTGGCCGCGCGTGCCCTGTCGATGGGCAGCGTCTCCACCGCGGGGAGGCGGGCGGCCTTCTTCAGCCGCAGCATCAACTGGAGGTCGGTGGCGAGGGTGTCGCCGTCGAGCTCGACGGGCGTGCCCGCCAGGCGGCGCTGGATGCCTTCGGGGAGGCCGAGGACGGTGGTGAGCAGGCGCCGCTCGACGGCGTCGCGGGCGCGGGTCAGGGCAGTCACCTACCGGAGAGTAGTCAAGCGGCGTACGTCTGGGGAGGGGTCTCGCTGCTGGCCCTGCTTCCCAAGCGTCGCCGGATTGTGGATCGATTGAGGATCTGCGCAGGACCGGGTGTGTATCCGGATCTCTAGCGTCGGGAGGGACGAGCGGCGTACGGCTGCTCCTGATGCTTGGGGGGAACACATGCACGACTTCGAGATCCGGCCGTGGGGCGAGTGGCACGTGCTCGACGAGGGCGACGGCTTCAAGGTCAAGCGCATCCAGGTCAACCCCGGACAGCGACTGAGCTACCAGACCCACGAGCACCGCGCCGAGAACTGGGTGGTCGCCGCCGGCACCTGCACCGCCGTCATCGACGGCGAGACCGTCGTGGCCACGGCCGGGCAGTCGATCTACGTCGAGATCGGCCAGGCGCACCGCATCACCAACATGCACGACGAGGTGCTCGAGATCATCGAGGTGCAGCTCGGCGCCTACACCGGCGAGGACGACATCTGCCGGCTCGAGGACGACTACGGTCGAGCCCCGGCCACCGTCTGAGCCGATCTGACCGGCGGGGTCTCGGGCCCCGCCCCCGGGCTGGTCCCGTGGGTCGTCTCGCAGGTCACCTGACGTTCACCCGGCGGTGACAGGATGGGCCGCATGTCCGCCGAGATCGTGCCCACCCGGGAAGAGGGAGTCTCCGACGCCGCGCCGGAGGAGCCGTTCGACATCGAGCCGCCCTACGTGCCCGACCACGAGGTGCTGGCCGAGGTCGAGGCCTTCGAGGAGCGCTTCCTGGACCGCGAGCTGTCCTGGCTGCGGTTCAACCAGCGGGTGCTCGAGCTGGCCGAGGACCCCACGATCCCGCTGCTGGAGCGGGTGCGGTTCCTGGCGATCTTCACCAGCAACCTCGATGAGTTCTTCATGGTCCGCGTCGCTGGCCTCAAGCGCCGGATCGCCGCGGGCGTGGCGGTCAGGGCCGCCTCCGGGCTGATGCCGCGCGAGGTGCTCGAGCAGATCCTCACCGTCACCGGCGAGCTCAGCCAGCGCCAGGCGCAGCTGTTCAACGACGAGATCGTCCCGGCCCTGAGCGGCGAGGGCATCGAGCTGGTCCGGTGGGCCGACCTGGACCGCAACGAGCAGAAGCAGTGCAAGCGGATGTTCAAGGAGCGGATCTTCCCGGTCCTCACCCCGCTGGCCGTCGACCCGGCGCACCCCTTCCCCTACATCTCCGGCCTCTCGCTCAACCTCGCGGTGCTGATCCGCAACCCCAAGAGCGACAAGCAGCACTTCGCGCGCGTGAAGGTGCCGCCGATCTTCAGCCGCTTCGTGCCGCTGGGCGACCAGCGGTTCGTCCCGCTCGAGGACGTCATCGCCGAGCACCTCAACCGGCTCTTCCCCGGCATGGAGATCCAGCAGGTGCACTCCTTCCGGGTCACCCGCAACGAGGACCTCGAGGTCGAGGAGGACGACGCCGAGAACCTCCTCGCCGCCCTGGAGAAGGAGCTGCTGCGCCGCCGCTTCGGGCCGCCCGTGCGCCTGGAGGTCGAGGAGTCCATCGACCCCGCCGTCCTCGAGCTGCTCGTCGGCGAGCTCGGCGTCAGCGAGGACGAGGTCTACCGGCTGCCCGGACCGCTGGACCTGCGCGGCCTGCACGGCATCGCCGACCTCTCGCGCGAGGAGCTGAAGTACCCCGCGTTCCTCCCCTCCACCCACCACCGGCTCGCCGAGGTGGAGTCGGCCGCACCCGTCGACGTGTTCAAGGCCGCACGCCGCAACGACGTGCTGCTGCACCACCCCTACGACTCGTTCTCCACCTCGGTGCAGCGCTTCATCGAGCAGGCCGCCGCCGACCCGCACGTGCTGGCGATCAAGCAGACGCTCTACCGCACGTCGGGCGACTCCCCGATCATCGACGCCCTCATCGACGCCGCCGAGGCCGGCAAGCAGGTGCTGGTGATCGTCGAGATCAAGGCGCGCTTCGACGAGCAGGCCAACATCCGCTGGGCGCGCAAGCTCGAGCAGGCCGGCTGCCACGTCGTCTACGGCGTCGTCGGGCTCAAGACCCACTGCAAGCTCGCGATGGTCGTCCGCGACGAGGGCGACGCCAGCCACGGTCATGGCGGCATCCGCCGCTATGCCCACATCGGCACCGGCAACTACAACCCCAAGACCTCCCGGATGTACGAGGACCTCGGGCTGATCACCACCGACGAGCGGGTCACCGAGGACGTCGCGCACCTGTTCAACAACCTGTCCGGCTGGTCGCGCAACGCGTCGTACGCCGAGCTGCTGGTCGCCCCCGACTCGGTGCGCTCCGGGCTGGTCGAGCAGGTCCACGCCGAGATCGCCCACCACAAGGCCGGCCGCCCCGCGCGCATCCGGCTCAAGGCCAACTCGGTCGTCGACGAGGCGCTGATCGACTCCCTCTACCTCGCCTCCCGCGAGGGTGTCCCGGTCGAGCTGCTGGTGCGCGGCATCTGCGCCCTGCGCCCCGGCGTACCCGGCCTGTCGGACAACATCACCGTGCGGTCGGTGCTGGGGCGCTTCCTCGAGCACAGCCGGATCTTCTGGTTCGAGAACGGCGGCGACCCGCGGGCCTGGATCGGCTCGGCCGACATGATGCACCGCAACCTCGACCGCCGCGTCGAGGTGCTGGTGCGGCTCCCCGACGCCGACTCGGTCGCCGAGGTCGGCGAGCTGCTCGACCTCGCGTTCGCCGACGACACGATGGCCTGGCTGCTCGACGCCGAGGGCGACTGGAAGCGCAACGGCGGCGAGGTGCACCTGCAGGAGGAGCTGATCGAGCGGCAGAAGCGCCGGCGTACCGGCTCCTGACCCGCTCCGCTCCCCCTCGCCGGCACCTGCCCGCCCGCACCCGCCTGCCGACGCTCACTAGTCACCGCTCTTTCACCTCCCGGACACCGGGGGCCTACGCTGTTCCGCGGTCCCTGTCGTCGGCGCTGAAGAGGTACTCGTGGGCCTGAGATTCCGTCCGGTCGAGAACGCCTTCTACGACCAGTTCGCCGAGTCCGCGGCGCACCTGGTCGCCGGCGCCTCGCTGCTGGCCGAGATGTTCACCGAGGGTGCGGACCACGAGGAGGTCGCCGCGCGGATGCGCGAGGCCGAGCACGCCGCCGACGAGACCACGCACGAGATCGTGCGGACGGTGAACTCGACGTTCATCACGCCCTTCGACCGCGAGGACATCTACGCGCTGGCCGCGGGCCTCGACGACGTCATGGACCTGATGGACGAGGTCGTCGACATGCTGCTGCTCTACGAGGTCAAGACCCTGCCCGCCGGGCTCTCGGAGCAGGTCGACCTGATCCGCCGCTGTGCCGACGTCACCGCCGACGCCATGCCGAGGCTGCGGACGATGAAGGAGCTCTCGGAGTACTGGATCGAGATCAACCGCCTCGAGAACGCCGGCGACAAGAACCACCGGCGGCTGCGGGCGCACCTGTTCTCCGGCGAGTACAAGGCGATGGAGGTCCTCAAGCTCAAGGACATCGCCGAGACCCTCGAGGCCGCGATCGACGCGTTCGAGAAGGTCGCCAACACCGTCGAGCAGATCGCCGTCAAGGAGTCCTGAGCGTGGACCTCCTGCCTGTGGGGGCCTGCTGATGGAGCTGGCGATCATCATCGCCGTCGTCGTCGTGGCCCTGGTCTTCGACTACACCAACGGCTTCCACGACGCCGCCAACGCGATCGCGACCTCGGTCTCGACGCGTGCGCTGACGCCCCGGGTCGCGCTGGCGATGGCCGCGATCATGAACTTCGTCGGCGCCTTCCTCGGGCAGAAGGTCGCCACCACCGTCTCCGACACCATCGACCCCGGCACCGGGTCGCACGCGCTGGTGATCGTGATGGCCGGCCTGCTCGGCGCGATCGCGTGGAACCTCATCACCTGGTGGTACGGCCTGCCGTCCTCCTCCTCCCACGCCCTCATCGGCGGGCTCGTCGGCGCCGCCCTGGCCGCCGGCGCCAGCGCCGACTGGGGCGTGGTCGTGGGCAAGGTCGTCATCCCGATGCTGCTCTCGCCGCTGGTGGCCTTCTCCCTGGGCTTCCTCGTGATGGTCGCCATCATGTGGACCTTCCGGCGCGCCAACCCCACCCGCGCCCAGCGCGGCTTCAAGGTCGCGCAGAGCGTCTCCGCCGCCGCCATGGCGCTCGGCCACGGCCTGCAGGACGCCCAGAAGACGATGGGCGTGATCTTCCTGGCGCTGCTCGCCGGCGGGTACGTCTCCTCCGGCGACCCGCTGCCGTTCTGGGTGATCTTCTCCGCCGCGGCCGCCATCTCGCTCGGCACCTGGGCCGGTGGCTGGCGCATCATGCGCACCCTCGGGCGCCGCATCATCCACCTCGACCCGGCCCGCGGGTTCGCCTCGGAGTCGGTCGCCGCCTCGGTGCTGTACACGACGGCGTACGTCTTCGAGGCGCCGATCTCCACCACCCACACCATCACCTCCGCGGTCATGGGCGCCGGCGCCACCAAGCGGTTCTCCGCGGTGCGCTGGGGGGTCGCCCGCTCGATCGTCACCGCCTGGGTGCTCACGTTCCCCATGGCGGGTGGTGCTGCGGCGCTGGTGTACGTCGCTTGTCGGTACGTGTTCCAGCTGCCGTAGGGGGCGGCTCGGGCTAGTCCGCACGAGTTCTCACGCTGAGCTCGAGCTGAGGGTGAGAACTCGTGCGGACTAACCCACGGCCATGCCGAGCCCGATGGGGTGCGCCCGGGCTCCGGTCACGCGGCGTCCTTGAGCGACCGGTTCGCCAGGAGTGCCTTCCGTAGGTGTGGCGGGAGCGCTCGGCGCTGTGCGACCGTCTCGGTCGGGGTCCAGCTCGGCGGTTGGGTCAGTGTCCACCGCCGTTCGGACGCAGGCAGCCGTCGCGAACGGGCGTACGCCGAGCGCAGACGGATCAGGAAGCGTGTCGGCTCCTCGCCTGCGACCCGCTCGACCAGCTCCAGTCCATGGTCGCGGATGAGCGTCTCCCGAGTGATGTCTCGGCGACGCTGGCCGCGCTCGAAGTGGTGCTCTCCCTGGTACTCGCCGACCACGCCTGCCACCGGGTCGAAGAGGTCAGGGGTCAGGAGATGACGCCCGTTCAGGTCGAAGATCGGCGGATTGCACAGAACGGGTCCGAGCTCGGCCACACCGGTCCAGAGGAGGCGGAAGCCCACCTCGGCCGGCGACCACGCGTTCTCCGCGGCGAGCTTCAACGCGTCGCGCGCCTGCTGGATACCGGTCCAACCCTTGCTGCGGTCGATCGCGCTGCTCAGCTCCGAGAGGGACACGAGGTCGTTGAAGCAGGCCATGTCGAGCATCCGCACCGCGTCCCCGAGCGTCGCTGCGTACCTCATCTCGAAGAGCACGGACCTCGTAGCCGTCGTGAGGTCGAGCCCGTGCAGCTGCGTCAGGTCCTCGGGCCGCAGCCGCTCCTTGGTGTACACCACTCCGGGCGTGTGTCCGCGGTTGGAGGTCAACATCGTCAGGGGGACCGGGAGACCCGCACCGGTGGTGTCCGTCCCGTCGAACCACCGACCACCCAGCCACCTCAACGCCGCCCAGCCGGTCACGCCGCCGCCTGCCGGCAATCGGTACGACGCCTCGACTATCCGCTGCTCGACCGAGGCTGGCTCATCGATCGGCCGGAACCAACCGGGCGCGATCGTGCGCCAGGAGCGGCCATCCACCTGCCCGCGCGTCGGGCCATCGACCCCGCGCGCATCGATCCGAAACGCCCGTTCGAGACCAGGTCGCTCGGGGTGCCACGGGACCGCGACCGGTCGGGCGGGGTGGATGTGGGTCGGTGTGCTGGTGCGGGTGGGCGTCGTCCTCATTCCGCAACAGTCACCCGCTGCTGCGCCATGCAGGAGGGCCGACGGCCGATCTGGGGAACCGGCCGTCACGCACGGCCACTGTGGACTGTTCCGGGGTCGCTCAACTGATCCGGGGCGGGCGCGGGTTACTCCGCACGAGTTCTCACCCTCAGCTCGAGTCGAGGGTGAGAACTCGTGCGGACTACCTCAGCTCGACCTCGTCACCCGCGCCGCTCAGCCGAACCGACCCGAGATGTAGGCCTCGGTGGCGTCGTTGTCGGGGTTGGTGAACATCTTCTTGGTCGGGTTGAACTCGACCAGCTGGCCCGGCTCACCGGTGGCCTTGAGGTTGAAGAAGCCGGTGTCGTCGGAGACGCGGGCGGCCTGCTGCATGTTGTGGGTGACGATGACGATCGTGTACTCGGACTTCAGCTCGTGGATGAGGTCCTCGATCGCCGAGGTCGAGATCGGGTCGAGCGCGGAGCACGGCTCGTCCATCAGCAGCACCTGCGGGCGCACGGCGATGGCGCGGGCGATGCACAGACGCTGCTGCTGACCGCCGGAGAGGCCCATGCCGGGGCGGCCGAGGCGGTCCTTGACCTCGTTCCAGAGGTTGGCGCCCTTGAGCGACTGCTCGACGATGTCGTCGGCCTCGGACTTCTTCATCTTCTTGGCGTTGAGGCGGTTGCCGGCCAGCACGTTGTCGTAGATCGACATCGTCGGGAACGGGTTGGGCCGCTGGAAGACCATGCCGATCTGGCGACGCACGGCCACCGGGTCGATCGAGGGGTCGTAGAGGGACTGGCCGTCGACGACGACCTTGCCCTCGACACGGGCACCGGGGATGACCTCGTGCATCCGGTTGAGGGTGCGCAGCACGGTCGACTTGCCGCAGCCGGAGGGCCCGATGAAGGCGGTGACCTGGCGGGCCTTGATCGTCATGTTGACGTCGGCCACGGCCTTGAAGTCGCCGTAGTAGATGTTCAGGTCCGAGACGTCGATGCTCTTCGCCATGGTGGTTCAGGCTCCTTGGTGGGTCGGGTCGCTGGGTCGGATCATGGGTCTCAGCGACCCGTCTTGGGGCTGAAGAAGCTGCCGACCACGCGGGCCAGCAGGTTCAGCAGCATCACGATGATGATGAGGACGAGCGCCGCACCCCAGGCGCGCTCGATCTGGGCGGCGAGGTACTCCGGCTTGGCCCCGCCCTTGGTCGCCTCGGAGAAGATCAGCACCGGCAGCGTCTGCATGGCCCCGTCGAAGGGGTTGGTGTTGATGCTGCGCAGCGTGCCGGCGATCAACAGCAGCGGGGCGGTCTCGCCGGCGACGCGGGCCACGGCGAGCGTGGCGCCGGTGATGATGCCGCCGAGCGCGGTGGGCAGGACGACCTTGGTGATCATCCGCCACTTGGGTACGCCGAGGGCGTAGGCGCCCTCGCGCAGCTCGTCGGGCACCAGCTTGAGCATCTCCTCGGTGGAGCGCACCACGATCGGGATCATCAGCACCGACAGGGCGATCGAGCCGCCGATCGCGATGCGGGGCAGCGGCCCGAGCAGCAGCGTGAACAGGGCCAGCGCGAAGAGGCCCGCCACGATCGAGGGGATGCCGGTCATGACGTCGACGAGGAAGGTGAGGACCCGCGCGAGGCGGTTGCCCTTGCCGTACTCGACGAGGTAGACCGCGGCCATGATGCCGACCGGCACCGAGATCAGCGTCGCGACCAGGGTGATGATCGCGGTGCCGATGATGGCGTGCAGGATGCCGCCGCCGACGCCGATGACACCGGACTGGTCGGAGGTGAGGAACTCGACGGTCAGCGCGGGCGCACCGCGCTCGATGACGGTCCAGCTGACCGCCACCAGCGGCATCATCGCGACCGCGAAGGTCGTCCACACCATGGTGGTGATGAGGCGGTCGGTGGCCTTGCGGCGGCCCTCGACGGCGTTGGCCCAGGCGGGCATGCCGAGCACGAAGAAGACCCAGCCGAGCACGACCCAGCCCGCGACCGGCCACTCCAGGAAGAGCGAGATGAGCCCGGAGAGGCCCCACGCGACCGCGGCGGCCAGCGGCACCGCGATCGCGGGCAGCTGCGGCTTGGTCAGCGGGACGTGCGAGGAGAGGTCGCTCGAGGGGTCGGTGTGGAACGGCTCGTGGGTGTCGTTCGGGGTCTGCGTCATGTCCGTGTCCTCCCCGCTCATGCCTTGACCTGGCCGCGGGCGGCGAGCCAGCGTCCGAGGAAGTTGACGGCGAACGTCACCACGAACAGCACCAGACCGCCCGCGATCAGCACGTTGGTCTTGGTGCCGGAGGCGTTGGCGTAGTTGAGCGCGATGTTGGCGGCGATCGTCGAGGGGTTCTGCGAGGAGATCAGGTTGATGGTGACCACCCCGGCGGCCGAGAGGACCATCGCGACGGCCATCGTCTCGCCGAGCGCGCGGCCCAGGCCGAGCATGACCGCGGACGTGATGCCCGAGCGGCTGTAGGGGAAGACCGCCATCCGGATCATCTCCCAGCGCGTCGCACCCAGGGCCAGCGCGGCCTCCTGGTGCATCACCGGGGTCTGCAGGAAGACCTCGCGGCACAGCGCGGTGATGATCGGCAGCGCCATCACGGCCAGCACGACGCCGGCGGTGAGGATCGTGCGTCCGGTGGTCACCGGGCCCTCGAAGAAGGGCAGGAAGCCGAGGTTGTCGTGCAGCCAGTCGTAGACCGGGAACACCCAGCCCTGCAGCGTCTCGCGGCCCCAGAGGCCGTAGACGACCGAGGGCACCGCGGCGAGCAGGTCGATGAGGTAGCCGAGGAACCGGGCGATGCGGCGCGGTGCGTAGTGGCTGATCACCAGCGCGACACCGACCGCCAGCGGCGTGGCGATGATCAGCGCGATGATCGCGGCGAGGATGGTGCCGAAGAGCAGCGGCCAGATGTAGACGACGATGTTGTCGGCGCCGTACGCCTGCTCGCCCGAGGCGCCGATCGCGGGGATCGACTGCAGCACCAGGAAGATCGCCACGCCGGCCAACGCCAGCATGATGAGCATCCCGGCGCCCGTGGCGAGCCCACGGAAGATCGAGTCACCGGCGCGACTGACCCGCTCCGGTGCGTGGTCGGTCGGCGGGACCGGCGGAGCCGGTTCCTGGGTGGTGGTCAACGGATCTCCCTCTCCTGCATCTGTCGACTGCTCGCGCCGAAGGCCCCGGGCCCGCCACGGGGGCGGCCGGGGCCTCCGACGCTATCGGTTCTGCCTGTGATCCGTCAGCCGGCCGAGATCTGGTCGACGATCTCGCGGGCCTGGTCACGCAGCGACTCCGAGAGGGGCGCCGAGCCGGCCTCCTCCGAGCCGATGGCCTGACCCTCGTCGCTGAGGATGTAGGAGGCGAACGCCTTGGCGAAGTCCGCGTCCTCCTGGTTGTCGTAGGTCGGGCAGGCCAGGAGGTACGACGTCAGCACGATCGGGTAGGTGCCCGACTCGGCGGTGGTGTAGTCGAGCTCGAAGATCAGCTGGTTGTCGCTGGCACCCTCGACCTTCTCGGAGACCTCGAGGATCTTCGCGGCGGCCTCGGCGGTGGGGGCGACGAACTCGTCACCGACACCGACGTTGGCGACACCGAGGCCACCGGCCTGGCTGGCGTCGGCGTAGCCGATGGCGTTGACGCCGTCACGGACCTCGGTCACGACGCCGGAGGTGCCCTGGGCACCGGTGCCGCCGTAGGAGCTCGGCCACGACTCGAAGACGCCCTCGTCCCACGCGTCGCCGACGGCGGTGGTGAGGTAGAGGGTGAAGTTCTCGGTGGTGCCCGACTCGTCGGAGCGGTGCACGGCGTTGATCGGCGCGCTCGGGAGGTCGGCGTTCGGGTTGTCGGCCGCGATCTCCTCGGCGTCCCACTGCTTGATCTCGCCGGAGAAGATGCCGGCGATGGTCTCGGGGGACAGGTTGAGCTCGTCGACGCCGTCGACGTTGAAGACCAGCGCGATCGGGGAGATGTAGCTCGGGAACTCCAGCACGTCCTCGCCGCCGCACCGCTCGATGGCGGCGTCGAGCTCACCCTCGTCGTTGTCGAGGTAGGCGTCGGAGCCGGCCAGCGGGTAGCCGCCCGCGACGAAGTTCTCACGGCCGCCACCCGAGCCGATGGGCTCGTAGGTGACCTCGGCCTCGGGCTGGACGTCGGTGAAGCCGACCGACCAGGCCGTCATGGCGGCCTCCTGGGTCGAGGCACCGCCGATCGTGTACTGGCCCGAGAGCGACACGTCGTCGGCGACGTCGCCGCCGTCCTCGTCGGAGGAACCGCAGGCGGTCAGGGCGAGGGCCAGAGCGGCGACGCCGGGCAGAACCGCGCGACGGAGGGTGGGGGTCTTCACGAGTGTGACTCCTGATTAGGTCTCTTGTGGCTTACGTCCAGGGACGCTAAGCAGCCGAAGTGACGCGATCCGGGGTCGTCGGTGAACGAGGGGTGAACCCTCGTCACCGAGTGGATGGCGGCAACGCGCACGTGAGAGGTACGCCACGTGAACAAGCCACGGGGGTGCTTGACCGGCCCCGCTGGCGCCGCCTAGCACCTAGCACCTCGCGCCTAGCCGACGAGGTGCTGCTCGGTGGCGACCACGCGGCCCTTGCGCAGGTGCACCACGAGCATCTCCCCCGGCTCCAGCTTCGGGTCCGGGACGCCCAGCGCCGCGAAGACCGTCGGCAGCACCGGGCGGTGGCTGCACAGCAGCGTGCCGCGGCGGGTCGAGTCGCACTCCGCGGCGACCTCGCGCACGACCCGGGTGGTGCGCTCGGGGTCCGCGCACTCCTCGGCGAGCTCCTTGCGGCGCTCGACGTCCAGGCCCACGGTCTCCACGTAGGGCGCCACGGTCTCCAGGCAGCGCGTCGAGCCCGAGGTCACGACCCGCCCGACGTCGTACGCCGCGAGGACGGGGACCAGCCGGAACGCCTCGTCCCGGCCGCCGGTCAGCAGCGGTCGCAGCCGGTCGTCGCCGCGCCAGGCCTTGCGGGAGCGGGCGTGCGCGTGGCGCAGGACGACCAGCGCGGTGGTGGGCTTGCGCGACCGCACCGCGTCCTCGAGCAGCGCCTGGTCGCGGGTGTAGGTCAGCAGCCCGGCCGCCTCGTCGCGGTCGACCCAGGCGACGCGGTCGATCTCGTCGTTGGGTTCGTACGCCGACACGTCGTCGTCCCCGACGGCGCGACCCTGCCAGTAGTGCACGGTCTTCATCCGGCCGTTGTTCGGGTAGCGCATGGTCGCCAGCGGCGGCCCCAGCCGCACGTGCAGCCCGGTCTCCTCCGCCACCTCCCGCACCGCGGCGGTCGTGGGGTGCTCGCGGGGGTCGAGCTTGCCCTTGGGGAAGGACCAGTCGTCGTACTTCTGCCGGTGCACCAGCAGCACCTCGCGCCCGGGCCGGAACACGACCGCACCGGCGGCGACGACGTCGGCGGCGCGACGGGGCTGCGAGGCCATGCCCCGTAGTCTCACACCCTGGCCCCACCCCGCCGCGACCCGACCCAGGAGACACTCGTCCCATGCGCAGCCGCATCCTGCTCACCACCGCGGTCGCCGTGCTGCTGATCGGCGCCGGCCTCGTGGCGGTCCGGCTGCTCGGCGGACCGGGCTCGACGCTCGGCGAGGCGGTCGCGCTGGCACCCGCCGACGCCCAGCGCTACACCTTCACCGACTGGGAGGCGGTGCGCGCGGAGGTGGGCACCTCGGCCTCCGAGGGCGACCTGACCGAGCTCCTCGACGCCGGCTTCGACGTCGACCTGACCGCCGCCTCGGGCCTGGTGGACAGCGCCCCGCTGCTGTCGGCGGAGTTCGGCTGGTCGCCCGCGACCATCGACTGGGAGCTGCTGGCGCAGTCACCCGAGGGCGCGGTCGAGATCGTCTCGCTCGGCGAGGTCTCCCCCGACACGGTTACCGACCGGCTCGAGGCCCTGGGCTACCAGCGCCCCGAGGAGGACGACGGCGTCTGGGTCGGCGGCACCGAGCTGCTGGCCGGGATCTCCGGTCGCACCGGGCTGCGGGCCACCCCGACCCTGCAGTACGTCGCCGTGCGCGACGGTCTCCTCTGGGCCGGCGACCGGCAGCCCTACCTCGAGACCGCCCTCGCCGGCGGCGAGGGCCCCTCCGACGCCGTCGCCGACCTCGCGGACTCCTTCACCGACTCCCCCGCCGCCGCGGTCGTCTACACCGCCGACCACGCCTGCGAGTCGCTGTCGATGCGCCAGGCCGACGACACCGACCGCGCGACCGGCGACCAGCTGCTCGCCCGGGCCGGCAAGATCAACCCGGTCACGGCGTTCGCGATGGGCCTGCTGCCCGGCGGCGGGGCCGAGGCGCTGCTCGGCTTCGAGAACGACGACCAGGCCCGCACCAACGCCGACACCCGCGCCGCGCTCGCTGCCGGACCCGCGCCGGGCCAGGGTGGCGACTTCTCCGACCGGTTCGCGGTCGACGAGGTCACCGCCGAGGGGACGCTGGTGCGGATGGTGCTGGAGCCCGAGCCCGGCGCCTTCGTGCTCTCGGACCTGTCGTCGGGGCCGGTGCTGTTCGCGACCTGCTGACCCACCCGCTGGTCGAGCAGCGAGCGCCGTTCGGTGTCAGCGGAAGGCGCGCAGCCGCAGGCTGTTGCCGACGACCACGAGCGACGAGGCGGCCATCGCGCCGCCGGCCAGCATCGGGCTGAGCAGCCCGGCGACGGCGACCGGCAACGCGGCGACGTTGTAGGCGAACGCCCAGAACAGGTTGGCCCGGATGGTCGCCAGCGTGCGTCGGGAGAGGCGTACGGCGGTGGCCGCGCCCCGCAGGTCACCGGAGACCAGCGTGAGGTCCGAAGCCTCCATCGCGACGTCGGTGCCGGTGCCGAGCGCGATGCCCAGGTCGGCCGCAGCGAGGGCGGCGGCGTCGTTGACGCCGTCGCCGACCATCGCCACGACCCGGCCCTCGGCCTGCAGCCGCCGGACCTCGGCGAGCTTGTCGGCCGGCAGCACGTCGGCGACGACCCGGTCGATGCCGACCTCGCCGGCCACCGCCCGGGCGGCCTGCTCGTGGTCGCCGGTGAGCAGCACCGGCTCCAGGCCCAGGTCGCGCAGCATCGCGACCGCCTCGGCCGAGGTCTCCTTGACCGTGTCGGCGACCACCAGCACCCCGCGGGCGCGGCCGTCCCAGCCGACCAGCACCGGGGTGCCGCCGGTGCCCCGCGCGGCGTCCAGCGCGCCGGTGACATCGTCACCGACCGTGAGCCCCTCGCGCTCGAGCAGCGCCGCCTTGCCGACGACCACGCGCTCACCGTCGACCTCGCCGCTCACGCCGAGACCCTCGTGGTTGGTGAAGGCGGCGACCTCGATGCGCTCGCCCGTCCAGGCGTCCGCGATCGCACGGGCGATCGGGTGCTCGGAGGCGGACTCCAGGGCGGCCGCGCGGCGGCGTACGTCCTCCTCGTCGGCGTCGGGTGCGACCACGTCCACCAGCGACATCCGGCCGGTGGTGACCGTCCCGGTCTTGTCGAGTACGACGGTGTCGACCCGTCGGGTCTGCTCGAGCACCTCCGGGCCGCGGATGAGGACCCCGAGCTGCGCGCCGCGCCCGGTGCCGACCATGAGCGCCGTGGGCGTGGCCAGCCCGAGGGCGCAGGGGCAGGCGATCACGAGGACCGAGACGGCTGCCGAGAGCGCGACCGTCCAGCCCTCGCCGGCGACCAGCCAGCCGATGACGGTCAGCGCGGCGAGCGCGACCACGACCGGCACGAAGACCGAGGAGACCCGGTCGGCCAGCCGCTGGACCTCCGCCTTGCCCTGCTGGGCCTCCTCGACCAGCCGGGCCATCTGGGCCAGCGCGGTGTCCGAGCCGACCCTGGTGGTGCGCACCACCAGGCGTCCGGAGGTGTTGACGCAGCCGCCGGTGACCTCGTCGCCGGGGCCGACGTCGACGGGGACCGGCTCGCCGGTGAGCATGGAGGCGTCCACGGCCGAGGCGCCGGACTCGACGACACCGTCCGCGGCGATCCGCTCGCCGGGGCGCACGACCACCAGCTCGTCGAGCCCGAGCTCCTCGGCGGTGACGCGCACCTCCTGTCCGTCGCGCAACACGGTGGCCTCGGAGGCAGAGAGGGCCAGCAGCGCCCGCAGCGCGGCGCCGGCGCGACGCTTGGCACGCTTCTCGGTCCAGCGGCCGGCCAGCAGGAACGTCGTGACCCCGGCTGCGACCTCGAGGTAGATCATCGAGAGGCCGTCGCCGCGCTCGGCGGTCCAGGAGAACCCGTGGGTCATCCCGAGGTGGCCGGCGTCGCCGACGGTCAGCGCGACGACCGACCACGTGTAGGCGGCGGTCACGCCCATCGACACCAGGGTGTCCATGGTGACCGCGCCGTGGCGCAGGTTGGTGACGGCTGCGCGGTGGAACGGCCAGGCCGCCCAGGTCGCGACCGGGGTCGCCAGGAGCAGCGACCACCACTGCCAGCCGGTCAGCTGCAGCGCGGGCACCATCGCCAGGGCGATGACCGGGACCGAGAGGGCCGCCGCGACGACCAGGCGACGGCGCAGCGCCGCCACCTCCCGGTCGGCCACCGCGTCGTCGTCGGCCTGCGGGCGCGGCAGCTCAGCGGCGTACCCGGCCGCGGCGACGGTCTCGAGGAGCACGTCGGTGCCGAGGCCGGCGGGGAAGACGACGTGGGCCTTCTCGGTGGCGTAGTTGACCGAGGCCTCGACGCCGTCGAGCTTGTTGAGCTTGCGCTCGATGCGGTGCGCGCAGGAGGCGCACGTCATCCCGGTGACGGCGAGGTCGACCTCGTGGGTCTGGACGCTCATGCCAGCTGGTAGCCGGCCTCACCCACGGCGCCCTCGACGGCCTCGCGGGTGAGTGGCTCGGCGCTGGTGACGACGACCTCGCCGGTGTCCAGGGTGACCGCGACGTCCTCGACCCCGGGGAGCTCCTGCAGCTCCTCGGTGACCGAGGCGACGCAGTGGCCGCAGGTCATGCCGGTGACGGTCCAGGTGCTGGTGGTGCTCATGCGCTCTCTCCTCGTGCAGTCAGGTGGGGGGTGGGCTCGGGTCTCAGGAGCGGACCAGGCGCGCGATCGCGTCCATGGCCTCGGTGACCTTCTGCTCGGCCTCCTCCTCGGAGGACCGGGCGGCGCTGACGACGCAGTGCCCCAGGTGCTCCTCGAGGAGACCCAGGGAGACCGCGTGCAGGGCCTTCGTCATGGCGGAGACCTGGGTGAGGATGTCGATGCAGTACTGCTCCTCCTCGACCATCCGCTGCAGGCCACGGGCCTGCCCCTCGATCCGGCGCAGGCGCTTGAGGTAGTCGTCCTTGCGGTGGATGTAGCCGTGCTGGTGCTCGCTCACGACTATAGGGTACCCCCCTATGGTATTTGCGCAAGCCAGGAGGACGTCGCGCTCGGCAGGGCCGGGTCAGGCCCCGGCGCGCGGGTGCGGGACGACGCCGAGGATCGCGTCGATCTCCGCCTGCGAGAGGTGCTCGTCGACCTCGGACGCGGCGATGATGAGGTTGGTGGTCAGCTCGACCTCGCCGAGCAGGTCAGCGTCCTCGAGAGACACGTCGAACTGGTCGTGCACGCTGCCCTCACTCAACCCATGGACGTCCATCGAGCACCAGAGTGCCCGAGGCACCCTCCGGCCAAACCACCCGTTTCCAAAGTGACCCGTCCGGGTGGTGCCGAACCACCCGGGTGGGCCACCCGCCGGTACGGACCACCCGGCGGCGTACGCCGGCACCGGTCGCGGGACCGGCGCCCCCGGGGACGACAACGGGGCCCCCGCCGGGCGGCGGGGGCCCCGTCGTGGTCGTCGCGTCAGGCGCGACTCAACCGTCGATCAGACCGGGCGAACGTTCTCCGCCTGCGGACCCTTCGGGCCCGACGTGACGTCGAACTCGACCTTCTGGTTCTCGTCCAGGGACTTGTAGCCCTGGGTCTGGATCGCCGAGTAGTGCACGAAGACGTCGTCGCCGCCGTCCTCCTGCGCAATGAAGCCGAAACCCTTCTCGGCGTTGAACCACTTCACGGTGCCCTGAGCCATTGTGCTCTGTTCTCCTTCATCGGGGCGAGGACCGCCACTTCGGCGGCCCACAACCGGTGCTGGGTGACACGTCGCTCCGACTTGCGAGGGTCCGGGGACCGTGGAACAAGGAGGAACGCCGTTGGATCACAAACTCCGCGGGCGTCGACCTGCTGGAACTTGCACCAGTTGCGTGCACGACACTACCGCCTCAATGGATCGTGCAAAGAGTCCGGGCGACCGAATTTCAGAACCTGGGGATGAAGAGTCTGCAACGGGCGTGTGACGCGCGCCCGCAGCAGCGCCCAGGCACGGCCCGCCTGACGTGCCCCACCGGACGTCCCCGGGAGCACCACCGCCGTCTAGGCTGACGACGCTCGACCCGTCCGCGGGCGTGCTCGGGCCCCTAGCTCAATGGGCAGAGCAGGAGACTTTTAATCTCTTGGTTGTGGGTTCGAGTCCCACGGGGCCTACCGACCTCCACCCCCACCCCCGACGGGTCGCTTCCGCCCGGACGCCCAGCGGAATCCTGCAGGGCGTCCAGGCCGCGCTCACCCGCCGGCGAGCAGGGATGGTTCAGCCGCTGACGACGTCGATCTCCGCGAGCGGTGCCAGGCCGTGCTCCATGCCCCAGGCGACCGCCTGGGCGCGACGGGTCACCTCGATCTTGCGATAGGCCGCACGGATGTAGGTCTTGACCGAGTTGATGGACAGGTAGAGCTGTGCACCGATCTCGGAGTTGGTCAGCCCCTGGGTGACCAACGCGAGGATCTCGGCCTCCCGGGGCGTCAGGTCGTAGTCGCGCTGCGTGCTGCCGCGGATCACCTTCAAGGGCCCCTGGTCGCTGGGGATGCGGCGGCTGGGACCGCCGTCACCCCCGTCGTGCAGGCTCTCGATCGCGTTGACCAGGTCGACGGCCGGCAGCGCCTTGGAGAGGTGTGCAGCGAACGATCCGGTCGCCTGACCCTCCTTGTCGCGCCAGGAGTAGACGACCGCGGACTTCTGCGAGGCGCGCACGAGGTCGCGCAGCATCGCCTGCGAGGAGGGCGTCTGCCGGACCGGCTCGTAGAGGATGACGTCGACCGAGCTGGGCTTGGTCATCGCCGAGCCGAGGTCGAGCAGGGCCACACGGCCGGAGTACGGCGCGAGGAGGCTGCGGACGCCCGCCACCGACACCTCGAAGTTGTCGATGAGGGCTACGCGCACAGGTCGGGAGCCACTCATTCATCGAACGTAGCCGCCATCGAAGCAATTAGCCCGATCGCGGGTGCTCGATTTATGTGAATTCACCCGTAATGATGGGAAATCCACCGGCTGTGGAATGTTTGTGGATAGCGCGTCGAATGCTTGTCCAGAGAATGTGCCGCACGTGCGTCAGGACGGCCCGACGGCCCCCATCGGTCACTGGCGCGGCGCCGCCACCCCCACGACCCCACGAGCGGTGTCGGTGCGACGCGGCTCCGGGGGCAGGAAACCGTGCTCGAGACCCCAGCGCACCGCCTGCGAGCGGCGCGAGAGGCCGAGCTTGCGGTAGGCGGTGCGGACGTAGGTCTTCACCGAGTTGATCGAGAGGTAGGAGCGCTCGGCGATCTCGGCGTTGGAGAAGCCCTGGGTGATCAGCGCCATCATCTCCGCCTCGCGCGCCGACAGCCCGTGCTCCTGGCCGGGCCACGCGCCGTGCTCGACGCCGTTGGCGCGGTCGCCGGGCAACACCCGCTCGCCGGAGGCCACCTTCACCACCGCGTCGGCCAGGCCCGCGCCGTCGAGGGTCTTCGACAGGTAGCCGGCCGCCCCGCGACGCAGCGCCTCGGCCACCAGGGTCGGGTCGAGGTTCCAGCTGAACAGCACCACGGCGGCGCCGGTCATCGAGGAGACCTCCTGCACGTCCAGGACGTTGCCCTGGGCCTGGCTGAAGGTGTCGTAGAGGACGACGTCGCTCTGCCCCATGGCGGGAATCCCGACGGTCGTCTCGACGACACGAACGCGGTCGGCGTACGGCTCGAGCATGCGCGCGACCCCGTTGACCACGATCTCGTAGTCGTTGAGGACCGCCACCCGGACCGGCCCGACGTGGTCGGTGGCCATCGTCAGTGCTTCCTCAGCGCCTCGATGAGCTCGTCCTTGGTCATCGACGAGCGGCCCTCGACGTCGAGCTCGGCGGCACGCTCACGCAGCTCCTCGACCGTCCACTCCTCGTACGCCGGCGAGCCACCGCCCCGCTTGCCGACCTGCTCACGGGAGGACCCGGCGGCCGCGTTGGCGATGCGGGCGGACTTCTCCTTGCTGTTGCCTTCCTCGCGCAGGCTCTCGTAGAGCTCGGGGTCCTTGACGCTCGGCCCGGGGGACTTGTCCTGGGGCACGGCCTACACCTCCGTCGGGATCACAGGTCCCTCGATGCTAGACACGCCGCCGACCCCGCTGCTCGCCCTCTCGGGTGGGTCCGGTCCCCGGCGTCCGGCGGCGCTACCGCCCACATCCGAAGTAAAGAGACCGCTCAGGTCCCGAACTGACTCTGAACCCCCTGGGGTATCGCCTGGACGTGGCACAATCGTGACGTGGACCACTCGGAGTCACGTCCGGCCGGTCGGCCCCGCGACGCCGACGCCGACGCCCGCATCATCGACGCCGCCCTGGCGGAGTACGCCGCCCACGGGCGGGCCGGCTACTCCCTCAACGGGGTCGCACGCCGCGCCGGGGTCGGGAAGTCGTCGATCTACCTGCGCTGGCGCGACAAGGAGACGCTGCTGGTCGACGCCGTCCACGCCCGCGCCGACGCGCCCATCGTCGACACCGGCACCCTCGAGGGCGACCTGCTGGCGGTCTACTCCTGGCTGCTGCAGCACTTCCTCACCGAGGCCGGCTGGGTCGCCGTGCGGATCGCCGTCGACGGCGCGGGCGACGATGCCACGTGGGCCGCTCCCGAGCGGGTCGGCGCCCAGCACGCGATGGTGCTCAACCAGCTGTGGGCGCGCGCGGCGGACCGCGGCGAGATCCCCGGCCCTGACGACTCCCGGGTCCGGATCGCGACCCGGATGATGTACGGCGACCTGCTGCTGCGCGCGATGGTCGACCGCCCCCAGCTCGCGGCGCTGGACGAGGCCGGCCGGGCCGAGGAGTCGCGCTTCGTGGTCGCGATGCTGCTGCGGATGCTCGGGCGCTAGCCCCGGTTCTTCTTCGTCTTCGCCTTCGCCTTCTGACCGGGCTTCTTCCTCGGCTCGGGGCTGGCGGTGATCGTGGCCGGCGCGGGGGCCCGCAGCTCGAACTGGCTGCTGCGCGGCTCACCGGCCAGCGCGGACACCGTCACGTGGTACCACCCCGGCAGCGCCCAGTCGGTCAGGCGGCTGCAGTCGGCGTCGCTGCGACGCCCGCCCCACGTGAGCTCCGTGCGTGCGACGGTGTCGCGTCGTACGACGAGCTCCCGGCTGGGCACGGCGCGCGGGCACTCGCGGCTGGTCCAGATCTCGTCGCTTCCCGACGTCAGCTTCCAGGTGAAGGAGGAGCGGGAGAGCTCCCAGGTGCAGGCCTCGGCCAGCCGGGTGCGCAGCAGCAGGGTCACGGTCACGGCGCGACCGGCGACGGCGTCGGTCACCTTCGGCCGTACGACGACGTCCTCGGGGGCGCAGCTGCCCTGCGGCTCGGGGAGGGCGGGCTGGGTGGGCTTCTGCTTCTTCTGCTTCTTCTTCTCGGCCTGCGCGGTGCTCTCGGCTGTCGGCGAGGCGTCGGTGGTCGGGCCGGTGGTCGGTCCGGCGGTCGAGCTCTGGTCGGTGCCGGCGAGCGCCACCTGGGCCTGCTCGTCGGCGCCGCCGCCGGTGACCAGGCGGATCGGCACCACCACCAGCGCCACGAGCACCACCACCGCACCGAGCGCAACGAAGCGGCGCCGCCAGTAGATGGCGGCCGGGAGCGGGCCCCGCGTGAGCTGGGGCCCGCGAGCGGCGTGGGGTCCGCGGGGCGACTGGCTCATGACGCGCAGGCTAGCCAGCAGTCCCGGCCCGGTGGAGGTGCCACTCCGAGGGTCCTCCACACCACTCGGCCACAATGGCCCGGACATGCCCGAGAGCCCGCTGCACGCCCCGATCCTGGAGTGGTACGCCGCGCACCAGCGCGACCTGCCCTGGCGCCGGCCCGAGGCCTCGCCGTGGTCGGTGCTCGTGAGCGAGCTGATGCTCCAGCAGACCCCGGTCGCGCGGGTGCTGCCCGTGCACGAGGCCTGGATGGACCGCTGGCCCACCCCCGCCGACCTGGCCGCCGAGCCGACCGGCGAGGCGGTGCGGATGTGGGGACGACTGGGCTACCCGCGTCGTGCGCTCCGCCTGCACGCGGCGGCGGTCGCGATCCTCGAGCGGCACGGCGGGGAGGTGCCCAGCGACCACGCGGCGCTGCTGGCCCTCCCCGGGGTCGGGGAGTACACCGCGGCCGCCGTCGCCTCCTTCGCCTTCGGCCAACGGCACGCCGTGATGGACACCAACGTGCGGCGGGTCCTGGCCCGTGCGGTGAGCGGCGTCGCGCTGCCGGGGTCCTCGGTCACCGCCGCCGAGCGCCGGGTCGCGGTGTCGCTGCTGCCCGACGAGGACCACGTCGCCGCCACCTGGGCGGTCGCGGCGATGGAGCTCGGCGCGCTCGTGTGCACCGCGACCTCACCGCGCTGCGGCGAGTGCCCGGTGCGCGACCGGTGCGCCTGGGTGACGGCCGGCTCTCCGGCGTACGACGGTCCGGTGCGGCGTACCCAGGCCTGGGACGGCACCGACCGGCAGTGCCGGGGCCGGCTGATGGCGGTCCTGCGCGATGCGACCGGGCCGGTGCACGTCTCCTCGCTCGAGGCGGTCTGGCCCGGCACCGAGCAGCGCGAGCGCTGCCTGGCCGGGCTGCTCGACGACGGGCTGGCGGTGCGGGTGGGGCCGGAGACGTACGCGCTGCCGTGAGGCGGTTTCACCACCCGGGTGGTGAAACAGGCGCTGGCCGACCGGAACTTCGGTCGACCAGCGCCTGTTTCGTGAGACGAGTCTCGGTGGCTACTCGGTGGGGCCCGACTTCGGGACGTCCGGCGCGCCACCCTCCTCGGAGGCCTCCGGCGCACCGGCGGTCTCCAGCGGCGGGGTGTCGGGCAGCGCGGAGATCTTCTGGCCCTTGAAGGTGAAGGTACGCGCGGCGCCCTCGCCCTCCACGTCGACCAGCACGATCTGGCCCGCGCCGACCTCGCCGTAGAGCATCTTCTCGGCCAGGACGTCCTCGACCTCGCGCTGCACGGTGCGGCGCAGCGGCCGGGCGCCGAGCACCGGGTCGAAGCCCTTCTCGGCCAGCAGGTCCTTGGCGGCCTGGGTCAGCTCGAGCTGCATGTCGCGGTCGCGGAGGCGGACCTCCACGGCGGCGATCATGTTGTCGACCATGTGGATGATCTGCTCCCGGCTCAGCGGCGGGAACACGATCGTCTCGTCGACACGGTTGAGGAACTCGGGCCGGAAGTGCTGCTTGAGCTCCTCGGTGACCTTGCCCTTCATCCGCTCGTAGGAGCCCGCCGCGTCACCGGACTGGTTGAAGCCCAGGTGGACCGACTTGGCGATGTCCCGCGTGCCGAGGTTGGTGGTCATGATGATGACGGTGTTCTTGAAGTCGACCACCCGGCCCTGGGAGTCGGTCAGGCGACCCTCCTCCAGGATCTGCAGCAGGCTGTTGAAGATGTCGGGGTGGGCCTTCTCCACCTCGTCGAACAGCACCACGGAGAACGGCTTGCGGCGCACCTTCTCGGTGAGCTGGCCGCCCTCCTCGTAGCCGACGTAGCCCGGGGGCGAGCCGAAGAGCCGCGAGACGGTGTGCTTCTCGCTGAACTCGGACATGTCGAGCTGGATGAGCGCGTCCTCGTCGCCGAAGAGGAACTCCGCGAGCGTCTTGGACAGCCAGGTCTTACCGACACCGGAGGGGCCGGCGAAGATGAACGAGCCACCGGGACGCTTGGGGTCCTTCAGGCCGGCACGGGTACGCCGGATGGCGCGGGAGAGCGCCTTGACGGCCTCGTCCTGGCCGATGACGCGCTTGTGGAGCTCGTCCTCCATCTTGAGCAGACGGGTGGACTCCTCCTCGGAGAGCTTCACGATCGGGATGCCGGTCGCCACGGCGAGCACCTCGGCGATCAGCTCCTCGTCGACCTCCGCGACCTCGTCCATGTCACCGGAGCGCCACTGCTTCTCGCGCTCGGACTTCTTCAGGATCAGCTGCTTCTCCTCGTCGCGCAGACGAGCGGCGGCCTCGAAGTCCTGGCCGTCGATGGCGGCCTCCTTGCGCTGACGGACCTCGTCGATCTTGTCGTCGAACTCGCGCAGGTCCGCCGGCGCGGTCATCCGCCGGATCCGCAGCCTCGAGCCGGCCTCGTCGATCAGGTCGATGGCCTTGTCGGGCAGGAACCGGTCGGAGATGTAGCGGTCGGCCAGAGTCGCTGCGGAGACCAGCGCCTCGTCGGTGATGGTGACGCGGTGGTGGGCCTCGTAGCGGTCGCGGATGCCCTTGAGCATCTCGATCGTGTCGGCGATCGAGGGCTCCGGCACCTGGATCGGCTGGAAGCGGCGCTCGAGCGCGGCGTCCTTCTCGAGGTGCTTGCGGTACTCGTCGAGGGTGGTCGCACCGATCGTCTGCAGCTCGCCGCGGGCCAGCATCGGCTTGAGGATGCTGGCGGCGTCGATCGCGCCCTCGGCCGCGCCGGCACCGACGAGGGTGTGGATCTCGTCGATGAACAGCACGATGTCGCCGCGCGTGCGGATCTCCTTGAGCACCTTCTTCAGGCGCTCCTCGAAGTCACCGCGGTAGCGGGAACCGGCGACCAGCGCACCGAGGTCGAGGGTGTAGATCTGCTTGTCCTTGAGCGTCTCGGGCACGTTGCCCTTGACGATGTCCTGGGCCAGGCCCTCCACGATCGAGGTCTTGCCGACGCCGGGCTCACCGATGAGGACCGGGTTGTTCTTGGTGCGCCGCGAGAGCACCTGCATGACGCGCTCGATCTGGGGCGCGCGGCCGATGATCGGGTCGAGCTTGCCGTCGCGGGCGTCCTGGGTGAGGTTGCGACCGAACTGGTCGAGCACCAGGCTGCTGGAGGGCGACTCGCCGCCACCGGTCGTCGCGGCCTGCGCGGACTGGCTGGACTCCTTGCCCTGGAAGCCGCTGAGCAGCTGGATGACCTGCTGGCGGACGCGGTTGAGGTCGGCGCCGAGCTTCTGCAGCACCTGGGCGGCCACGCCCTCGCCCTCACGGATCAGGCCGAGCAGGATGTGCTCGGTGCCGATGTAGGAGTGGCCGAGCTGCAGCGCCTCGCGCAGGGACAGCTCGAGCACCTTCTTGGCGCGCGGGGTGAACGGGATGTGCCCGCTGGGCGCCTGCTGGCCCTGGCCGATGATCTCCTCGACCTGGGCGCGCACGGCCTCGAGGCTGATGTCGAGGCTCTCCAGCGCCTTGGCGGCGACGCCCTCGCCCTCGTGGATCAGGCCGAGCAGGATGTGCTCGGTCCCGATGTAGTTGTGGGAGAGCATGCGGGCCTCTTCCTGGGCCAGCACGACCACCCGTCGGGCCCGGTCGGTGAACCGCTCGAACATGCGCATCGCTCCTCTGTGCCGGTGTGGGGCACTGGCGTCCCGCCGTCTCCGGGGACGCCAGCCATCACTGGGTCCAACCCCGCCGACAGCCTACGCGTTCCCTGGTCGCCCATCCGATGCATCCGCTGAGAGCGAACACGACCTTCACACCGCCCGCACCCCACCCCGCCGCCTCGTGTCGTCCAGCGCGGTCCATGACCCGCGCTGAGCCACACGAGGCAGGAGGCCGGGGGTCGCCCCGGACGTGCGAACACCCTCGCGCGAGGGAGGTTCTGCTCCCCCGCACGAGGGTGTCCGTGCGTCATAGACCTCTCGGCCGTGCGCGAGTGACCTCTCGGCCGTGCGCGAGTGACCTCTCGGCGGTCAGTGGGCGGCGTCGTAGGCCTCGCGGACCTCGGCGGGGATGCGGCCGCGGTCGGGGACGTCGTGGCCGTTCTCGCGGGCCCACTCACGGACCTCCTTCGGGCTCGGGCCCGAGGTGGAGGCGGCGGACTTGGCGCGGCCACGGCCGCGGCTGCCGGTGACCTTGCGGGCGTGGCCGACGTAGGTCGCCAGCGCCTCGCGCAGCTTGGTCGCGTTGTCCTCGTTGAGGTCGATCTCGTACGAGGTGCCGTCGAGGGCGAAGGAGACGGTCTCGTCGGCCTCGCCGCCGTCGAGGTCGTCCTCGAGGATGATCTGGACCTTCTGTGCCATGGATGCATTCCTTGCTGTGTGCGGCAACATTGACGCGAATCACCGAGAAAACCCGGCGCGCGTTTTCCACTATGCCAGCCGATATCCACTGCGCGTCAATTCGAAACAGCAATCGCGTCGGAAAAGGTCGCGATTCTTCGAACCTTTACCGGAATGCGAGGTCGGAGATTCAGGCGCGAGCTCAGGAATGGCGGCGATTACGCGCGAAGACCATTCCGAGGCCCTGCAGCGTCAACCACGGCTCGTGGTCGGTGAAGCAGCCGCACTCCCCCACGACGAGGGGGGCGAGGTAGCCGGTGGAGATGACGCGCACCTGCTCGGCGGGTACGCCGAGCTCGCGCACCATCCGCGCGACCAGCCCCTCCACCTGGGCGGCGGTGCCGAAGACCATGCCCGACTGCAGGGCCTCGACGGTGTTCTTGGCGACGACCGTGCGCGGGCGCGCCAGCTCGACCTTGCGCAGCTGGGCCCCGCGGCGACCGAGCGCCTCCAGGGAGATCTCGAGGCCGGGGGCGATCGCGCCACCGACGTACTCCCCGCGCGGTGAGACCACGTCGTAGGTGGTGGCGGTGCCGCCGAAGTCCACGACGACCGCGGGGCCGCCGAAGATCGTGGCGACCGCGAGCGCGTTGAGGATGCGGTCCGAGCCGACCTCGCGGGGGTTGTCGACGAGCACGGGGATGCCGGTGCGGACGCCCGGCTCGACCACCACGTGCGGGACCTCGGCGAAGTGGCCGGCCAGCATGTCGCGCCACTCGTGCAGCACCGCCGGCACCGTCGAGCAGACCGCGATGCCGTCGAGCTCGCCCTGGCGACGACCCAGCAGGCCGCGCAGCAGCACTGCCCACTCGTCGGCGGTGCGCCGCTCGTCGGTGGCGATGCGCCAGTGGTCGCCGACCGTGCCCGGACCACCGTCGGCACCGGGCTCGAGCAGCCCGAGGACGGTGTGGGCGTTGCCGATGTCGGCGACCAGGAGCGGCATCAGTCCTCCCGGAAGTCCAGGCCCAGGTCGAAGACCGTCACCGAGTGCGTGAGCGCGCCGACCGACACGAAGTCGACGCCGGTCGCGGCGATCCGCTCGGCACGCTCCAGGGTGATGCCGCCGGAGGCCTCGAGGGTCGCGCGGCCGGCGGTCAGCCCCACGGCCCGCGTGAGCGTCGCGTCGTCCATGTTGTCGAGCAGCACCTCGGTGCAACCGGCCTCGATGACCGCGACGAGCTGGTCGAGGTCGGTCACCTCGACCTCGATGCGCAGGTCCGGGTTCGCGGCACGCACCAGGCGGTAGGCCTCGACCACGCCGCCGGCGGCCACCACGTGGTTGTCCTTGACCATGGCGCGGTCGGCCAGCGAGAACCGGTGGTTGACCCCGCCGCCGCACCGGACGGCGTACTTCTGCAGCGCGCGCCAGCCCGGCAGCGTCTTGCGGGTGTCGAGCACCCGGGTGCGCGAGCCGGCCAGCGCGTCGACCCACCGCGAGGTGGCGGTGGCGACCCCGGAGAGGTGGGAGGCGAAGTTGAGGGCCGTGCGCTCCCCGGTGAGTACGCCGGCGACGGGCCCGGCCACGGTCAGCACCGTGTCCCCGGGGCCGACCCGGGTGCCGTCGGGCACGCGCTCGAGGGTCTCGACGTCCTCGCCGAGGGCGTAGCGCAGCGCCACCTCGGCGACCGCCAGGCCGGCCACGACGCCGGTCTCGCGGGAGACCACGTCGGCCACGGCGCGGCCCATCTCGGGCATGGCCGCGCTGGTGACGTCGTCGGCGCCGCCGGGGAGGTCCTCCTCGAAGGCGGCGACCACGTGGCCGTAGACCTCGACGGGGTCGAGGCCGGCGGCGGCCAGCTCGTCGACGAGCGGTCGCGGCAGGCGGGCGTAGGAGAGCCGGGCGATCACGGGTGGACCTCGCCGTCGCTGGGGGCGGCCGGGCTGAACGCGCAGGTGGTCGCGCCGTCGCGCATGCTGACGTCGAGGTGGCCCGACCAGTCGGCGTCGTCGCGCTCGGGGAAGTCCTCGCGCCAGTGGGAGCCGCGGGTCTCCTCGCGGGCGGTGGCGGCGTCGGCGACCGCGGAGGAGATCGTCAGCAGGTTGGTCGTCTCCCAGGCGTCGAGGTCGACGAGCTCGGCGGGGGTCGAGGCCAGGCCGTCGAGGTAGTCGGTCACGCCCGCGAGGCCGTCGGCGTTGCGCAGCACCCCGACCCGGGTGGTCATGGCGTCCTGCAGGCCGCGGCGCACCGTGCCCGGCACCAGCCCGGCGGTGCGGGCGTCGGCGATCGGCTCGCTCCAGGGGCGCAGCTCGCCGGGCAGCACCGCGGCGATGCGCCGGGAGAAGACCAGGCCCTCGAGCAGGGAGTTGGAGGCCAGCCGGTTGGCGCCGTGCACCCCCGAGCAGGCGACCTCGCCCGTGGCGTAGAGGCCGGGGACGTCGGTCCGACCCCACAGGTCGGTGCGCACCCCGCCGGAGGCGTAGTGGCAGGCGGGCGCGACGGGGATCAGCTCGGTGACCGGGTCGACGCCGTGGGAGCGGCAGGTGGTCAGGATCGTCGGGAAGCGGCGCTGCCACTTCTCCTCGCCGAAGTGACGGGCGTCCAGCCACATGTGCGGCCGGTCGGTCTCCATCATCCGGCGCATGATCGCCTTGGCGACCACGTCGCGCGGCGCGAGGTCGGCGAGCTCGTGCTGGCCCTGCATGAAGCGGTCGCCAGCATCGTCGACGAGGAACGCGCCCTCACCGCGGACCGCCTCGGAGATCAGCGGCTGCTGGCCGACCGAGTCGGCGCCGAGCCACATGACGGTGGGGTGGAACTGCACGAACTCCAGGTCGCGCAGCGTCGCACCGGCGCGCAGCGCGAGCGCCATGCCGTCGCCGGTGGAGACCACGGGGTTGGTGGTCTGGGAGAAGATCTGGCCCATCCCGCCGCTGGCCAGGACGACCGCGCGACACCGGACCATGCCGACGCCGTCGCGCTGGCCCTCGCCCATCACGTGCCGGGTGCCGCCGGCGACGGCGCCGCCCTCGCCGGCGGGACCGTCGAGCAGCAGGTCGAGGGCCAGCGCGCGCTTGATGATCTCGATCTCGGGCGCCCGGCCCACGGCCTCGATGAGCGCCCGCTGGATCTCGGCGCCGGTGGCGTCGCCGCCGGCGTGCGCGATCCGGTCGCGGTGGTGGCCGCCCTCGCGGGTCAGCGAGAGCTCCCCGGCGGGGTCGCGGTCGAACTGCGCGCCCAGCGCGATCAGCTCGTGCACCGCGGCGGGCCCCTCGGTGACCAGCGCCCGCACCGCGTCGGGGTCGCAGGCACCCGCGCCGGCGACCAGCGTGTCGAGCTCGTGCTCGGCCGGGGTGTCCTCGGGACCGAGGGCCGCGGCGATGCCGCCCTGGGCCCACCGCGTCGACCCGGCCGCGAGCCGGTCCTTGGTGACGACGAGGACCTTCCCGCCCTCCGGGCCGAGCTCCTCCTTCAACCGCAGCGCGGCGGTCAGGCCGGCGATGCCGGAGCCGATGACGACGACGTCGGCGGTCACCGACCACCCCGGGTCGGGAGCGGTCAGCCGGCCGGGCAGGCGGCGCACGGGGGCGAGGACCTCAGGGGTCGCCCCGGGCGTGGGTCGTGGCATCGGGTCAGGCTAGCGGTGCGGCCGCGGCGGTCTCGGGAGCGATCCGGGTACGCCGGGTCAGCGACCCGAGCCGGTGCTGCTCGCGACGGTGTCGCCGCGGACGAGCCCGTCGCCGTCGAAGGTCTCGGCCGGGTCGAAACCGGTGGCCATGATCTTGTTGTCGGAGTCGACGAAGACCACGTGCGGCTTGAGCTCCTTGGCCTCCTCGGTGGTCATCTGCGCGTAGCCGATGAGGATCACCAGGTCGCCGGGGTGCACCAGCCGCGCGGCGGCACCGTTGATGCCGATGACCCCCGAGCCGCGCTCACCGGCGATCGTGTAGGTCTCCAGGCGGGCGCCGTTGTCGATGTCGACGATGTGCACCAGCTCGCCGGCCAGCAGGTCCGCGGCGTCGAGGAGGTCCTCGTCCACGGTCACCGAGCCGACGTAGTGCAGGTCGGCCTGCGTCACGGTCGCGCGGTGGATCTTGCTCTTCATCATGGTCCGGAGCATCAGTCGATCCTTCCGATCGTCAGGGGCAGGTTGTCGATGAGTCGGGTGGTCCCGACCCGGGCGGCGATGAGGATGCGGGCCTCGGTGCCCGGCGGGGGGTCCTCGGGGAACGGGTCGAGGTCGGGGGTGGTGATCTCGAGGTAGTCCAGGTCGACCCCGTCGGACTCCCGGAGCACCGCACGCGCCGCGTCGAGGGCCGGTCCCGCGCCGTAGACGGCGTTCTCGGCTGCGGCGTACAGGGTGCGGGACAGGGCCGTGGCCTGGCGGCGCTGGTCCTCGTCGAGGTGGACGTTGCGGCTCGAGAGCGCCAGGCCGTCGGGCTCGCGGACCGTCTCGGCGCCGACCACGTCCACGCCCATGCAGAGGTCCTCGACCATCCGACGGATCAGCACGAGCTGCTGGTAGTCCTTCTGGCCGAAGACGGCCACGTCGGGCCGCACCAGGCCGAAGAGCTTGGCGACCACGGTCAGCACGCCGCGGTAGTGGCCCTTGCGGCTGCGACCCTCGAGCACCTTGGCCAGCGGACCGGGGCGCACCATGACGGCGTCGTCGTCGCCGCTGCCGTGGGGGTACATCTCGGCGACCTCCGGGGCGAAGACCACGTCGACCCCCTCGCGCTCGCAGACCTTCAGGTCCGCCTCGAGGGTGCGGGGGTAGTGCTCGAGGTCGGCGGCCTCGCCGAACTGCGTGGGGTTGACGAAGATGCTCGCCACCACGGCACCGTCGCCGACCAGCGAGCGCGCCTCGCGCATCAGCGCCGCGTGCCCGTCGTGCAGCGCGCCCATGGTCGGCACGAACCCCACCCGGCGGCCCTCGGTGCGGGCGGGCACCAGCACCGCGGCCAGCTCGGCGCGGGTGGTGACGACGACCGGGGCGCTCATCGACGCACCTGCTGGGTGACCTGATGGGCCTGCTCCTGCGCCCACTGGTGGGCCGGAGCGTCCGCGACGGCGGCGTCGAGCAGCTCGTTGATCTTCAGCGCGCGGATCGGCAGCAGCCGACCGTCGGTGACGGCGCGGCCCAGGGTCGCCCGCGCCAGCGCGACGTACGACGCCAGCGACTGCGGCGCGTTGTCGCGCAGGTCCGCGAGGTGCGCCTCGACGGTCCCCGCGTCGCCCCGCACGATCGGGCCGGTGAGCGCGGCGTCGCCGTGGGCGAGGGCGTTGTCGAGGGCTGCGGTGAGCAGCGGGCGCAGGGTGCCGGCCGGGTCGTCGGCGCCGGCGGCGGCCAGCACCTCCATCGCCTCGGTCACCAGCGTCACGAGGTGGTTGGCGCCGTGGGCCAGGCCCGCGTGGTAGAGCGTGCGCATCTCCTCGGGCACCCACATCGGGCGCCCACCGAGGTCGTGGACGAGGGACTCGGCGAACGCGCGCTCGCCCTCGTCGGCGGTGAGGCCGAAGACGCAGCCGGCCAGCCGCTCGAGGTCCACGGCGGTGCCGGTGAAGGTCATCGCGGGGTGCACGGCAGCGACCCGGGCGCCGACCGCGGCGGCCGGCTCGAGGACGGCCAGCCCGTGGCGGCCCGAGGTGTGCACGACGTACTGGCCCTCGCGGATCGCGCCCGCACCCACCAGCGTGGAGACGACGTTGCCGAGCATGTCGTCGGGCACCGTCAGCAGCAGCAGCTCGCACTCGCGGGCCACGGCGGACG
The DNA here is from genome assembly GCA_036341255.1 of Actinomycetota bacterium. Classification (GTDB taxonomy): domain Bacteria; phylum Actinomycetota; class Actinomycetes; order Propionibacteriales; family Nocardioidaceae; genus Nocardioides. Next base: position 582 of record JAYYWX010000078.1, on the reverse strand, counting down.
GCTTGGCGTTGGGGACGCCGGGCAGCAGCGTCTCGATGCGCTCCAGCGTGGCGTCGGAGTCACCGGCGGCAGCCACGACGTGGTGGCCGGCGGCGCGCAGCCGGGCGGCGAGGACGGCCCCGACGCGACCCGCGCCGACGACGCCCACCCGCAGGGCGGGGTGGACCATGGTCTGAACCTTTCGTTCCAGTCCCGCCGACCACCCGGGAGGCCCCCGGGCCGGTGTGGGTACCGGACGTTGTGCTCGAACTTTCGGCGTCCACGGTACGCCGCCCGAAACGCCCGTGTAACCCGATCAGGGGTGTGACCTGGCCGACACCGGTGGTCGGGGCATGGGCGCTGGGTCGAGGTGGGCTGGGCCCGAGGGGCGGGGACGCTCCCGTCCACCCGTACCCCCCGGCGGAGGGTGGATGGGCCTGGCCCCCCTGGAGCGACGAAGGGGCGGAAGGGGTGGTTCCCCTCCGCCGGGGGTGTCGGCGGACGGAAGCGGCGTCGTGCGCCGCGCGGCCCTCCCCCGCCCCACCCGGGACCCGGACCGGCTACCCCACCTCGAGCGGGCGCGGGGCGCGGGGCAGCCAGGTC
>JAYYWX010000077.1:0-22454 GCA_036341255.1 Actinomycetota bacterium | reverse complement strand
GCGTGACTTGGTCGTTTCACACCGAAGATCCCGCCGATGACCGCCTACCTCACGACGCCTCGCCGGACCTCAAATCCCCACCACCCCACGGGACGTACCTCTTGGGTCAACCGATGTTGACGTTATCCGCGTCAGATCTGTCGGAGCGACGGAGCAAGATCCGTTGACGTGAGCACCGAGGAAGGCACCCAGGCGCGACTGCGGACCCGCTGGACCGTCGAGGGGCTGCAGAGGACGCTGCGAGGACCACAGCGGCCCCTGGAGGCGCTGCGAGAGGTGCGACACGCCCAAGACGCACTCGCAGATGTGCGCGACTTGCTGACCCGAGCAGCACGCCGCGATGGGGCGACTTGGAGCGAGATCGGCAAGGCGTTGGGCATCAGCCGGCAGGCGGTCCAGCAGGCCGACAGGCGCAAGAGGCAGCACGAGCTGCGACGCCAGGAGGCGAAGGTCTGGCGTATGCCCTTGCCGCAGAGACGACGCCGTTTCCGTTGGCTGCGCCGCAGCGCGTGACGCAGCGGCTACGCGCTGGATTCTCCTGATCGTCTCGTCGTGCTGCAGCGAGCGGACGGTCATCAAGACGCGGCCCTCGTAGGGCAGGCGGAAGGAGATGACCGAAGGGTGCGTGGGTGGGCGCATGGCGGCGCTTCTCTCGGATCGGCGGGTGACCCCGACCGCCGATCAATGAGAGACGCTGCAAGCCCGTGGTGTGGAGCAGGCCGGATGGGGTCAGATCCGGACTGAGGCGGGATGGGCTCCGCGAGGTCCCCCCGAGAAGGGTTTCCACCGCCGAGGATGCCAGAGCCAGGCCGACACCAGCGGCACGAATCGCCGGGACTCGCACGGTCCAGTCGCCAGCAACGTCAGCCGCGCGCGGTCGTCCGCTCCTCACGGCTCCGCCGCTGCGGGGCGTACGCCCCCTCACGTCCGCCGCAGCCCACCGCCAGACCCGCACTCCCCCCGGCGCTTGCGACCGCAGGCGCCGTCCCCGCCGTCCTTCCTATCGGCACCGGGGGCTTGCCCTCCCCCACACGGCCCAACAGCGGGGCCGCGCGGGTCCCCTGGGCACCCGAGAAACGCCCCCTGCGGGGGTCGAGGTCCACAACGAACCCGTGACGAGGAGGTAGCGCCCACGGTGTCGCTTATCGGCGGTTTGTAGCCCGGTGTCCCTGCATGGCCCAGGGACGGCTCAGACGCTGATGGCCCTGCGTTGTAGTTCAGCGAGTCGGTCGGCCTTGCTGTAGGTCCACCACGCAGTAGCCGTCAGCAGGGCCGGTATCGCAGGTCCCAGAAAGTTCACCGGCCGCACCGAGTAGAGCGTCGCTGCCACAGCGAGCCACGTGAAGGCGACCAGGGTCCAGGCGCCGAAGATGATCAGTCGACGGCGTCCTAGCGTTCGCCACGGCTCCGGTTCGATTCTCTGGTCACGCATGGGGGCGCTTCGGACCACGAGAACGGTGATCCAGAAGGCGGCCACGCCCGCGCCGGTGGCGATAGTGAAGGGATGGCCGGACACGAGGCGTTCCCACTGATTGGCGACGAAGAGGACAGCGCCCAGTATCAGCAAGGGGCGCCGCCACCGCTCCCACAGTCGATGGGTCGGATCGGGTCCCCAACGATCGTTCACGCGGGCAGTCTGTCGCGCGGCAGAGCCATTCAAACCGTGTCCGGGTCTACGGAAAAACATTGTGAACTGCCACGACGTCGATCACGAACCACACCGTCGTGAACTCCGGGATGAACGGCGGCCGACCCCTCGGAGTCTGAGAGAGAGCTGGCGGCACCTGGAGCAGCACGCGACTGCCCTCCCGGACCCCGTCGAGGCCGATGGACCATCCGCGGCTGAGGAGAGGCAGTGCCTCCGCTGCGCGAGAATTCCGGCCGAACGTGTCGTCGAAGGGACGGACGGCGCCGTACACCGACCCTAAGAACTCCAGAGCGACTCCACTGGTACGTGTGATCCGAGGGCCGAGGCCTTCGCGGAGGATCACCCGCTGCACCGGCTCATCCAGTGCGGGTTCCCGGATGCCCTCGAAGTCCAGCCCCGCGGGCAGTCCCCCTCGCTCGATCACCCTGGGTTGAGTCCACGGACCGACGTCGACCACCTTGTGTGTCCGCGCGGGCGGAATGGGCTCCTGCTCCTTCATGAAGTCCGCGATCATCAGGAAGGGGTCATCTGGGTTGCTCACCTCTCGATTGCTAGAGGTGCTGCGCAGCAGGCCCTGGTAGTCGGCCAGCGCCACGACCCGGGAGCCGTAGGTCGCGCCATCCATCATCTGGTGGAGCATGAAGAACGTGCGCCGGTCGAAGGGCACCTGGTCCGGAGCCCCGGTGGCGTGGTCGCTGTGGAGGATCTCGCCTGTGGACCCGTTGGCTATCAACACGTAGAGGGTCACGATGTCGCCCTCTTCGATGACGTCGCCGCCACCCCTGACGACAGTTCTCAGCTCGGCTTCGGCTGGAGCCAGGAGCTCGTCGCCCGAGCCGACGGCGAACTTGACGCGCTTGCCCAGCCTTCCTCCGATCAGGAGACGGTCGATCTCTCGACGCGAGGAGCCGGCGGCCGGAGACGCGTCGAGCTCCCCTGCGGGAGTCGAGGCCTGCGTGGGCGGCGGAGTGGTGGCCGACTCGCGAGGCTCACCGCATCCCGTGAAGGTGACCACCAGACACGTCGTCAGGAGCGGGAGGAGAGTTCGACGTCCGCGAGACACGATCGAAGGCTACGTGCTGGCCCGGGGACGGAGTCTTCCGTGGCTCTGCTCCGGGGGTAGTCCGGCTACGGCAGGAGGCCGTCCACGAGGTCGGCGGCACCACTGAGGGACTCGTCGGTGGCGTCGACCAGCGGGTCGACGAGCGGGTCTGCCTGCTCGGGTGCTCGGTCAGCGGTCCTGTGCACGGTGTCGACGACCGCATCGGTGGCTGAGCGAGCCGTGCCGGGCTCGTCGGTGGCCGAGCTGGTGTCGCCCTCGGAGGTGTCGTTCGGGCCAGCGCTGTGCGAGCCGGCTTGGTGCCGAGTGCCGACCGACGTCTCCGTGGACTCAGCACGATGGCGCGGTCGGTAGGGCTCGGACTGCTCGGTGGCACTGGTCTCGGGATCTGCAGCAGCGACGGCCACCACTTGGCTGACTCGGCGGAGCGGGTCGAGGAATCCGACGGTGCTGCCGTTGCTGGTTGCTGGCAGGAGGGCGAAGTCGTCGGGACCGATCGACGGCTGGTCCTCGTCGCCGACGGCCACCCCACCCAACGTCAGCGCCAGGGTTCCGGTCAGGCCGATTGCTGCCAGCGACGAGGTGCGTCCGACCCGGTTGCCGCTCGTCGGTGAGCGGTGGGCTCCGACTGAGGTCGTGGCGGGGAATGTCAGACGGGGCCGCAGGGCGCGACTCTGGGGTGCGGCGTGCTTGCCGGGCATCGGGGTCTCCTGGTGTCGGGGGCAACGAAGACTCCCCGCCTGCTACCCACCCCGACTCCCCCGCTACACGTGCGAGCCACGAGGCCTCGGTCACGCCGAGGACGACCACCGTCCCCGGGCTCAGTTGCGGAAGCCGACACTGACGCTCGTGCCCATCGTCTCCGTGCCGGTTCGCCACAGGTGGGCGCGATCGAGGCGGTAGCCGATGGTGAGGCCTGAGATCCGGTACCGGCCGGGTGACCCCGGCTGCAACACCGCGACGAGCTGGTGCTCAGGGCCGAGGATCGTGCCCGGCCCGGCCGAGGTGCAGTCGTGCTCCCGAGAGGGCCGTCGATGCAGGGCGCCGACCGCCAGATGTCCGCCACCCTCGGTACGGACCTCGCGGCAGCGCAGCACCTCCACGGGCGGGTCCTGCTCGGGCGTCTTGCTGAAGTGCACAGCGACGGAGCGCAACCTGAGTGTCCCCTCCGCCGGGAACTGTCCGGGGTCGGTGAGGCCGACGCTGAAGACACGGCCCTCCCGCCAGGGCACCGGAGCGGCGCGCATCGAGGCGCCGTACTCCTCATCGAGGACGTCGGGGTGCGCCCACCACCAGCCGCCCACCAGGAGGGAGGCGACGACGCCCGCCGCGAGCAGCCAGCGACGGCCGAGGAACCGAGACATGAGTGCAGGCTAGGCGCTGCGGCGCAGCAGCCTGGTGAGGCTCTCGTCGAAGTGCGCCACGAAGCTGTGCTCCTGCGGTGGTGGGAGCTTCGGGATCACGCATCGGTAGCGATGCCCGCTGGGTGTCTCGAGCACCAGGTCGTGGAGCTCGGCGTCGACGACCCACGTGCGGAAGTTCTCGGCCTCCTTGGCCTGGTTGCAGCCCTCGCACAGACCCTGACCGTTGCTCGCGGACGTGGGACCACCACGGGCGACCGGCACGACGTGGTCGCGGTGCCGGATCGGTGCGTCACAGCCGGGTGTGCGGCAGCTCCTGTCACGGACCGTGAGGAACGCGGCGAGCCCGGCCGGGAAGCAGCGCGCCGCTGACTCCATGGCGACGAGCTGGCCGTCCTCGGGGCGGACGTAGAGCCTGCGCAGCGTGGCCTCACCGTCGGCCTGGGCACGGGCGACGAGGTCGCGCACCAGATCGGCGGGCAGCGGGATCGGCGCCACGCCCGGTGCCGACACCCAGCCAGGCTCGTCGCCGAGCTTGCCGGCCAGGTTGAGCAGGGTGGCATCGGAAAGCGTCACCTGGACCGCCACCGGCGTGACAGGCCCCTCGCCACCATCGGTCCTGCCGTGCAGCACGCGCGCTGTGAACACGTCGGCCATGACCTGACCTCGCGTCCGCTCGTCGCCGGCGGCCCGGGCCTCGTCGGCTGCCCGACTCAGGGTCGCGTGCACCGAGACGCCGACCGAGAGCGGCAACAGCGCGGAGAACCGCACCATCCCGTCGGGCGCGGGCCGCAGCGAGGTGTGCCGCTCCCCCGCCGCCTTGCGGTGCCGCGCGAGTGCAGCCGACGGGTCCGCGGTGTAGGCGCGGCGGTCGACCTCGGCCCGGAACCTCCGCTCGCCCCAGCCCTCGGTGGTGGCCGGGTCGGCCATCAGCTCGGCATCGATCTCCTGGCGGTCCTCCAGTGACAGGCAGGCCGTGCCCTGCGCGATCTGGATCGCCCGCCACTCGCTGCACCGCCCGGCCTCCATCGCTGCCAGCGTGTGCGGCAGCTCGCGCACCAGCACGCCCGCCAGTCCGAGGTGGATCGACCCGCGGTGCGGTGATTCACGCCGAGCCAGTGCGACCTCGGTCGCGACGCCACGCTCACGCATCGGCGCCGGCAGGTGGGCGCGCTCGGCCACCCGGGTCTGCTTGAGAAGGTGCGAGGCACGCGCCTGGGCGGCGGCCGCGGCGTGCTTCAGCGACTCCATCTCGTCGATGAGGTCGACGGCGGAGACGTCCCGTTCTCCCGGCTCGAGGGACTCGAGGTGACGCACCCGCACGCGGACCTGGGTGATCAGGTCGTGGGGTGCGGTGGCCGAGTCCATGCCTCAGTCTATTCGAACGTACGTTCGAACACAAGGCTCCAGGTGGTGACCGCTGGCTGGTCCCAGCAGGTCATGGCCCGCCGAGCATCAGAGCGGCTCGCCCTCGCAGCAGTTCGCCTTGAACTTGCACTGCGGGCAGAACCAGCGCGTCGCGATCGGGTCGAACTCGTGCCCGCACGCCATGCAGGAGTAGTAGCCGGCCATGCAGGTCAGCGTGCCACTCCCCTGCGACGTACGCCGCCCGGCTCGCCGTCCGGACCTGGCACGGCCTCGGACGCAGCACGACGGTGGCGCCACCCGGGATGCCAGAGACCCGGGCGGCGCGCACCGCCGTACGAGAGGTGAGCCGCAGCTCAGGAGTCCGTCACTCCACGACCGAGAGCTGACCGCGGATCGCGCCTCCGGGGAACTGCTCGTTGTGGACGTTGACGTAGTAGTCCTCGGGGTTGTCGAGGATCTCCGCGGCGGTGACGCCCTCGGCGAACTTGCCCTCCTCGCCGTCGGTGAGGCAGTCGGCGGCGGTGCCGTCGCCGGGAGCCGCGAGGAACGCCACGACCGGGCCGTTCTCGCCCGGGGCGCCCTCGTGGATGTGGGCGCCGGTGGCGGTCTTGATCTTCTTCACGATCAGCGAGTAGCACAGCGTGGCCGGGTCGCCGTCGATCCCGAACACGATGGCCTGGCCGCGACCGTTCTTGTCGCCGACGATGCGCTTGTTCTTGACCGTGTCGTCGACCTCCTTCTTACCGTTCAGCGAGGCCTTGGCCACGGTGTTCTCGTGGCCGGCGAAGGCCGAGGTGACGGGCAGGGCGACGGCAGCGGTGACGGCGGCGGCCGCGCCCACGGCGGCGATGGTCTTGCGCGTGCGGTTCATGGGGATTCTCCTCGGGGGTGATGGGTGGTCCTGATCACGTCTTCGGAGTCGCTCCCCTGGGCGGATTGGTGCCCGAAGGGGTGAGATCAGACCTGGGGAGCATGAAGCGGTGCCCGAAGGCCCACGACCCACCGGCTCGCCCGCCGCCACCGCAGCCTGCTGCACGGCCAGGCGGTGACCGCGTCGAGTCCGCAGGGCCGCTTCGCCGACGGCGCTCGCCGGTGCAGCGCGACGGGTTCGCGGCCCGGTCGATCTTCTGGTGCCCGGTGTGCCAGCCCGCCGACTGAGCACGCCAGAACTTGGCCGCACCCGGTCGGCTCAGCCCTCGCGCCCGCTGACGGCCACCACCTGGTCGTGCAACCGCCCGGGCCAGGTGGACAGGTCCGCCGGCGTGGCAGCGACGACCAGGTGCGACACGGGGATCAGGTCGTGCAGCGCCTGGGCGGTGGAGAGCGGGTGGGCCGGGTCCTCGGTCCAGGCGAGGATCTGCGTCGGCACCGCTATCGCGGCCACCGCCTCCCGGGGCGGGTAGTCGGTCGACGCGGCGCCCCGCAGCAGGGCGGGCAGCAGGTCCTCGCGCACGTCGGGCACGGTCTCGGGTGCCTCGAGCGTGGCCGGGGGCCGGGGTGCCAGGCGCCCGGCCTCGACGAACGCCGCCATCCCCTGGGCCTCCACGAGGTCCGCGGCGGCCAGGTAGTCGGCGGCCTTGGCCTGCCGGGTCTCCCAGGCGGTCGAGGGCACCACGAGCGTCAGTGCCGAGAACCGCTCCGGGGCCCGGGTGATCGCGTGCAGCAGGGTCGCGCAGCCCATCGACGGGCCGACGCCGTGCACCGGCTCGTCGGGGAAGACGTGGTCGAGCAGGCGCAGCAGGTCGTCGGCGAGCCGCTCCCACCGGTAGTCCTCGGGCACCGGCCGACCGGTCGATCGGCCGTGCCCGCGGGCGTCGTACCGCAGCAGCCTCGTACCGCTGAGGCCGACGCCCAGGTCGAGGTCGAGGACCCGGTCGCGGTAGCGGCTCGAGGTCAGCCCGTGCAACTGCACGACCGGCTCGCCGCCCTCGTCGCTGATCTCCCAGTCGAGCACGGCACCGTGAGCGTCGAAGGTGGGCACGGCGGTCTCCTGGTCGGCTCGCAACTCGGCGGGGATCCCGGCGACGGCGGCAGGGCCCGGAGGACGGTGGCCCTAGAGTACGGCGCATGCGGCTGACGAACGTGGCGCATCTCAGGCTCCCGTTCGGGCGGCTGGTCGGCTACGACCTCCAGGTCGGCGACCCGGGCGCCCGCCTGCCGGTCTCCTTCGACCAGCGCCGCCACGTCGGCGCCGGCGACCGGTCCGGCTCCTGGATGGCGATCTCCTTCCGGCTCACCGGTCAGCGCGAGCTCTCCGACCTCGCCGAGGCCTGGCGCGCGGTGGTACAGCGACACGGCACCCTGCGCACCGTCTTCGCACCGGGTGCCGAGGGGCCGATCCTCCACGAGGTCGAGATCGGCGACGGCCGCTGGGTCGAGCACCCGATCCCGGCGGGCCAGCCGGTCAACGAGGCGCTGCGCGACGTGCTCGACAGCCGCTGCACGCCGTACGCCGCTCCCTCGCACCGGCTGTGCGTGTTGGAAACCGCCGACGGTCCCACCGTGGTCGTCGCCGCCGACCACTCCCATGTCGACATGTGGTCCATGCTCGTGGTGGTCCGCGACCTGCTGGCCGCCCTCGACGGACGTCGCGCCGGCCGCGAGCCGTTCGCCGACCGCCCGCCGGTGCCGGCCTTCGCCGAGCACACCGCGGCCCTGCGGGACCGACCCCGGGCCCCCGAGGACGTGCGCCGCCGCTGGGCGGAGGTGCTCGGTGCGTCGGGACAGGTGATGCCGCGCTTCCCGATGCCGCTGGGCGAGTCCGACGGCCCGCAGCCCGAGCGGGTCGAGGTCCGCGACGTGCTCGACGTCGACGACAGCGGTGCCTTCGGCGTCCGCGCGAAGGAGCTCGGCGTCTCCACGCTCTCCCTCGTCGTCGCCGCCATGACCGAGGTGACCCGGGAGGTCGCCGACCAGCCGCTGCGCGCGGTCTTCCCCGTGCACAGCCGCTACGACGCCACCTGGCACGACTCGGTGGGCTGGTTCATCACCAACTCCGTCCTCGAGTCGCCCGACCCCGACCCGACCGCCTGCGCCGAGGCCGTCAAGGAGGCCGTGCGCCTGGGCTCCTGGCCGTTGGAGGACGTGCTCGAGCCCTGGGGTGGGATGCCCGAGGCGCCGGGCATGTTCGCCATCTCCTGGCTCGACCTACGCCGGCTCCCGGTCCGGGTGGACTCCGTGGGCCTGGAGGCGCAGTACGTCGGGGCCTCGATCCTCACCGACGGCGTGATGCTCTGGTTCGTCCTCGACGAGTCCGGCCTGCACCTGCGCTGCCGCTACCCCGACACTCCCCCGGCCCGCGCCGGTGTCGGCCGCTGGCTGGACCGGCTTGTCGAGCGGCTGCGCGAGGAGGCGGCAGAGCAGGTCGGCGGCGTCCTGGACGTGGGCGGCTGGCGGTTCCGGCTGCAGCGGGCACGCCGCACCGACGTGCCCGCCGTGGTGGCCCTGCTGGCCGACGACCCGATCAGCGGGGCGCGGGAGGTCGACGACGTGGTGCGGTACGAAGCGGCGTACGACGCCGTCGCGCGCGACCCGGGCGAGTTCCTGGCCGTCGTGCGCGACCACGCCGGGACCGTCGTGGCCACCATGCAGCTGAGCATCATCCCCGGGCTCTCCCGCGCCGGCGCGACCCGGCTCGAGGTCGAGGGCGTGCGGGTGGCCAAGGGCCTGCGCGGCCTCGGGCTGGGTGCCGCCATGCTCGAGTGGGCGCACGATCACGGGCGGGCCCGTGGCGCCACGCTCGCGCAGCTGACCACGGACTCCGCCCGCGCCGACGCCCACCGGTTCTACCAGCGGCTGGGCTACACCGCCTCGCACAAGGGGTTCAAGCGCCCGCTCTGAGCCACCCCCGGGTCAGCGGACTCAGGAGGCGTCGAGCCGCGCGAGCTCCTCGGCGCTCAGCTCGAGGTCGGCCGCCGCCGCCGAGTCGGTGATCGAGGACGGACGCTTGGCACCCGGGATCGGGATCACGCAGTGGTCCTGGGCGATCTCCCAGGCCAGCGCCACCTGCTGGGGCGACACACCGCGCTCGGAGGCGATCTCCGCGAAGGCGGGGTGCTCGTCGCCGAGCCCCTTGGCGCTGTTGAGCCCGCCCAGGGGGCTCCACGGGAGGAAGGCCAGGCCGAGCTCGGCGCACACCTCGATCTCCGGCGCGCTGGAGCGGAAGGCGGGCGAGAACTGGTTCTGCACGCTCACCAGCGCCTCGCCCAGCACCGAGTGGGCCAACCGGATCTGCTCGGGGTTCGCGTTGGAGAGCCCGACCATGCGCACCTTGCCGGCGTCGTGGACCCGCTTGAGGGTCTCGACGACCTCCTCGTAGGGCACCTTCGGGTCCGGGCGGTGGTGCTGCCACAGGTCGATGTGGTCGCCGCCGAGCCGCTCGAGGCTCTTCTCCACCGCGGACTCCAGGTGGGTCGCGGAGCTGTCGACGTCCCAGCCCCCGCCCTCGGTGCGCACGTGCCCGGCCTTGGTCGCCAGGAACACCTGGTCGCGCACGCCGAGCTCGGCGAGCAGGGAGGCGATCAGGCGCTCGTTCTCGCCCTGGGCGTCAGCACCCTTCTCCTCGCCGGGTCCGTAGGCGTCGGCGGTGTCGAAGAGCGTCACCCCCGCGTCCAGCGCCGCGCGCACGGTGTCGAGCAGCTGCTCGCGGGGCTGGGCCCCGGTCTGGTCGAAGGTCATCAGGCCCAGGCCCACGGCGCCCACCGTGACCCGGCCGACGGTGTCGTTGCCGATCTGTCGCGTCTGCATGGGCCCATTCCTACCCCGCGGGTCCACGACCGATGTCACCCCACCGGGGCGAGGCGAGGGCGGACCGGTGAGCCGGGTGGACCAGGTCGAACCGGCGTATCAATACGCCGGTTCGGCACCACGACCCGCTCACGCTCAGTTGGCCGTTCAGTCGGCCGGTCAGTCGGCCGTTCAGTCGGCCGTCAGTCGGCGAGCAGGAAGTAGCGCAGCGCGGACACGAAGGCCTCCGGCTGCTCGGAGTGGACCCAGTGACCGGCACCCTTGACGGTGACGGTGTACGTCGTGGGGAACAGCTCGCGCATCCGCGCCTCGTGCTCGGGGCGCACGTAGTCCGAGCGCTCCCCGCCCATCCACAGCACCGGGTGGTCGAAGGTCGCGTCGACCTCGGGGAAGCCGGCGATCGCCGGCAGCTCGCGCAGGAGCAGGTCGAGGTCGGCCTGCCAGCGCCAGTGGCCCTCCGCGCGGCGGAGGTTCTGCAGGAGGAAGCCGCGGACCCGCTCGTCCGGGATGGCCGCGGCCAGTTGCTCGTCCGCGTCCGAGCGGTGCTCCAGCCCGTCGAGGTCGAGGCCGGTCAACGAGGTGAGCAGGTGCTCGAACTCCCCGGCTCCCCCGCTGGGCGCCGGCGAGATGTCGACGACGACCAGCCGGTCGATCAGCTCGGGGTGCCGCAGCGCCAGCACCATGGCGACCTTGCCGCCCATCGAGTGGCCCACCAGGTGCACCGGCTCACCGTCGTACGCCGCTCGCAGCCAGGTGGCCACGGCGTCGGCCACGTCGACGTAGTCCACGCTGCCCGTCCAGACCGAGCGCCCGTGGTTGGGCAGGTCGACCAGGGTCGAGCGCAGCTCGGGCTGCAGCGCCTTCGCGACCTGGGTGAAGTTGCGGCCCTGCCCGAAGAGGCCGTGCAGGAACACCACGCGCTCGCCGGTGTCCCCGATCTCGGTCGTGTGCAGGTCGGGTGCGGAGGTCACCCGGACAGCCTAGGGATGGCCCGTTCGGGCCATGTCCGCCGCCCCGCTCGGGCCGACCTGGTCCCCGACCGGCGCGTTGACCGCAGATCTGCCGCGAACCTGCCGATGCGTTCCTTACCGTCGTAGGCAGGAAGTTCGGACCGAAGGACAGCACCATGTGGGACACCGTTCAAGAGCAGTGGGGACAGGGCTCCGACGAGCACCTCTCGCACGACCGGCCGTGCGTGCGATGCGGTCACGCGATGCACACCTTCTTGGCGTGCGACGCCTCGTGCGGCTGCGAGCCCGCCGCCGTGCCGACCGCCGTCCCGGTCAGCGCCGCGGGCTGAGCGCCGCCACCCGGCGCAGCACCGGGTGGTCGTGGTCGTCCTGCTCGACGGCCCCGGTCGACCACCACATCAGCAGGTCGTCGCCGTCGAGCACCAGCTCCGCGACGAGGTTGTCCAGCCACGGCCCCTGCGTCACCCGCCAGTGCAGCGGCGAGGCCGGCACCCAGCGGCCCAGCAGGCGCCCGCTCGGCCGTGCCGTCCCGCGGCTGGCCAGACGCACCGCCCCGCGCATCACCCGCGGCAGCTCGTTGCGGATCGGCGAGCACACCGCCTGCAGGATCCGGGTCCTCCCGGCTCGGTCCCTCGTGGCCTCCTCGGCCGGCCACGCCTCGGCCACGTAGGAGTGGTGGACGTCCCCGGAGAGGAAGACCACCGAGCTCGGCGCCCTGCCCCGGCCGCCCGTCGCGACGTCGACCACCATCTCGCCCACGCGGCGGAAGCCGTCCTGGAAGGCCGCCCAGTGCTCGGTGTCGGCCGCGCGCCGCACCCACTCCCCGACCTCGTGCCCGGGACGTCCCAGCGCACCCTCGGCCAGCGCCTCGACCACGGCCTCGACGTGGTGCAGCCCGGGGCTGAGGAGGTAGGGCAGTGAGGTCCCGATCAGCAGGTGCTCGACGTCACCGCGCAGCTGCGCGTCGAGCCAGGCCATCTCGTCGTCGTCGATCATCGATCGGTGCTCGGGCTCCAGCACCCGCGCGGCCCGCGAGTCGACGACCACCAGGCGTGCCTGTGGGCCGAGCTCGCGCGCGAACGACCAGCGGTAGGTCGCCGGATCGTCGTCCGCGCGCTCGGCGAAGGCGTCGAGGGCCTCCCCGATGTCGGGCTCGCCGGGGCCGTCGTGGTTCAGCACGAGCCGCCAGATCGGGTCCTGCTCGCGCTCGGCCGGCGAGAGGTTGCCCAGGTGCTGGTAGACCCAGTACGACGCCAGCGCGCCGACGATCCGGTCGTGCCACCACTCCTTGCGCGCCATGTCGGCGCGCCAGCGGGCTGAGGTGTTCCAGTCATCGCGGACGTCGTGGTCGTCGAAGATCATCGCGCTCTGCACCGTCGAGAGCAGCCAGCGGTTGGCCGGCTCGCTCCAGGCGATGCGGTAGAGCTCGGCGTACTCCTGGTAGTCCTGCAGCTCCCACCACGGCGGCTGCTCGGGGTCGCGTCGTGCTGCGATGAAGGAGCGGATCTCCTCGCTGGTCTCGTCGGCGTAGACCTGGTCGCCGAGGAACAGCAGCAGGTCGGGGAGCCGCCGGCGGTCCTCGGGTGCGGCCGAGGCGTCGAGCGCCCAGGAGCGCAGCGCGTCGACGCCGTACGCCGCGTGGTGCTCGGCGTCGTGCGGGACGCTGACGCGGCACGACCCGAACGCCAGGTGGACCGGCCGCGCGTGGTCGAGCGTCCGGACGACCGGCGCCGGGTGTGGGGACCCGGGCTCGGGCCAGACGGGGTCGTCGTCGAGGCTCAGCGTGTAGGGAAGCGACGTGCCGGGCGCCAGTCCATCGAGGGCGACCAGGGCGTAGTGGTGCCCGTGGACGGCGAAGGTACCGGTGCTCCAGCGGCGATCGCCGGCCTCGACGTCGACGCGGCAGGCCGAGTCCACCTCGACCCACACGGTCGCGGTGGTCTCGTCGCAGTGGCGCAGGAGCGGTCCGAGGACGAGGGCGGCCACGGGGCGCTCAGGCGCCGAGGGAGCCGTCGACGTCGAGGAGCACCTTCACCGCGCGCCGCTCGTCCATCGCGCGGTAGCCCTCGGCCACCTCCTCCAGCGGCAGGGTCAGGTCGAAGACCCGGCCCGGCTCGATGGTGCCGGCCAGCACGAGGTCGAGTAGGTGCGGGAGGTACTCGCGCACCGGGGCCATCCCGCCGCGCAGCCCGACGTTCTTCTGGAACATCCGGCCCACCGGCAGCTGCACGCCGTGCGGCACACCGACGAAGCCCACCATGGCTCCCGGTCGGGCGACGGCGAACGCGGTGCCCATCGCCTGGTCGGTGCCGACGCACTCGAGGACCGCGTCGGCGCCGACGCCCCCGGTGATCTCCTTGACCGCCGCCGCTGCCTCCCTGCCCCGCTCGGCGACCACGTGGGTGGCACCGAAGGCGCGGCCGATCTCCTGGCGCGGCTCGTGGCGCGACATCAGCACGACCTTCTCCGAGCCCATCTGGGCCGCCGCGAGGACACCGCACAGGCCGACCGCGCCGTCGCCGACGACCACCGTCGTCCCGCCCTTCCGGACACCCGCGGCCACCGCGGCGTGCCACCCCGTGGGCATCACGTCGGACAGGGCGACCAGGTGCGGCACCAGGGCGGCCTCGGGACCGGACTCCCCGATCCCGGGCACCTTCACCAGGCTGCCGTCGGCGTGGCCGACCCGGGCGTACTGCCCCTGGCCGGAGCTGGTCATCGACAGCTCCACGCACGCCGACTGCATGCCCGCGCGGCAGTGCGCGCAGGTGTTGTCGCAGTGGTCGAAGGGGACGACGACGAAGTCGCCGGGACGGACGTCGCGGACGTCCTCGCCCACCTCCTCGACGACCCCGATGCACTCGTGACCGATGGTGTCGCCGGGGGTGATGTCGTTCTCGCCGCGGTAGGGCCACAGGTCCGAGCCGCAGATGCAGGCGCTGGTGACCTTCACGATGGCATCGGTCGGCTTCTCGATGGTGGGGTCGGGGACCTCGGAGAGACGGATGTCGCGCGGGGCGTGGATCGTGGTGGCTCGCATGGGCCGAGCATCGCACCTCCGGCGGCGCTCGTCGTTCACCCCCATCGCCACCCGGCGCCACGCGCCCGCCACCCGGCGTGGCCACCGGCCCCACCCTGCGCGTCAATGTCGCGTTATCTCACATGTGAGTTACCGTCGCTGCCATGACGGAGGGGTACAAGGGACGCATCGGCCTGCTGATCCGGGACGCACGCAAGCACCGCGGGCTGACCCAGAGCCAGCTCGCCGACCTGCTCAGCACCAGCCAGAGCGCGATCAACCGCATCGAGAAGGGCCAGCAGAACCTCTCCCTGGAGATGCTCGCCCGCATCGGTGCCGCGCTGGACTCCGAGATCGTCGCCCTCGGCGCGGGTCCGACCCACCTGCGCATCACCGGCCCGACGAGCCTCTCGGGAAGCATCGAGGTCAAGACCTCCAAGAACGCCGGCGTCGCGCTGCTGTGCGCCTCGCTGCTCAACCGGGGCCGCACCACGCTGCGCAAGGTCGCGCGCATCGAGGAGGTCAACCGGCTCCTGGAGGTGCTCGGCAGCCTCGGGGTCCAGACCCGCTGGCTCGGTGACGAGGGCGACCTCGAGATCATCCCGCCCAAGGAGCTGCGTCTGGACGCCATCGACGAGGAGGCGGCCCGCCGCACCCGCTCGGTGATCATGTTCCTGGGCCCGTTGCTGCACCGCGCCGACACCTTCGACCTGCCCTACGCCGGTGGCTGCAACCTCGGCACGCGCACCGTCGAGCCGCATATGTCAGCGCTGCGTCCGTTCGGGCTCGACGTCAAGGCGACCGACGGCAGCTACCACGCCACCGTCGACCGCTCGGTCTCGCCGACCCGGGCGATCGTGCTCACCGAGCGCGGCGACACGGTGACCGAGAACGCCCTCATGGCCGCCGCCCTGCACCCGGGCACCACGGTGATCCGCAACGCCTCGTCCAACTACATGGTCCAGGACCTCTGCTTCTACCTCCAGCGCCTCGGCGTCGAGGTCGAGGGCGTCGGCACCACCACCCTGACCGTCACCGGCCGCGAGAGCATCGACGTCGACGTCGACTACGCCCCGGCCGAGGACCCGATCGAGGCGATGTCGCTGCTGGCGGCGGCCATCGTCACGCGCTCGGAGATCACCATCACCCGCGTCCCGATCGAGTTCCTCGAGATCGAGCTGGCGCTGCTGGAGGAGATGGGCTTCGTCTACGACCGCACCGAGGAGTACGTCGCCGCCAACGGTCACACCCGTCTGGTCGACATCACGACGCACCCCTCGGACCTGCACGCCCCGCTGGACAAGATCCACCCGATGCCGTTCCCCGGGCTCAACATCGACAACCTGCCGTTCTTCGCGGTGATCGCGGCCGTCGCCACCGGGCAGACGCTGTTGCACGACTGGGTCTACGAGAACCGTGCGATCTACCTCACCGAGCTCACCAAACTGGGAGCGCAGGTCAAGCTGCTCGACCCGCACCGCGTGATGATCGAGGGCCCGACGCACCTCTCCGGCACCGAGATCGTCTGCCCGCCCGCGCTGCGCCCGGCGGTGGTCATCCTCCTGGCGATGCTGGCCTCCAAGGGCACCTCGGTGCTGCGCTCGACCTATGTCATCGCCCGCGGCTACGAGGACCTCGCCGAGCGCCTCAACGAACTGGGTGCGCAGATCGAGCCCTTCCGCGACATCTGACCTGCCAGACTGCCCAGGTGACGTCACCGGTGACGGGCCATGCCTACCTCGACGTGCGCCCGTCCGGTGGGCGCATCGGCGCCACTGCCTCGCGCCGGGTGATCGCATTCGCGCACCGGGGCGGCGCCTACCACCCCGAGATCGAGGGCCTGGAGAACACGCTCGCAGCCTTCGAGCACGCGGTCGAGCTCGGCTACCGCTACCTCGAGACCGACGTGCACCTCACCGCGGACGGGGTGCTGCTGGCCTTCCACGACCGGGTGCTGGACCGGGCCACCGACAGCGCCGGCGAAGTGGCCGCGCTCACCCACGCCGAGGTGCGCCGCGCCCGGGTGGGCGGACGCGAGTCCGTCCCGACGCTGGTGGAGCTGCTCGACGCCTTCCCCGATGCCCGGTTCAACATCGACCTGAAGTCCGAGGGGGCCGTGGACGCCCTCGCCGCGCTGGTCGCCGAGCGCGGTGACTGGGAGCGCGTCCTGGTGGGCTCCTTCTCCGCCGCCCGGCTGAGTCGCTTCCGCCGGATCACCGCCGGGCGCGTGCCGACGTCGGCCCACCCGCTGGAGGCGGCCGCGTTCGCGCTGCTGCCCGGGCGCCTGGCCGACCGGGTCACCCGGGGTCGTGTCGCGGCCCTGCAGGTGCCGCACCGGCGTACGCTGCGGCTCGCCGGGCTCAGCGTCACCGTCCCGGTGGTGACCACCGGCTTCGTGCGCCGCGCGCACGCCGCCGGGAAGCACGTGCACGTGTGGACCATCGACGACCCCGAGGAGATGCGGGAGCTCCTCGCCAAGGGCGTCGACGGGCTGTTCACCGACCGCACCGACCTGTTGCGCGAGGTGCTGGAGGAGCAGGGACTCTGGGAGGGGACCGCATGACCATCGCACCCATGACCGCTCGCGAGCGGCGCCGCGAGCACCGCGCGTGGTACGTCTACGACTGGGCCAACAGCGCCTTCTCGACCACGGTCGCGGGCGTCCTCTTCGGGCCCTACCTCATCGCGATCGCCGAGGAGGCCGCGGTCGACGACCGCATCTCCGTGCTGGGGGTCTCGGTGGCGCCGGGCGCGCTCCCCTCGTTCACGATCACCGCCTCCACCCTGCTCTCGGCGGTGTTGCTGCCGCTGCTGGGCGCCGTGGCCGACCGCACCTCCCACAAGCGCCAGCTGCTCGGCGGGTTCGCCTGGGCCGGCGCGCTGGCCGCGGCGCTGCTGTTCTTCATGAAGGACGACAACTGGGAGCTCGGCGTGGTCGCGTTCCTGGTGGCCAACCTGTGCTTCGGCGCCGCCGCGGTGGTCAACGACTCGATCCTGTGCCTGATCTCCGAGCCCGACGAGCGCGACGGGGTCTCCTCGCGCGGCTGGGCGACCGGGTACGCCGGCGGCGGCCTGCTGCTGGCGCTCAACTTCGTCGTCGTGAGCATGCACGACACCTTCGGGCTCTCCGAGGGCATGGCCGTGCGCCTCTCGCTGCTCTCCGCCGCGATCTGGTGGGGCGTGTTCACCTTCGTGCCCTACCTCGGCATCAGGGATCGGCCGCCGCTGGCGGTGGAGCCGGCGGAGGGCGGTCTGCTCCAGCGCAGCTTCGGCCAGCTGTGGCACACCCTGCGCGACATGCGGAACTACCCCGTGGCGCTCACGTTCCTCATCGCCTACCTCTTCTTCAACGACGGCATCCAGACCGTCATCGCCTCGGCCTCGGTCTACGGCGTGGAGGAGCTGGGCTTCGAGACCGGCACGGTGCTGGCGACCTACCTGCTGGTCCAGGCGGTCGCCGTCTTCGGGGCCCTGGGCTTCGGCCGCGCCGCGCAGTCGTACGGCGCCAAGCCGGTGATCCTGGTCGGCCTGGTGATCTGGATGGTGATCGTGACCGTCGGGCTGTTCCTGCCCGCCGGAGAGCTGGTGCCGTTCCTCGCCATGGGCGCAGCGATCGGCGTGGTGCTGGGCGGCACCCAGGCACTGGCCCGGTCCTACTTCTCGCTGCTCATCCCCACCGGCAAGGAGGCGGAGTACTTCAGCTTCTACCACGCCATGGAGCGGGGCACCTCGTGGCTGGGGACGCTGGTCTTCGGCATCGTCTACACCGTCACCGACTCCTACCGGCCCGCGCTGTTCGCGCTGATCGCGTTCTTCGTCATCGGTGGCGCGATCCTGACCCGGGTCGACACGGCCAAGGGCATCGAGCAGGCTCGTCAGGCATCGGTCCCGGCCGGATCCTGAGAGGAGCCCGAGAATTCGGGCCTCGACCACCCTCTCCGGCGATTGTCGGAATCATCGCGAGGTCGCTACCGTTGAAAACTTGAGATGGTGCGGCACGGCACCGTCTTCAGGAGAGACTGGAGGGCTCAGATGGCAGAGCGCACACTACGGGGAGCGCGACTCGGAGGCCAGAGCTTCGAGGACGAGCGCGGCATCGAGTTCGCCGCGCGGCAGCAGGTGGGCTACCGCTGCAAGCAGGACCACGAGTTCGAGATCACCATGTCCGTCGAGGCCGAGGTGCCGGCGATCTGGGAGTGCCCGCGCTGTGGCGCGGAGGCGCTCGCCACGAGCGGCATCAAGCCCGAGGTGAAGGCCGAGAAGCCGGCCCGCACCCACTGGGACATGCTGCTCGAGCGCCGTTCGGAGAAGGAGCTCGAGGAGATCCTCAAGGAGCGTCTGGAGCTGCTGCGCGGTGGCGAGATCGGCCCCGCGCACCTGCACCGCGCCAACCGCAAGAAGGGCAAGGCCTCGGCCTGACCTTCCGACCCGTCCTCACTCGGGCGGGTCCACCACGTCGCCCCGGACCACCGGTCCGGGGCGTTCGTCGTTCCCGGGGCTGCCGTTGCCCCGGCTCCCGGGTCCGCCGGGACCCGGGAAGACCACCAACCGCGAGGCGACCGCACGGGCCAGCAGCCCACGGAAGGCAGGGCGCGTCACGGGCAGCACCAGCAGCGCCCCGAACGCGTCGGTGACGAAGCCCGGCGTGAGCAGCAGGGTGCCGCCGATGAGCACCAGCGCGCCGTCGGCCAGCTCGCGGTGCGGCATCCGCGCCTGCGCGAGCGCCTCGCGCAGCGCCCGCCAGGCGCGGCCCCCCTCGCGTCGCACGATGATCGCGCCGAGCACGCTGTCGAGGACCAGCAGCAGGATGGTCCAGCCCGCACCGATCACCTGGCCGACCTGGATCACCAGGTAGAGCTCCAGGAGCGGCAGACCGATGAAGGCCAGGCCGAGCAGCCAGGCCACTCCCCCACGACGTCGCCGACCGCTCTGCGGGCTCATCTGCTCCACTCCTCCTCGACACTGCTGCGCGACCACAGCCGCCGCACCTGGTCGCGGCGCTCGCGCAGCCCCCACGCCGTGATCCGGCGCAGCGACTCCACCGCCACCTTGCCACTCATCTTCGAGTCGCCGCGCACCCGCTCCACGAACTCGATCGGGACCTCGCGGACCGTCAGGCCCGCACGCAGCGCGCGCACGACCATGTCGGTCTGGAAGACGTAGCCGGTGGAGCGCACGGTCTCCAGCTCCAGCTTCTCCAGCGCGTCGCGGCGGAAGAGCCGGAAACCGGCGGTGGCGTCCTTGACCGAGATGCCCAGCAGCATGCGGACGTAGAGGTTGCCACCGCGTGAGAGCGCCTCGCGGCGTCGTGGCCAGTTCACCACGGTGCCCCCGGGCACCCAGCGGGATCCGATCACGAGGTCGGCCGCGGGGCCGCCGTCGGAGCCCGCGATGGCGTCGAGCAGGCGGTGCAGCTGCTCGGGCTGGTGCGAGCCGTCGGCGTCCATCTCACCGATGACGTCGTAGCCGGCCTCGAGCGCGTGGGCGAAGCCGTGGCGGTACGCCGCGCCGAGCCCGCCCTTGTTGACCCGGTGCAGCACGTGCACCTGCGGGTCGGCCGCCGCCAGGTCGTCGGCGATCCGGCCGGTGCCGTCCGGGGAGTTGTCGTCCACGACCAGCACGTCCACGTCGGGCCGGGCGGTGCGCAGCCGCTGGAGGATCCAGGCGATGTTGTCGGCCTCCTGGTAGGTGGGGACGACCATGATCACGCGCATTGGCGGGACTGTACGGGAGTCAGGAGCCCGCATCGGCGTACTCCGGAGCAACCGTGCGCGAACGCCGGGTGACCGCGCCGGAGGCGATGAGGACGAGCAGCAGCCCCAGCAGGGTCAGGGCCACGACGCCGCGGGTCACCCAGGGCGTGAGGTGGATCCCGGGCGAGACCCCGGGCAGCAGCTCGACCTCGGCGAGCATCGTCGCGGTCGTGCGTCGGTCGACGGTCTCCACGACCCGGCCGTCGGGCGCGATGATCCCCGAGCGGCCGTTGGTCGAGGCGACCACCAGCCACTTGCCGGCCTCGATCGCGCGCAGCCGGGTGATCGCGAACTGCTGGTCGACCTGGTCGGTGAAGATGAAGGTGGCGTTGCTGGTCTGCACGGTGAGGAGCTCGGCGCCCTCGCGGACCTGGGCGTGCAGGCCGTCGTCGTAGGCCACGTCGAAGCAGATGGCGTCGGCCAGCCGGATCGGCCCGACCTCCAGCGGCTCGGTCCGGTCGCCCGCCCGCATGTCGCGTCGGATGCGGGCGAGCTCGCCGAAGTTGACGTCGAGGTACTGCCGGAAGGGGATGTACTCGCCGTACGGCACCGGGTGCCACTTGGTGTAGCGCTCCCCCGGTCCGGTCGCCGGGTCCCACACGATGCCCTGGTTGAGCACGTGCTCGGGGCCGTCGTCGACGATCGCCCCGACCAGCACGGGCACGCCGATCGCCGCCACCGCTCGCTCGATGCCCTGGTTGGTCTCGGCGTCCAGGAACGGGTCCACCGCCGTGGAGTTCTCCGGCCAGACCACGAGGTCGGGGCGGGGCTGCTCACCCGCGGCCACCGCGTCGGCCAGGCGGACGGTCTCCTCGACGTGGTTGCGGGTGACCTGGCGGTGGTCGAAGAGCACGTCGTTGCCGGGCCCGGGGACGTCGCCCTGCACCGCGGCGACGGTCGCGGTGCCGCTCGGGTCACCGGCGTCGTACGGCGCCAGGCCGGCGAGCGACGCGCCGGCCACCAGGCCGAGCAGGACCGCGGTGTCGGCGCGCCAGGCGCGGGCACGCGTCAGCACCAGGTGGGCCACGCAGGCCGAGGCCAGGGCCAGCAGGAAGGACACCCCGACCATGCCCACCCACGGCAGCAGCGGCGCGACCGGCGTGTCGACGACGGCGAAGGCCAGCCGACCCCAGGGCATCCCGCTGAAGGGCCAGCCGCTGCGGACCACCTCGGCGCTCGTCCATGCCGCGGCGCCCCACAGCGGCCACCACCGTCGGGTGGGGGCGTGCCGGGTGAGCGCGGCGACGGCCGCCCCCGCGAGCCCGTAGAAGAACGTCTCCAGCGCCGAGAGCCCGATCCAGGCGGGCACGGCCACGGCGCGCATCCACCAGATGTGGGTGAGGTAGAACGCCGCGCCGAAGGCGAGCCCGAGCGCCAGGCCCCGGCGCGCCCGGACCCCGTGCACGACGGCGAAGAAGCCGGCGACGGCCACGGGCAGCAGCACCGGCCAGGCGACCGGCTCGAAGGCCAGCGAGAGCACGAGACCCGAGACGACGGCGAGGGCCAGGCGGAGCACGTGCTCACGCTACCGGCCGCGCCCTGAGGCCCTGGAGCCGTGGCACCTGTGCAGAGCGGCGAGAGGGCCCGGCGACACCTTCGGTCCAGCCTGATGTCCGACGGGCGGCCGGGGCAGGCTGTTGTCTAGGGGGACCCAGGCCCTCTCGCGTCCGCCCTCGCAGGACGAACCGACCTCCGCGAACAACCTCGGACAGGTGGCTGGCACCCCCACCCTCCGAAGCGGCCACTCGGACGCCGGTCCGTCTCCCGCGATCTGCACGAGCGGACGGCTCACCCTGATGCGTCGTGGATCACATGTCAACCGCCTCCTGACCTGCGACGACGTCCAAAACCGCAGGTCAGCGCCCTCCGGACGAGAACAGGATCCAGGGCCGTTCAGGCAGAAATGTCTGAACCGCCTCGGCGTGTCGCCCGCGACACGCCGAGG
This sequence comes from Actinomycetota bacterium, assembly GCA_036341255.1. Taxonomy (GTDB): domain Bacteria; phylum Actinomycetota; class Actinomycetes; order Propionibacteriales; family Nocardioidaceae; genus Nocardioides. The sequence continues at coordinate 583 of JAYYWX010000077.1, read as the reverse complement.
AGTCTGCATGCCAGCGCCACGTAATGGTCCGCCAGCTCATCCAGGGTCAGCGGACCTGCGGGGTCGAACCACCGCGCGACCCCGCTGCACATCTCCAGCATCGCCCGTCGGGCCAGGGCCGGGTGCTCGACGGTCAGCACGCCCGCGGCCCGTCCCTCGTCGAGCACCCGCTGCCACACCTGCTCGTAGCGGTCGCGCAGCGCGACCACCACCTCGCGCGCAGACGGCGACAGCGCCTCCACCTCGTGGTCCCCCACCCGCGTGTCCAGCGGCCGCGCGGCGTGCGCGGTGACGTGCATCCGCACCAGCGCGTCCAACTGTCCGACCGGGTCGTCGGTGCCGGCGACCGCGGCCTCGGCATCGCCGACCAGTCGCTCCAGGCTGCTGGTCATCAGCGCGACCAGCAGGTCCTCCTTGGTGCCCATGTAGTGGTACAGCGAGGCCGAGGAGACGCCGGCGCGCTCGGCGAGCTGACGGATGCCGGTGCCGTGGAAGCCGCGTTCGGCGAAGAGCTCGAGCGCGGCCTGGCGGACTCGCTCGCCGGTGGGGGTCATGGGCCTATGCTATCGATCGATCGATCGAC
>JAYYWX010000076.1:0-7378 GCA_036341255.1 Actinomycetota bacterium | reverse complement strand
GGCCGGCGGCGCGGTCGAGCAGTCGCCGGGCGCCCACCGCGTTGCCCCGCTCGGCGTGGGTGAGGGCCACGCACAGCTGGGCGAGCCCCTGCCAGAGCGGGCGCTCCTGCTCCGGGCAGGACTTCCAGCGCACCTCCAGCGCCTCGTGCGCGGCGAAGGGACGACCGTCGTCCAGCAGCGACCGGGCGTAGGCCAGCGTCTCGTCCGGAGCCCGCGGCGTCTCGTCGATCGGGGCCACCCCGGCCGAGCCGTAGGGCAGCGGACGTCCCAGGCGGTCGCGGGGTCGTGCCTGCTCCGCACGGCCCTCGGCGTTGCGGTCGCGGTCGCCGGCGGGCCCGGTCGCGGCGGCGGCAGCCATCAGCCGAAGAACACCTCGGCCTCGGCGTACTCCGCGGGGCTGACCACCTTGAGCTCGCCGGTGCCCTCGGCGAGCGGGACCCTGGCGATCGTCGTGCCGTGCAGCGCCATCATCGTGCCGAAGTCGCCCTCGGCGACGGCGTCGGCGGCATGCAGGCCCAGGCGGGTGGCGAGCCAGCGGTCGAAGGCCGTGGGCGTGCCACCGCGCTGGACGTGCCCGAGGACGACGGCACGGGCCTCCTTGCCGGTGCGCTCCTCGATCTCGCGGGCCAGGCGGTCACCGATGCCGCCGAGACGGACGTGGCCGAAGTCGTCGGTCTCCCCCGACTGCAGGGTCATGTCGCCACCCTCCTTCGGGACAGCGCCCTCGGAGACCACGATGATCGGGGCGTACTCGGACTCGAAGCGTGCCTCCACGTGCCGGCAGACCGCCTCGATGTCGAAGGGCTGCTCGGGGATGAGCACGGCGCTCGCGCCACCGGCGATCCCGGAGTGCAGGGCGATCCAGCCGGCGTGGCGGCCCATCACCTCCACCACCAGCACACGGTGGTGGGACTCGGCGGTGGTGTGCAGCCGGTCGATGGCCTCGGTGGCGATGTTGACCGCGGTGTCGAAGCCGAAGGTGAAGTCGGTGCCGGACAGGTCGTTGTCGATGGTCTTCGGCACCCCGACGACGTTGACGCCGAGCTCGGCGAGCTTCGTCGCGACACCCAAGGTGTCCTCGCCACCGATCGCGACCAGCGCGTCGACGCCGTCGCGCGCGAGGTTGTCGGTGATCTGCTGGACGCCGTGGTCCAGCTTGAACGGGTTGGTCCGGGACGAACCCAGGATCGTCCCGCCCCGCGGCAGGATGCCGCGGCACTCCTCGATGCCCAACGGCATCGTCAGCCCCTCCAACGGACCCTTCCACCCGTTGCGGTAGCCGACGAACTCGAACCCGTGCTCCTTGACGCCCTTGCGGACGACAGCACGGATGACGGCGTTGAGGCCCGGGCAGTCCCCGCCCCCTGTGAGCACACCGACGCGCATGGGTTCCTCCTGTGTGATCCGGGTCCTACCTGATGCGCCCACCTAACCACGTCCCCGTTCGCCCTCTAGGGAATTGTCCCGATGGCGCAGGCCCTCCGCTGCGCGCACGGTGGAGGCATGAGCCACCCCACCCAGCGCACCCGACCCTCCTCCCACCGCACCGGTCGCTTGGCGGTCCTCGCCGTGCTGGCCCTGACAGCCGCCACCGGTGCCGCGGTCGCGTACAGCTCACCGGAGATCACACCCGCAGCCGCGGTCTCGGCGGCGCCGGCGGCTGCGGAGTCCGCGCAACGGGCCGGGACCGGCAACCTGATCCGCAACGGCAGCGCCGAGAAGACCAAGGGCGCCCCGAGCGACTCGGCCCGCGTGACGGTCAAGGGCTGGAAGGTGAAGGCGTCCGACCAGTTCACCGCGGCGCGGTACGCCGAGACCGCACCGGACCCCGAGGCCTTCGGGACGCGTCTGGCGAAGAACTCGCCCGGTCCCGACAGCCGAGGCAAGAACTACTTCACCGGTGCGTACCACACCTCACCGGTCACCTCGGGGAGCGCGACCCAGCGGATCGACCTGAAGCGGCACCGCTCCCTGATCAAGAAGGGGGCGCAGTTCGAGCTGGCCGGCTGGCTGGGGGGCTACGCCAGCAACGAGGACCGGATGAAGGTCACCGTCACGTGGTTGAACCGCAAGGGGAAGAAGGTCGGGAAGCCGGCGCGCCTCGCGCCCGTCACGGTGACCGACCGCGACATCCTCACCCCCGAGGAGCCGGGTGACGAGGTGACCCTGCTCGCCGAGCGGACGGACTCCGGCAGCGTCCCGAAGAAGGCATGGAAGGCCAAGGTGGTCCTCAAGGCCATCCGTGGCGAGGCCGGCGTCCGCGCCGCCTACGCCGACCGTCTGTCGCTGAAGCTGACGTCGTGACGGCGGGCAGGGCAGCGCACGGCACCGCCCGGCGGCTCCATGGCGCCGCATGGGTGCTGACCCTCACCGCGTCACTGCTGGCCTGCGGTGGCCAGGACGAGGCGGACCCGGCCACGGGTCCCGCCGGGTCCGGCACCGACCCGGTCGTGGGGAGTGAGGCCGACACCGACGGGTCCACCCCCACGTCGACCGGAGACGGGGACGCCCGCGTGGTGGTCGACGGCGAGAGCTACCGGTTCGCCTTCCACGGCTTCACCGTCGACAGCGGTGCTGCGGCCATCAACGGCGTGAGCGAGGTGTGCGACCCCTCCTTCATGGGCGCCGCCTTCATGGCCGAGGGCTACCTGGTGGACGACACCGGCGAGGTGGTGGTCGACAACAGCATCGTCGCCGGCCGCATCCGGTTGTCCCTGCCGACCTCCGGGCACGAGGACGAGGTACCCACCGAGGTGAGCGTGCTCATCGTGGAGGACGCCATCGACGGCGAGGACACCGTGGGCGCCGGCGTCACGGGCGACTTCACGGTGGACGGCAGCACCGCCTCGGGCCGGTTCGAGGTGCCGCACCGCGGCGCCTCCGGCGCAACGTACGACGTGGAGGTGGACATCACCTGCCCGACCTGACCCGCCCCTGACCCGCTGCACGCGAGCCGGCGCTGCGGCACGCCGCCGGGCGCCGGCCTCAGGAGTCGGCGACGAGCCCCAGGCGGAACGCCACCCCGGCGGCCTCGGTCCGCGAGCCCACCTCGAGCTTGCGCAGCACGTTGGACACGTGGACCGAGACCGTCTTCTCGCTGATCCCGAGGTCACGCGCGATGCGCCGGTTGGTGTGACCGGCTGCGACGAGGCGCAGCACCTCGTGCTCGCGCACGGTCAGTGCCTCGGGTCCGGTCACCGGTGTGCTGTGGCCGGGCAGGACCACCCGGTGGGTGCGGGCCAGGCGGAACGCGAGCTCGCGCAGCGGCGGCGACCCCAGCTCCTCGGCGATCGATGCAGCCTCCGTGAGCGCCTCACGTGCCGGCCCCGGGTCGCCCGTCATGGCGTGGGCCTCTCCGAGCCGTGCCAGGCAGTAGGCCCTCGCGTGCCACCACCCGTCCACACGCCGCCAGGCCTCCACCGCCCGGCTCCAGGGGTCGGGCCCCGCCGGCTCCAGCCGGGATGCCTCGGCGTACGCCGTGGCACCCCAGGCGGCCGCGTGCACGAGAGCGCCCGTCGGGCGGGTCCGCACCGCACCCGTCAGCTCGTCCACGAGCAGTCGTGTCTCCTCCGCGGGCTGGTGCGGCGAACGGTCCACGGTCGCGCGCAACGCGACGGCGCAGAGCTCATTGGCTGTGGCGTCGTGGGAGACCTCCACGAGCCTGCGCCACGATGACAGGGCCCGCGCAGCCGAGTCGGGGTCGTCGACCAGCAGGGCGAGCGAGGCCGCGACCACCGGGTAGCGAGGATCGTCCTCGCCGTGGTGCTCCCTGGCCATCTGGAGAGCGCGTGCGGCCTCGTCGGGGAGACCGCGGAAGCCCAGCAGCCGGGCGTGGAGGGTGTAGAGCCAGGCCGTGCCCCCGGTGTCGCCGTCCACCTCGAGGACCTGGGCGGCCGCCTCGTCCCACCGGCCGGCGAGGAAGAGGGCCGAGGCCGCGTTGCCCGCGATCCCGGAGCCCCACTTGCGGAAGACCCCTCCCTCGCGCGCGCACCGCACGCCCTCCAGCGCGACCGCGGCGCCCTCGGCGAGCCGGCCGGCCCGGACGAGGACCTGGGAGCGGTACATCGCGCTGCGGGCGATCTCCTCGTGCAGCTCGTGCCGCACCGCGAGGTCGTGGGCCTCGTCGATGCTCGCCAGGCCCCCCTCGACGTCGCCGAGGGAGGCCGAGGACATCCCCAGGACGGTCCGAGCCCGTGCCTCGAGTGCAGGTGCGCCCGCTGCGGACGCGACGTCTGCTGCCCGACGGGCGAGGTCTCGTGCGACCTCGACGTCGATGCGCAGGTGCAGGTGGGCAGCGCTGGCCAGGGCCTCGGCTCGTACGGCGGTCGGCGGGCTCTCCGGCACCAGCTCGAGTGCGCGACGGCTGGCTGCCGACGTCGCCTCGGCGTGCGGCACCACGGTGCCCAGGCAGATCGTCAACCGGGAGTACAGCGCCCCCAGCTCCGCTGGCGTGCCGTGCGGGTCGGCACCATGCTCCTGCACGGCACGCTCCAGCAGACGGATCGCCTTGGCGTTCTGCCCCGCCAGGTTGGCCATGGACCCCTGCCACGACAGCAGCGCCCAGCGTGGCCGCCCGACCAGTCGTGCGGCGTCCGGGACGGCGTCCCAGAGCCCGATGGCTCGGTCGAGGTGGACCACGGCGGCCTCGAGGGCGTGGGAGGCGTCGGCCTCCTCCGCGGCGGTGACCGACCAGCGCAGGGCGCGATCGGCCTCCCCGGCCAGGCTCCAGTGGTGCGCCAGCTCCGCCGCGGGCGCCGTGCTCGCCAGTCCGGGCTCGCCCTCGAGGGCCTGGGCCAGCCGAGCGTGCACCGCCTGGCTCTCGCCGGGCAGCAGTGCGTCCCCCGCGGTCTCGGCCAGCAGGACGTGGCGGAAACCGTAGGACACACCGTCGTCGTCGGGGACCAGGATCTGCGCTCGGATCGCGGGTCGCAGCCGGTCGGCCACGACCTGGGGAGCGAGTCCGAAGGCGCGACAGAGCAGCAGGTGGTGCACCCGACGCCCCGCGGCGGCGCAGAGCCGGACAAGGTGCTGGGTCTCCTCGGGCAGCGAGACGAGTGTGGCTTCGAAGAGGTCGCGGAGGCGGCGGGGCACCCCGTCCGGCTCGCGTGCCTGCTGCACGGCCAGCTCCCGCACGAAGAGCGGGTTTCCCTCGGAGCGGGCCAGCACCGACCGCACCACCGCCCGTGGGGGCTCCTCCCCCACCAGTGCGCCGAGCTGCCGGGCCACCTCGTCCTCGGAGAGGCCGACCAGGTGGAGGCGATCGACATGGTCGCCGCGGCTGGTCTCCGTGAGCAGGGGGGCCAGGTGTCTCTCCAACGCCGGGCCCGGCTGCCGCTCGGTGCCCACCAGCGTGACGCGCTGGCCGGCGAGTCGCTGGGACAGCACGCAGAACAGGGCGAGGGTCGTGGGGTGCGCCCAGTGGAGGTCCTCCACCACCACCAGCACCGGCGCCGGATCGGCCAGCCGACGCAGGAGCCTGCCCACACCGTCGAAGAGCCTGGCCTGGGCGCCCGGGCCCACCGCGGCCACCGGTTCCCCGGCGACGAACGGCTGCACCTCGGGCACGACCGCGCGCAGCACTCCGGGGGGCAGGGCAGTCAGCTCCTCGAGGCGCTCGATGCCCAGCTCCTCTGCTAGTCCACCGAGGGCGTCGACGAACGCGTCGTACACGATCCCCTCGACCGGCAGGCAGCGGCCCAGCAGGACCCGATGACCCCGCTCGGCGGCGCGGGCGGCAGCCTGCGCGACCAGGGTCGACTTCCCGATGCCGGCCTCGCCGGTGACCAGCGCCGTCCGGGACTCCCCACGCTCCGCGGCGGCGAGCAGCTCGTCGATGCGCTCGAGCTCTCGGGCACGGCCGGCGAAGCCGACGTGTTCCGGAGCCATGTCACGACCATAGGACGTGTCCTACCTCGCCGCTCGGGCATCCACGAGCAGGGACGGCCACACGACATCCCCACCGGGTGAGCGGCGCCCGCTCGGGCGCGGTGACCACTACCCTCGGCGCCATGACCTTCTCGATCGTCGCCAGGTCCGCCGGAACCGATCCCGAGACCGCCTCGTGGGGGGTCGCCGTGGCCTCGAAGTTCCTCGCCGTCGGCAGCGCCGTCCCGGCCGCAGTCGCCCAGGTCGGCGCCATCGCGACCCAGGCCCACGCCAACGTCGCCTACAAGGGGCTCGCGCTCGCCCACCTCGACGAGGGCGCCACCGCCTCGGTCGCCCTGCAGCGGCTGCTGGAGGAGGACGAGGGACGCGACCACCGCCAGGTCGGCATCGTCGACGTCGAGGGCAACGCCGCCAGCCACACCGGCAGCGCCTGCCTGGACTGGGCCGGCGGCGTGACCGGCGACGGGTACGCCATCCAGGGCAACATCCTCACCGGCGAGGAGGTCGTGTCGGCGATGGAGGCCGCCTTCCTCGCCAGCGACCCCGAGGCCCCGCTCGCCCAGCGTCTGCTCGCAGCGCTCGAGGCGGGCGACCGAGCCGGCGGGGACAGTCGCGGGCGCCAGTCGGCAGCCGTCCTCGTCGTACGCGAGGGGGCCGGGTACGGCCGCATGGACGACATCGAGGTCGACCTGCGTGTCGACGACCACGCCGCCCCCGTCGAGGAGCTGCAGCGTCTGCTCGCCCTCAACGACCTCTACCTCACCGCCTCCACGGAGGAGGAGAAGGTGCCGATGACCCCCGAGCTACGCGAGGAGCTGGAGGGGGTCGCCCGCGCCGCCGGCCACCGCGACCTCGAGGGGTGGGTCGGCGCGGAGAACTACGAGATGCGCGTCGCCGAGGACCTCTCGTGGGTCGACCGGCGCATCCTCGCGATCGCCCGCGGCGAGGAGGGCGCGCAGTGAGCGGCAGCATCCTGGCCATCGACGCCGGCACCACCGGTGTCACCGCGGTCGTCGTCTCCGACGCGGGTGACATCGTCGCCAAGGGCTACCAGGAGTTCGCCCAGCACTTCCCCAAGCCGGGGTGGGTCGAGCACGCACCCGAGGAGATCTGGCAGGCCACCCTCGAGGCGACCCGCGACGCGCTCAAGCAGGTCGACGCCTCCGGGCTCAGGGGCATCGGGATCACCAACCAGCGCGAGACCGTGCTGCTCTGGGACCGCGAGACCCTGGGCTCCCCGCGCCGCGCCATCGTGTGGCAGGACCGCCGCACCGCCGACATCTGCGTGCGCCTGCGGGAGGAGGGGCACGAGGAGCGGATCACCGAGCTGACCGGCCTGCGCCTGGACCCCTACTTCTCCGGCACCAAGCTGCGCTGGCTCGCGGAGCAGGAGCCCCGCACGTGGGGCCTGGTCGAGGAGGGCAGGTACGCCGTCGGCACGGTCGACTCCTACCTCATCGCCCGGATGACGCGTGGGCTCCACCACGTCACC
>JAYYWX010000075.1:0-23684 GCA_036341255.1 Actinomycetota bacterium | reverse complement strand
GGACGACGAACCTTTGTCGTCCGGCTTCCGGGTTCAGCGGCCAGCCGACAAACCCGGCCGGGCCCGCCGACTCACCGCCCCCGACGCCACCACCGACGCCGGGGAGCGGGAGCGGCGACGGAGCGGGCGTTCTCCGCGCGTACGGCGGCGGCCCGGTCGGCCCGGCGGGCGGCCCAGGCGGCCACGGTCGCCTCGACGTCGCGGGGCATGGTGATCAGCGGCGGCCCGTCGACAGGGGTGTAGCGGGCGTGGATGACGCGGGCGTTGAACTCCTCCACCTCACGGCGTACGTCGCCCTCGACCGTGTGCCGGTCCAGGCGGGCGTCCAGCTCCGCGTCGTCCTTGCGCAGCTGCAGGCTCGGGGGGAGCACGCCGGTGATCTGCTCGCGCTCGACGAGCCGCTTCACCCACCAGTCCGGGTCGTGCTGCTCGCCCAGCCCCTCGATCGGCTTGCCCGCGCCGGGGAGGTCGTCGAAGTCGCCGCGGGCGTGGGCGATGCGGATCTGCTGGTCGACCCACTGGTGCTGGTAGGCGATCCGGGCGGCCGAGGCGGACTGCGTGGAGCGCTTGCGGCGCTCGGCCTCGTCGCGGGCGCGCTGCACCTCGTTGCGCTCCGGCTCGGACACCTCGACCACCCCCGTGATCCGAGCCTACGGGCGCGCCCCAGGACCAGGAGCGGCCTCAGGCGCCCAGCGTCTCCGGTCGCAGGTCCTCCGGGGACGGGTCGACGCCGATCGCGGAGGGGTCGCGCGGCGCGAGCAGCAGGCAGACCGCGGCCACGACGGCGGCGACCGAGCAGACCGCCCAGACCGTGAGGTAGCCCGAGAGCGGCGCGGCGCCCTCGGCCGGCCCCTCCAGCGACCCGGTGGAGGCGAGCGCGATCGCGAAGACCGAGGAGGCGATGGCGCCACCGACGGTCTTGGTCGCGTTGGTCATGCCGGTCGCGAAGCCGGTGCGGTCGGGCGGGGCGGCGGCTGCGGCGGCCGCCGGCAGGGCGGCGACCAGGGCGCCGGAGCCGAGGCCCGCGATCGCCATGTTGGTCAGCGTCTGGGTCGTGGAGTCGTGGAAGGGCAGGAACAACCCGTAGCCCAGGGCCACCAGCAACGAGGAGGCCACCAGCGCCCCCCGCGGGCCCAGCAACCGCGCGGTCAGCGGCAGGGTGAAGGCACCGATCGCCAGGAACACCACGTAGACCCCGACCAGCGTGGAGACGAACGCCGCGTCCGCGCCCAGTCCGTAGCCCACGACGTCGGGGTCGGTGCGGGCGAAGGTCGACAGCGGGATCTGCGCGCCGAGCACCGACATGCCGAAGAGGAACGCCGTGAGCTGGATCGGCCACTGGTCGGTGCGCGCGAGCAGCCGCACGTCGACCATCGGGTCGGCCAACGAGCGCTCGAGCCTCACGAACGGCACCAGCGCCACCAGCCCGGCCAGCACCAGCAGCCACGGCAGCGCCGCGGCCGGGCCCTGCAGCCGGATGGCGATCAGGCCCCCCATCACGAGCCCGAGGACGAGCGTGATCATCGCGAGGCCGCGCCAGTCGTAGCCCCCGGTGGCCTCGCCGGGCACGTCCTCGACGCCGAACCAGATGAGCACCAGCACGACGGTCGTCACGATCGCCGGCAGCATCAGCAGGGTGGTCATCGAGGTCGCCTCGACCAGGGCGCCGGAGGTGAGCGCGCCGATGATCACCGACAGCTCCAGCGCGCCGACGAGCACGGCGGCCGCGCGGCGGGTGAGCAGCTGCTGGCGGCCGGTGTCGCGGGTGCGGCGGTGGATGATCGCCACCTCGAGCGGCAGCCACACGACGTACGCGCCCTGGAGCGCCCACGCGACCAGGAAGGTGCCGAAGGACGGGGCGAAGGCGACTCCCCACGAGGCCAGCGCCGTGACCGCGGTCGAGAGGACCAGCACCTTCTTGTGGCCCACCAGGTCGCCCAGTCGCGCGAGCGGCGGCACGCACAGCGCCGAGACGATCAGCTGCGCCGCCTCGAACCAGTTGACGTCGGCGTCGTCGATCCCGAGGTGGTCGGCGATGTCGCTGAAGATCGGCGTGTAGTAGCCCTGCAGCACGCCGCTGGCGACCTCGACGGCCACCAGCAGCCCGACGATCGCGAGCAGCCCCTGCCCGGGCGTGACGCCGGGGCGCGACGGAGCGGGGGACGGTGTGCTCACGCGGGGAGCCTCTCGATCAGGAGCCGGTACCACGCCACGCCGTCGAGGAAGTCCTCCACGCCGAGGTGCTCGTCGTGGGAGTGGATCGCCTCGCGCTGGGCCTTGCTCATCCGGAACGGCGCGAAGCGGTAGACCCGCTCGCAGATCTCGGTGAAGTGCCGCGAGTCGGTGCCGGCCATCATGACGTACGGCGACGGCACCGCGTCGGGGAAGACCTCGCCGATCGTGGCCTCGAGCAGGTCGAAGGCGGGGTCGGCGTGCTCGGCGGTGGAGTACGGCGACAGCGGGCTCGCCTCGCCCTCCTCGACGACCTGGATGTCGACCCCGCGGCCCACCGCGCGGCGCACATGCTCGAGCACCGACTCCACGGTGTCGCCCACCATCACGCGGATGTTGACGCCCGCGGTCGCCGAGCCGGCGATGACGTTGAGCGCAGGGGAGCCGTCGAGCGTGGTGACGGCGAAGGTCGTGCGGACCATGGCGGCGGTCTCGGGGCCGGCCGCGAGGAGGGTGCGGGTGAGGACCGCGGGCACACGGGCGGCGGCCGCGACGACGGGGCGCAGCGGGAGCGGCAGGTGCGGGCCGAGGCGGCGGAACAGCTCGACGGTCGGCGCGGGCAGGGCGGGCGCCATCGGGGAGGACTCCAGCGCGGTGATCGCCTTGGCGATCCGGGCGGTCGGCCCGTGGCGGGCGGGGGTGGAGGCGTGGCCGCCGCGGCCCTCGGCGCGCAGCAGCAGGGAGGTGACGCCCTTCTCGGTGACGCCGACGACGGCGACCGGGGCGCTCACGCCGGGAAAGGCCCCGCCGGCCACGGCGCCGCCCTCGTCGAGGACGAACCACGGCTCCACGCCGCGCTCGCGCAGCACCGCCACCGCCTCGGGGGCGGCCTGGCCGAAGACCTCCTCGTCGCAGCCGAAGGAGAGCCAGACGTCCTGTGCCGGCTCGTGGCCGTCCTCGAGCAGCTCCTCGACCGCGGAGCAGATCGCGACCACGCAGCCCTTGTCGTCCAGCGTGCCCCGACCCCAGATGACGCCGTCGACCACGGCGCCGGAGAAGGGTGGGTGGGTCCAGCGCGACTCGTCCTCGATCGGCACGACGTCGAGGTGCGCCATCAGCACCACCGGCTGCGCGTCACTGGCGCCGGCCCAGCGGAACAGCAGGCCGTGCGTGTGCACGCGGGTCAGCTCCAGCCGCTCGTGGAGCAGCGGGAACCGCCGCTCCAGCTCGGCCAGCAGCGCGTCGAACACCTCGGTGTCCACCCCGTCGCGACGGCTCACCGTCGGGATCCGCACCGTTGCCTGCAACGCCTCCACGGCGCGCTCGCGCCTGGCCTCCCTCGAGCTCACGGTCGGACCCTACGCCCGAGGGACCGTGCTCGTCGGACGATCGTCGTGCCGGTGCGTCTGGGATCCGAGACATCCGGACGACTGCGCTCGTTGACCGGCGCGAACGCCGGCGATGGACTGGAGGGGTGTCAGTCGTCCGTGGGAGCCGAGGGCCAGGTGCCGCCCCAGCGGCCGCGGTGCGCGACGTCCTCGACGGCCTTGCGCCTGCGCGTGCGCGGCGAGCCCCGGTTGCCGGTGTCCTGCGCGCGGTGGCCGATCGTGATCGCACCGATCGGGTCGACGTCGTCGGGCAGCCACAGCTCCTCGCGCAGCTCGATCTCGCGGTGCGGCGGCAGCCCGAAGAAGCAGGCGCCGAGCCCCTCGTCGACCGCGGTCTGGAGGATCAGCAGCGAGGCCATGGCGGCGTCCATGTGCCAGTACGGCACGTTCCACGGATCCCCGGCCGGGCTGCCGTTGCGCCGCCGGGTGCCCGCCTTGTCCGGCGCCGCGTAGCGGTCGAGGTACGCCGAGCGGTTGCTGCACGGCACGATCACCACCGGCGCGCGCATCATGCCCGCCAGCCACGGGTCCGGGTCGTCCACGTCGTCGGAGGCGGTCGTCCAGAAGCGCCGGACGTCCTCGGGCGAGTCGAGCACCACGAACGCCCACCCCTGGCTGAAGCCCGCGCTCGGGGCGCGGGTCGCGTGCTCGAGCATCCGCTGCAGGACGACCGGGTCGACCGGGGTCTCGGCGTAGTTGCGGACCATCCGGCGCCGGCGTACGACCTCGCGGAACTCCATGCCCCCGACCCTAGGAGCAACCATGCCCGCTGACTTCGAGGCGATGTGGCGTGAGATCGCGCCGGTGGGACGCAACGTGGCGACCGGCGGCTACCTGCGCCAGCCGTGGACCTCGCCCGAGACCGAGCTGCGCGCGTGGTTCGTCGAGCAGTGCGAGGCCCGCGGGCTGCGCGTCGAGCGCGACGGCTTGGGGAACCTGATCGGCTGGTGGGAGCCCGAGGGCACCGACCCGCGCGACCGGCTCCTGACCGGATCGCACCTCGACAGCGTCCTCGAGGGCGGCGCGTACGACGGACCCCTCGGCGTGGTCTCGGCGCTGGCGGCCGTCGACCGGATGCGCGAGCACGCCGTCGTCCCGCGGCGAGCCCTCGGGGTCGGGGTGTTCGTGGAGGAGGAGGGCTCGCGCTTCGGGCTGGCCTGCCTCGGGTCGCGGCTGCTGACCGGCGCGACGCCCTGGGCGACCGCCCGCGAGCTGCGCGACCGCGACGGGGTGTTCCTCGCCGACGCGCTGGAGGCGCAGGGGCTGCCGGGCATGACCGGCGACCCCGACAGCGACGTCGACCTGCTGGCCGGGGTCACCACCTTCGTGGAGCTGCACGTCGAGCAGGGCCGGGCGCTGGTCGACCTCGGGCACGCGGTCGGCGTCGCGAGCGGGATCTGGCCGCACGGACGCTACCGCTTCGAGCTCGAGGGCGTCGCCGACCACGCGGGCACCACGCGCATGGAGGACCGGCGCGACCCGATGCTCACCTACGCCACGACCGTGCTGGCCGCGAACGAGGCCGCGCGGCTCGCGGACGAGCGCGCGACCTTCGGGCGGGTGGAGGTCAACCCCAACGGCACCAACGCGGTGCCGTCGCGGGTGACCGGCTGGCTCGACGCCCGCGCGTCGTCGGTCGACTCGCTGGAGGCGCTGGTCGAGCGGATCACCGCTCTGGCCCGTGAGCGCGCCGAGCACGACGGCACCAGGCTGTCCGTGACCGCCGAGTCGGTCTCCGGCGAGGTCTCCTTCGACCCCGGGCTCGCCGCCGGGCTGGCCTCCGGGCACGCGGGCGGGGACTGGCCGGTGCTGCCGACCCAGGCGGGCCACGACGCGGGCATCCTGTCGGCCGCCGGCATCCCGACGGCGATGCTGTTCGTCCGCAACCCGACGGGCGTCTCGCACTCGCCCGACGAGCACGCCGAGGTGCCCGACTGCCTGGCCGGCGTGGACGCGCTGGCCGAGACGCTGACCCGGTTGGTCTCGTGACCGGCTACTCGCTCCGGCGCGCCTGGGTCGACGGCGCGGTCCTCGACGACGTGCTCGTCGAGGTCGCGGGCGGCCGGTTCACCCGGGTCACGCCGGACGTCGCTGCGGCCGACGTGCCACGCGCGACGAGACTCGACGGCCTGACCCTGCCGGGCCTGGCCAACGCGCACAGCCATGCCTTCCACCGCGCCCTGCGCGGGCGCACCCAGCGCGGGCACGGCACCTTCTGGACCTGGCGCCAGCAGATGTACGACGTCGCCGGCCGTCTCACGCCCGACTCCTACCGCGACCTGGCCGCGGCGACGTTCCGCGAGATGGTGGCCGCCGGCTACACGTCGGTGGGGGAGTTCCACTACCTGCACCACCAGCCCGACGGCACCCCGCACGACGAGCCGAACGCCATGCGCGACGCCCTGCGCGACGCCGCCGAGACCGCCGGCATCCGGCTGGTGCTGCTGGACACGGCCTACCTCTCCAGCGGGTTCGGGGCGCCGCCGGAGGGAGCGCAGGTCCGCTACTCCGACGGCTCCGGCGCGGCCTGGGCCGCCCGGGCCGGGGGCGGCCCCGCAGCCATCCACTCCGTGCGGGCGGTGCCGCGCGACGAGCTGCACCACTTCCGCGGCCGCCACCCGCTGCACGTGCACCTGTCGGAGCAGGTCGCGGAGAACGACGCCTGCCTGGCGGCGTACGGAATGACGCCGGCGGCACTGCTGCACGCCGAGGGCCTGCTGGGGCCCGGCACCACCGTCGTGCACGCCACCCACCTCACCGACGAGGACATCGAGCTGCTGGGCGGCACCCGCACCAACGTCTGCCTCACCCCGACCACGGAGCGCGACCTCGCCGACGGGATCGGTCCGGCCCGACGGCTGGCCGATGCCGGCAGCCGGCTGAGCGTCGGCAGCGACAGCCACGCGGTGGTCGACCCGTTCGAGGAGCTGCGCGGCCTGGAGATGCACGAGCGGCTGTCCTCGCAGGCCCGCGGGCACTTCACGGCGACCGAGCTGCTGGACGCCGCGACCGCGCACGACGTGCTGGGTCTGGGCGACGTGGGACGGATCGAGGTGGGCGCCCGCGCCGACCTGGTCACCCTCGACACCACCTCGCCGCGCACCGCGGGCACGGGCGACGACGAGCACACCGCGGTCTTCGCCGCGACCGCCGCCGACGTCACCCACGTCGTCGTCGACGGCCGGGTGGTGCACCGTCGCGGGGACGAGCCGGCGGTGGGTGGCGCGCTGGCCGAGACGATCGGGAGGATCTGGTCATGACGTCCACGCTGCTGACCAACATCGGCGAGCTGGTCACCAACGACCCTGCGCGATCGGGGGAGCGCGACGGCCTCCTCAGCAGCATCGAGGGCGCCGCGCTGGTGGTCGAGGGTGACCGGGTCGCCTGGGTCGGGCACGCCGCCGACGCGCCCGCCGCGGACGCCGTCGTCGACGCGGGGGGTCGGGCGGTGCTGCCGGGGTTCGTCGACAGCCACAGCCACCTGGTCTTCGCCGGCGACCGGGCGCAGGAGTTCGCCGCACGCATGAGCGGGACGCCGTACGCCGCCGGTGGCATCCGCACCACCGTCGCCGCGACCCGTGCCGCGACCGACGAGCAGCTGCTCTCGCACGCGGCGCGGCTGGTGCAGGAGATGCTGCGGCAGGGCACGACCACCGTCGAGATCAAGTCCGGCTACGGCCTCTCGGTGCGCGACGAGGCGCGCAGCCTCGCGGTGGCGCGGCAGCTGACCGAGCAGACGACGTTCCTGGGCGCGCACGTCGTGCCGCAGGAGCACGCCGACGACCCCGCCGGCTACGTGGAGCTGGTGACCGGACCGATGCTCGAGGCGTGCGCCCCGCACTCGCGGTGGATCGACGCGTTCTGCGAGCGCGGTGCCTTCGACGCCGACCAGGCCCGTGCCGTGCTCGACGCGGGCGAGGCGGTGGGGCTCCGGGGGCGGCTGCACGCCAACCAGCTGGGCCCCGGCCCCGGCGTCCGGCTCGCCTGCGAGCGGGGCCTGCTGGCCGTCGACCACTGCACCTACCTCGACGACGCCGACGTCGACGCGCTGCGTGACTCCGGCACGATCGCAACCCTGCTGCCGGGCGTGGAGTTCTCCACGCGCCAGCCCTACCCCGACGCCCGGCGCCTGCTGGACGCCGGCGTCCGCGTGGCGTTGGCGTCGGACTGCAACCCCGGCTCCTGCTTCACCAGTTCGATCCCGCTCTGCGTCGCGCTGGCCGTGCGGGAGATGGGGATGACCCCGGCCGAGGCGGTCCACGCGGTCACGGCCACGGCCGCGGCGTCACTCGACCTCGACGGTGCGGACGGCGTCGGCCGGCTCGTGCCCGGCCGCCGCGCCGACATGGTGCTCCTCGACGCCCCCAGCCACGTGCACCTGGCCTACCGTCCCGGCGTCCCGCTCGTCGCGGGTGTGTGGCAGGGCGGGCGCCCGGTGCTCTGACCCGCCTCTCGTGTGGCCCAGCGCGGTCCATGGAGCGCGCTGGGCCACACGAGAGGGGGACGGGTGGGTCAGCGTCTGAACTTGACCAAGGACCAGGGGGACGTGGTCCTGGCGTGCACCTTGTCCCCGCGGAACTCCGCGCGCATCCGCAGCGGCACCCCGGCCAGCTGCGGGGACCCGGTGACGTAGCCGCGCACCCGGGAGCGACGGTCCGGGGTCAGGCACGGGGTCTTGCCGTCGTACCCCCACTTCCCGCGCACGAGGAACTGCACCCGGACGGTGACGCACCGGCGGGGGAAACCCTTCGGCAGCAGGGTCGCCTGCAGCGTGGCCCGCTCACCGACGAGGTAGAGGTGGTAGCGACCGGCCCGACCGCGTGAGCGGAGCATCTTGGCGCGCAGGTCCGCCTTCACCTCGACGGGCTTGGTCTTGTCCTCGGCGGGGTCGAAGGAGTCGTCGCCGACGTAGGTCGCCGAGAAGGCCGTGGGGCGCGTGACCTCGAACCGGGTCCGGAGCACGCCACCGTCGGCGACCCGTCCGCTGGCGATCATCACGGGGTCCTTCTCACCCTTGGGCAGGGCGAAGACCTCGACGTCCCGGTTGGTCTCGCCGCCGTCGAGGGTCACGGTGACCCTCGCCGTCTCCGCGTAGTCGTACCTGCGGCTGTCGGTCTTGACCCTGAGGGTCGTCTCGTGGCGTGGCTGGATCACCTTGAGGAACGTGCCGTCGGTGTGATCGGTGACGAGGTACAACGAGGTCTTGCCAAAGGCCATCGCGCCTGGGAGGACGCGCACCGAGGACCCCAGCTCGTAAGTGCGCATCGGGGTCGTCGACCCGGCCTCGAACACGAAGACGTCGGGTCGGCTGGTGGCGGGGCTTCCCAGGGCGACCATGCCGTCCTCGCGGACGGCCACGGCGACGGCATTCTCCTCCTTCGCGACCCGGTAGGAGTCGACGACGGTGAAGTCCTCGGTGCTCAGCGCCAGAGACTCGTTCTGGACGGGGCTGTCGGTGGTCAGGAGCCGCGCACCGTCCGGGCTGATCGCGGTGTCGTAGGTGAAGCGGCCCTCGCGCTCGAGCCGCTGGGTCAGGGTCGGGCTGTCGCCGCCCTGCGCGGTGAAGGAGTAGAGCGCCCCGGAGGGGTATGCGAACAGCTCGCCCGGGCGGGCCGGACTGGCGTCGATCCTCACGCCCTGCGGGTACGACGCGGGGGAGAGGTCCAGGTGGACGCTGCCGTCCACCGGGTCCACCGCACCGATGGTGCGGGTGTGGCACACACGGGTGAACCACACCATGCCTGCGGTGAGGGCGAGGTCGTAGGGGCAGGTGTCCGCGCCCACGTCGATGGTCGTCACTGCGAGCGTCTCGGTGTCGACCACCCCGATCGCGTCGGCCTCGTAGGCAGCGACGTAGAGGGTGCTGTCGTCGTCGCTCAGCGCCATGCCCGCAGCACCGGGGAGCCCCGTGACCACGTCGGTGGCGATGCCGTCCAGGTCGGTCACGACGATCGTGTCGGTGCCCTGGCTGATGAACACCCGGCCGTGGGTGTCGTCGACGACGATGTCGCGGAACTGCTCCAGGCCGACGTCGCGCCCCGGGCCGGCGGTGGCGGTCGGTGTGGGTGCCAGGGCGCTGAGCGCCACGGCGGAGGACAGGACGGCGACGGCAGCGCGGCGGAGCATGGGTGCCTCTCGGACTCGCTCGACCGGATCCGTGCGACCAGTCGGGGCAGGTGCAGATGCTAGGCCGGGAGGCAGCTGCCCCGCAGACCCGTCCCCGATCGCGTCCGGCTCGTGACCGTTCCGTGGCCGACGACCTCGGGCCGACCAGTGACCCTCAGCGCTTGAACTTCAGGTACGACCACGAGGTGATCGTCTTGGTGTGCACCTTGTCGCCCCGGAACTCCGCACGCATCCGCAGCGGGATGCCCACCAGCTGCCGAGAGCCGGCCAGGTACGCGCGGACCCGCGCGCGTCGGTCCGGGGTCAGGCACGAGGTCTTGGCGTCGTACCCCCACCTGCCGCGCGCGAAGTACTGCAGGCGGATGGTCACGCACCGGTCTGGGAAGCCCTTGGGCAGCAGCTTCGCCTGCAACGTGGCCCGCTGTGCGACCCGGTAGAGGTGGTAGCGACCGGCGGTGCCGCGCGGGCGGATCATCGTGGTGCGCAAGTCCGCCTTCACCTCGACGGTCTTGGTCTCGTCCTCGGCGGGGTCGAAGGTGTCGTCGCCGGCGTACGTCGCCGAGAACCAGGTGGGGCGAGTCACCTCGAAGGGGGTCACGAGGGCTCCGCCGGTGGGGACGTCGCCTCGCGCGATCAGTACCTTCTTCTCCCCCTTGCGATGGGCGAAGACCTCGACCGCGCGGTTGGTGTCGCCGCCGTCGAGGGTCACGCTGACCATCGCCCTCTCGCCGTAGTCGAAGGTCCGTCCGCCGCTCCTGACCTCGAGCGCCGGCTCCAGCCGGGGCTCGATCACCTTCAGGAAGAGGTCGCCGAGCTCGTTCGTGACGAGGTACAGCCGCTTGTCGCCGAAGGTCGAACCACGACTGGTCACGCTGGGCTCGTCCCCCAGGTCGTAGCGCCGCATCGGCGTCGTGGACCCCGCCTCGAACACCAGCACGTCGGGTCGGTTGTAGGCGTCGCCGCCCACAGCCAGCATCCCGTCGTCGCGGTACGTCACGGCGTACACCTGGGCGTCCGGCGCGAGCAGGTAGGTGTCGACGGGGGAGAAGTCCTCGGTGCTGAGCGCCAGGGCCTCGCGACTGGTGGATCCGGCGGTCGACACGAGCCGCGATCCGTCGGGGCTGATCGTGAAGTCGACGGGATGACGCCCCGGGCGCTCCAGCCGTGGGGTCAGGCTCGGGACCTCGCCGCCCTCGGCGGTGAACGAGTACAGCCCCGCGTCCGTCGCGGCGAACAGCTCGTCCGGGCGACCCGGGCTGCTGTCGATCACCGCCGAGGCCCACCGGGCGGAGGAGATCGTCGTGAGGGCCGGGTGCACGCTCGCGTCGCCGGGATCCAGTGCGCCGATGCCCTCGGTCCTCACGCAGCCGTGGGTGAACCACACCATGCCTGCGGTGAGCGCGAGGTCGCGGGGGCAGGTGTCGACACCGGTGTGGATGGTCTCCACCGTGAGCGTCGCGGTGTCGACGACGCCGACGGCATCGGCGCCGGCAGCCGCGACGTACAGGGTGGTGTCGTCGTCGCTCAGCGCCATGCCCGAGGCGCCGGGGAGCCCCGTGACCACGTCGGTGGCGATGCCGTCCAGGTCGGTCACGACGATCGTGTCGGTGCCCTGGCTGATGAACACCCGGCCGTGGGTGTCGTCGACGAGGATGTCGCGGAACCCTTGCAGGCCGACGTCGCGGCCGGGGTCGGCAGCGGCGGCCGGAGGGGGCGCCAGGGCGGTCGAGACCACGGCGGCGGACAGCAGGGCGAGGGCGGAACGGCGGAGCATGGGGCCTCTCGGACTCGGTCGACCGGGTCCGTGCGACCAGTCGCGTGACCGCGCGAATGCTACGTGTCGCGTCCGTCGTGCTCCGCCGGAACCCGGCAGACCACCAGCCGCCCGGCGACCGAGCCGTCGCGGAGCAGCCCGATCATCCGGTCCTGGTTGTGCTGTGCCTCCTGGAACGACTCGCTGTCGCCGTGCTCGCGTCGTACGACGTCGTCGACCGCGTCGGCGGCGTCCTGCCAGCCCTGCGGCGGGTCGTCGAAGTCACCGAGCCAGGCCCGGTCCACGACCTCGAGCCCGGCGTCGCGCAGCAGCTGCTCGAGCTCGTCGGCGGTGGTGAAGTGGTTGCCCTCGGGCGGGTCGATGAGCTTCTCGACGGTCCGGACGAACACCAGGAACCCCACCGTGCCGCCGGCGACCACCGCCCTCCTCAGCTCGACGACCTGAGCGGCTTTGTCCTCGACGGTGCAGAGCACCCCCAGGGACCAGGCGGCGTCGTGCTCACCGCTCCCCACCGGCAGCTCCGCCCCGTCGCCCACGAGAGCCTCCAGCCCGAAGAGCCGCTCCGCGGCCCGGCACGCACCCTCCATCGGGTCCACCAGCGTCGGCACCACGCCGTGCGTCTCCTGCACCAGCCGCGCGGGCCCGCCCACCCCGGCACCGCTGTCGAGCAGCCGCATGCCCGGCGCCAGCCCCATCCGGTCCGCCAGCCACCGGAGCGCGGCGGGGCTGCCGCTGCCCCGGCACGCCGCCGGCAGCGCGTGGTCCTCGCCGAGCTCCTCGACCGCGTCCGCGGTCCACGTCGCGACCGTGTCGAACTCCTCGGCCTGCGCCTCCTCACTCATGCCGGCGACGCTACCCACGCCGCAGGCACCGACCGGGCGAGCCGCTGACCGGGCGGCCAGGCGTAGCCGGACGGACCGAACCGGTCGCGGTGCCCGCACCCCAGGCGGAGGGACTCGGGCCCGGAGGCCCTTCGGTCCTTCCGACTCCGACGGATAGGTTGCGGCCGTGCCCCGCCTGACGCCCGACCCGCACTCCTACGCCCGCCCCACCGAGGTCGTCGTACGCCGCATGGTGCTCGACCTCGACGTCGACCCGGACCGGCAGCGACTGGCCGGCAGCGTCACGCTCGACGTCGAGCGGGTCGATCCGGCCGCGACCGAGCTGGTCCTGGACACCTGGCACCTCGACCTCGGTGCGGTCACCGACGGCGACGGGGCCCCGCTCGAGCACCGGCTCGGCGAGCACGACGAGATCCTCGGCGCCCCGCTGGCGATCCGGCTCGGTGACACCGACCGCGTGGTCGTCCACTACGCCACGACGGACAAGGCCACGGCGCTGCAGTGGCTCGGCCCGGAGCAGACGTCGTCGGGGCAGCCGTTCCTGTTCACCCAGTCGCAGCCGATCCTGGCGCGCAGCTGGATCCCCTGCCAGGACAGCCCCGGCATCCGCGCGCCCTACGAGGCGACCGTCCGCGTGCCCGCGCACCTGATGGCGGTGATGAGCGCCGAGAACCCCACCGAGCGCAGCACCGACGGGCACTACCGCTTCACCATGCCCGAGCCCGTGCCGACCTACCTCGTCGCCCTGGCCGTCGGCGACCTGCGCTTCCGTGGGCTGGGCGCCCGCAGCGGCGTCTACGCCGAGGAGGCCGTCGTGGAGAAGGCGGCGTGGGAGTTCGCCGACACCGAGGCGATGATCGAGGCCGCCGAGCGGCTCTACGGCCCCTACCGCTGGGGCCGGTACGACCTGCTGATCCTCCCGCCGAGCTTCCCCTACGGCGGCATGGAGAACCCCCGCCTCACCTTCGCCACCCCCACCGTCATCGCCGGGGACCGCTCGCTGGTCACCCTCGTCGCCCACGAGCTGGCGCACTCCTGGTCGGGCAACCTCGTCACCAACGCCACCTGGAACGACCTGTGGCTCAACGAGGGGTTCACGACGTACTTCGAGACCCGCATCGACGAGGAGATGTACGGCGCCGACTACACCTCCATGCTGCTCCGGCTCGGTCGGCAGGAGCTGGACAAGACCCTGGCCGACGCCGCTCCGGAGCAGACCGTGCTGCACGCGGAGCTGGTCGACCCCGACGGCTACCTGCCGAAGCTGCCCTACGAGAAGGGCTCGCTGTTCCTGCGGATGCTCGAGGCCCGCGTCGGCCGCGAGCGGTTCGACGCGTTCCTGCGCGACTACTTCGACCGCTTCGCCTTCGGCTCGATGGACACCCCGACCTTCCTGGCCCACCTGGAGTCCGAGCTGCTCGCGCCGGCCGGCCTGACGCCCGACGACGTGCGGGTCGAGGACTGGATCCACGGCCCCGGAGTGCCGGACGACGCCCCGGTCTTCACCTCCGACGCGTTCACCCTCGTCGAGGCGCAGGTCGACCGGCTGCTGGCCGGCACCCCTGCCGCCGACCTCGACGTGGACGGCTGGGTCAGCCACCAGTGGGTGCACCTCGTCCGTTCGCTGCCTGCCGAGGCCGACCACGCGCTCCTCGACGACGTCGACGCCGCGTTCGGCTTCTCGACGACCGGCAACATCGAGGTCGCGACGGCGTGGTTCGAGCTGGTCGTCGCCTCGGGATGGGTCTTCGAGCGGCCGGCCGCCGACGAGGCGCTGGCCGACCTGCTCACCCGTCACGGTCGGGCGCTCTACCTGCGCAAGGTCTACACCCGCCTCGCCGCCACCGAGCGGGGCCGGGGTCGAGCCCGGGAGATCTACGAGGTCGCGCGGCCGACGTACCACCCCGTCAGCCAGGGCGTCGTCGACCGCATCCTCGCCTGACGCACCGCCGGGCTGGCACGATCGCGACATGTTGCGCCTGACCGACGTCATCCTCGACTGCCCCGACGCGATGGCCCTGGCGGGCTTCTACGCCGACGTCACGGGCCTGCCGGTCAAGGAGAGCAGCACGCCGGAGTGGGCCGGCATCGACCTCGGCGGCCTCGAGCTGGCCTTCAACCCGGTCGAGGACTACCGCGCCCCGCAGTGGCCCGACGTCGCGCACCCCAAGCAGTTCCACCTCGACTTCGAGGTCGACGACCTCGAGGCCGAGGAGACGCGCCTGCTGGCGCTGGGCGCGACGCTGCTCCACGACGACACCGACGACGAGGGTTACGGCTGGCGCGTCTACGCCGACCCGGTCGGCCACCCGTTCTGCCTGTGCCGCAACCGCGGCGTCACCTGGGTCGACGGGCGCCCGCACTGGCCGTGATCCGGCACGGTGAAGACCACGACGTTCTGCAGGTCTGGAGGCCGGATTCCCTGCAGAACGTCGTGCTCTGAGTCGGCCCGGAGCCTCAGTAGCCCTTCGGCTTGCCGTCCAGGCGCAGCCAGTCGTCGAAGAGCGTGTCGAGCTGCTCGCCGGAGATCTTCTCGGCCAGCCGCTCGAAGTCGCGGGTGGTGACGTTGTCGTAGGCGTGCTTGGCCGCCCACCGGCGCCCGAGCTTCTTGAAGTCGCGGGTGCCGATCTCGCGGCGCAGCACGAACAGCGTCATCGCGCCGCGCTGGTAGACCGGCTCGCCGAACAGGTCGGCGGGGTCGGTGAACTCGGTGGGTGCCGGGCTCCACAGGTCGTCGTCGGCGTCGCGCGCGTAGAGCGCGTCGAACCGGTCACGCGGGGTCCGGCCGTCGTGGGCCCCCGACCACAGCCACTCGGTGAAGGTCGCCCAGCCCTCGGCCAGCCAGATGTCGTGCCAGTCGGTGAGGGTGACGGAGTTGCCGAACCACTGGTGCGCGGTCTCGTGCACGACCGTCGAGGTGGAGGCCCCGCCCGGCGGGTAGAACGGTCGGGTCTGGGTCTCGAGCGCGTAGCCGACGTACGCATCGTCGACGACGTGCCCGCCGGAGGAGAACGGGTAGGCGCCGAAGAGCTTCTCGCAGAACGCGATCACCTCGGGCAGCACCTCGCGCGCGGGGCGGGCGCCGCCGACCGCTGCATCCTCGAAGAACCACAGGGGCAGCTCGCGGCCGTCGACGGAGGTCACGCTGGACTCGGTGACGTCGTAGCGGCCGATGCCGACCATCGCGAGGAACGTCGACATCGGCTCGTCCTGCCGCCAGGTCCAGGTGGTGCCGGTGCCGTGTGGGGCGGCCTCGACGAGCTCGCCGTTGGCGACGACGGAGTAGCCGGCGGGTGCGCTGATGCGGAAGGTGAACCGGGCCTTGTCGCCGGGGGTGTTGTTGGACGGCAGCCAGGTCATCGCACCGACCGGCTCGTTGATCGCGACCGCGCCGTCGCTGGTGCGGACCCAGCCCTCGGTGCTGCCGTCGGCATCGGTGTGCTCCGGCGGCTCGCCGTCGTAGGAGACGACCGCGGTGAAGCGGCCCTTCTCCAGCGGCTCAGCGGGCCTCACGACCAGCTCGTCGCCGCGGCGCACGAAGCTGGCCGGCTGCTTGTCGACGGTCACCGCGGTGATCTCCGGGCCGGAGAAGTCGAGGTGGAAGCGGCGCAGCTCCTGGCGGGCGACCGCCCGGATGCGGACGGTCGCGATGGCGCGGTTGGTCAGCGGGGCGTAGTCGATCGCGACGTCGTAGGCACGCACCTGGTAGCCGCTGTTGCCCATCGACGGGAACAACGTGTCCGGCTTCGCGGCCACCAGCGGCGCGGCCAGCACCGACCCCGCGAGGACGCCGACCAGGGACAGCCCCAGCGTGCGGGCGCGGCGGGTCGGCGTACGGCGCCGGTCGGTGGTCACCTGCTGACAGTAGGTGAGACAGGCGCTCTCGGCCCTCTCTTCGCGCTGGACGCGACTCCTAGGGTGTGAGCGTGGCCACCGCGCACGAGCTCCCCGACACCGCCGACCTGACCGCCGACCGCTTCCGCAGCATGAGCGGGGCGTCCATCGGTGCTCGCGACCTGCCGCCGCCGAGCGGGGCCGGCCTGCCGCCGGGGCCGGGGTGGCCGGTGCTGGTGCAGAGCGCGGCGCTGATGCGGTTCCGGCACTGGTTCCACCCCTACCTCCAGCGCAGGTACGGCGACGTGTTCACCGTCCGGCTGATCCCCGGCGGTCGGCCGCTGGTGTTCTTCACCCGGCCCGAGCACGCGCGCGAGATCTTCGCCGGCGACCCCGAGGTGTTCCACGCCGGCAAGGGCAACGCGATCCTCGGCCCGATCATGGGGCGGCACTCGCTGCTCCTGCAGGACTCGATGGAGCACAAGCGGGCCCGCAAGCTGCTGATGCCGGCGTTCAACGGGCAGGCGCTCAAGGGCTACCGCGAGCTCGTCTCGCAGCTGGCCGCCGACGAGGCCGAGCACTGGCCCGACGGCGCGACCTTCCGCTCGCTGGACCGGATGAACGCGCTGACCCTCGAGGTCATCCTGCGCGTGGTCTTCGGCGTCACCGACGCCGACCGGCTCGCCGCGATGCGGCCACTGGTCAACGCCACCGTCGACATCAGCCCCGTGGTGCTGCTGGGCTGGGGCTACCCGTGGCTTCAGCGGATGGGCCCGTGGAAGCGCACGGTCGACACCCAGGCCGCCCTGGACCGGTTGATCCACGCCGAGATCCGCGAGCGGCGTACGGCGCCGGACCTGGCCGAGCGCACCGACGTCCTGTCGCGCCTGATCCGCGCGGGCGCGGACGAGGGTGAGCAGCCGCTGTCCGACACCGAGTTGCGCGACCAGCTGGTCACCCTGCTGCTCGCGGGGCACGAGACGACCGCGACCTCCCTGGCGTGGGCGCTGCGCGAGCTCGGGCAGCACCCCGACCTGCTGCGCCGCAGCCAGCAGGCCGCGCTCGGCACCGGCCCCGACGGCCCGACGGCCGAGGACGACGCCTGGCTCGAGGCGGTGATGAAGGAGTCCATGCGGTTGCACCCGGTGATCCCGATGGTGGTGCGCACCCTGATGGAGCCCGCCACGATCGGCGGGGTCGACCTGCCGGCAGGCACCACGGTGGGGCCGTCGATCATCGTGGCCCACCAGCGCCCGGAGAACCATCCCGAGCCCGATGCCTTCCGCCCCGAGCGGTTCCTGGGGCAGAACCCTCCCACCAACACCTGGATCCCGTTCGGCGGCGGCGTACGACGCTGCATCGGCGCCGGCTTCGCGCAGATGGAGGGCGTGGCGGTGCTGCGCGAGGTGCTGGCCCGCTGGGACGTCGCTGCCGTCGGCCCCGAGGAGCCGAAGGTCCGCAACATCACCTCGGTGCCGAAGCGGGGCGCGCTGGTGCGGGTGACGCGGCCGTAGGTGCCGCGGGTGAGTCGGAAGGTTCGACTGATGTCAGTCAACTTTCCCCGGATCGGCAGCCCTACCGGTCGAACGCCTCCTGCACCTGCGTCTCGGAGAGCCCGTAGTCCTTCAACGAGTAGCGGTGCGAGGGCTTGGCGTGACCGGTGCGCGCCTCCTCGTCGATCGCCTTCACGACCGCCTCGGCCTCGGCCGACAGCGACAGCCCGAAGGCGTCGTACACGCCCTTGACCGTGCCCATCGGGTCGCCCTGCAGGTCGGCGAAGGAGACGTCGACGAACTGCGAGGAGTCGTAGCGCGGGCGGGCGTCGTGGAAGGCGTGGTAGGCGCGGCTCCACAGGTCGAGCTGGGTGTGCCCGATGACGCCGCCGACGTAGGTCTCGCTGTGCCCGGCGGTCGTCGCCGCCGACAGCGAGCACGACGAGGCGATGCAGACGACCGGGTCGCGGTGCGTGTAGACGACCAGCGCGTCCGGGTAGACCGACATCAGCGCGTCGAGCGCCGTCATGTGCGAGGGGTTCTTCAGCACCCAGCGCTTCTCGGGGTCGTTGAGCCCGATGAGCTGGAGGTTCTCCTTGTGCCGCGCGTAGGCGTCGGTCCAGTCCTGGCCCTTGAGCCACTCGGTGTAGCGCGGCAGGTTCGCCAGGGACTCGTAGGAGTTGGACTTGCCGGTCTGCCGCAGCAGCCGCCAGCACTCCTCCTCCGAGGTCGCGTCCATGTAGTGGATCCCCATGAAGTCGGGGTCCTCCACGTGGTGGGCGGCGAAGGCCTGCTGCATCGCCGAGAAGATCGGGTCGTCCTCCCAGGTCTCGCGCGGCGGCCGCGGCTGGGGGTACTGCGTCAGCCACATCTCCAGCCCCTGGTGCGCGGGGTCGGCGGCCAGCAGCCGGTGCAGCGCGGTGGTGCCCGTCCGCGGCAGGCCCATCACGAAGATCGGTCGCTCGATGGGTACGTCGCGGTGCTGGGGCAGCGCGTTGAACTGCGCCTGCGTGAGCAGCCGGCCGACCAGCGCCGACTTCACCTCCGAGCGCTGGAAGTAGTTCCCGCGGCCGGTCAGCCCCGCCTCGGGGGAGCTGAGGTCCTCGACCAGGACCCGCAGCCCCTCCTCGTGGGCGGTGCCGCCGAAGTCGTCCATCCCCACGGTGCGCACCGCCGCGGCCACGATGTCCTCGTAGCTCCCGACGTCGGCCCGCTCGCGGGTCATCACGTTGTCCGACATCAGTCGTGGAACTCGCCGCAGTCGACGGTGAGCATCTGGCCGGTCACCGCCGAGGCGAGGTCGGAGGCGAGGAAGAGCGTCGCCCGGGCGACCTCCTCCGACGACGCGAGCCGCTTGAGGTCGGTGGGGGCCGCCTTCTCGGCGTAGACCTCGTCGTGGGTCTTGTTCTCCACCGCGGCGAGGAAGTCGAAGTAGCCGCGGTTGACGTCCTCGTAGATGTACGACGGCGCGACGCTGTTGACCCGGATGCCGCGCGGCCCCAGCTCGGTCGCGAGCGAGGAGGCGAGGTGCTCCAGGGCGCCCTTGCTGAGCTTGTAGCCGGCGTACTCCGGCTGGCTGGAGAAGGCCACGCAGGAGTTGAGCATGATGATCGAGCCCCTGGACTCCGCGAGCGCGTCGGCGAAGAGCGCGGAGAGCCGCAGCGGGGCGAAGACGTTGGTCTCGTTGACCTTCGCCAGCTTCTTGGGGTCGATCTGGGTGATCGGGTCCATCGGCGGGATCGCGAAGGCGTTGTTGATGACGCAGTCGACGCGGCCGAATGCCTCCAGGGACCGGGCGACCAGGTTGGCGCGGGAGTCCTCGTCGGTGACGTCGGTGACGACCATCGCGACCTCGGCGCCGAGCGACTCGACCTCGGTCGCGACCTCCTTGAGGCGCTCCTCGGTGCGGCTGGCGATGACGAGCCTCGCACCCATCTTCGCGGCCTCGACGGCCAGCGACCGGCCGAGGCCGGGGCCGATGCCGGAGATGACGACGACCTTCCCGGCCAGCACGGGCGCGGGGGTGTAGCGGTCCTCGATGGAGGTGTCGTGGGCGGCGGCGTAGCCGAGCGTCTGGGTCACCCGGGGATAGTAGAACGTGTTTCAGTTCTGGTCGAGGGGGCATCACGCGGCCACCGTGCGCCGGCCCCCGCTCGCGGCCCGATCAGCCCACCGGCACGTGGCGCGCGAGGAACTCCAGCTGCTCGGCCACGTTGCGCTCGAACCACTCGCCGACGTAGATGTCGAAGTGGCCGGTCTCGAGCGACACCACCTCGCCGTGCGGCGCCCGGGCGGCGTACTTCTTCGTCGGGCCCGCCGGTGCCACGGTGTCCTGCTCGGCCACGACGACCAGGAGCGGGCACGGCACGTCCGCCGCGCGTCGACCGGGGACGTGCAGCGCGAGCTGGAGAGCGATCCGCGCCGCCACCTCCTTGCGTGGGTGCGTGCCCTCCGGACCGAGCGCACGCAGTCCGGGCTCGCAGTCCGGTGCGCTCATCAGCGCGGTCGAGCCTGGAGGGCCGGCGGTCGGCACCAGCACCGGCTCACGCCCGAGCCGCGCGCCCACCACGTCGAGAAGCGCCAGCGCCGTGAGGCGCACCGACGTCAGGCGCGGGGTCGCCAGGGCGGAGGCGAGGCCGTCGGTGAACGGGCACTGTGCGATGGCCGCCACCACGCCGGGGACCTCGGCCGCGGTGACGATCGAGTGGCCGCCGCCGAACGAGGTGCCCCACACCACGACCCGCTCGGGGTCGACACCCGGCAGGGTGCGGGCCGCGGCGACCGCCGCGCGCCAGTCGGCCAGCTGGCGCCTGACGTCGAGGAGCTGTCGTGGTTCGCCGCCGCTGGCGCCGAAGTGCCGGTAGTCGAAGACCAGGCAGGCGTAGCCCGCGGCCACGAAGCGCTCGGCGAAGGCGTCGAGCCGCTGTTGCCTGACCCCTCCCAGGCCATGGGCCATCACGACGACCGGGCGGTCCTCGTCGGCCTCTGGCCGGTAGAACCACGCGGCACAGTCGGCGTCGCCGGAGCCGAAGACGAGGTCGGTGCGGGTCATGGACTGATCGTCGTGGCCAGACGGCGCGAGCGGAAGGCCCACGACCGGTGGCCTGGGCCACGTCGACAGTCGGTCAGCTGATCATCCTTCTCGCGATGTGGCGCTGCCGGGCGGCGATCCGCGCGGCGTACTGCTCGTGGGTGAGGGGGGTGAGGTGCGGTAGCAGCGACGGGACGTCGCCGAGCCTCACGACCTCGACGCTCGGCCCGTCTTCGGGGCCGAGGTCGCGCTCGAGGCGCTGCCAGCGCAGCATCATCGAGCCCGTGCGGTGGCCGGTGGTCTCCAGCCAGTTGGCGAGGTACGGCGCCGCCGGGTCGCCCGAGGGCGGCTTCTCGCTGACCACGAACCGCATCACGCCGTCGGGGTCGGTCTCGGCCTGCGCCTTGGTCAGCGAGGTCTGGTGGGTCTCGTAGTCGGTCGAGGCGTACCAGTCCGAGCCGATCTGGATCGCCTGGTACGCCGCGTCGTCGCAGCGGGGGACCGAGACGACCATCGCCTCGTCCTCGCCCAGCTCGTAGTGGCCGATCGAGGAGCGCTGGGAGGCCAACCCGCCGGGGGTGGAGACCGGCGTGGTGAGGGTGTTGGCCTCCTCGGCGTACTGGAACCAGTGCGGGAAGGCGAACCACGTGCGGATCGAGGAGGTGATCGAGCGGGCCGCGACCTCGTACTTCTTGGTCAGCAGCGCGCGGGTCAGCGGCTTGGCGGCCGCACCGAGGGTGTCGGCGCGCTCGATCGAGATCCAGCCGGGCTCCTCGGTGTCCCAGTCGCAGAACACCTCGCGCACGATCAGCGTCTTGGCGCCCGGCTCGGCGGTGTAGGTGAACTCGAAGTTGCCCTCGGTGTCGCGCTCGAGCTCGCGGTCGTCGAAGGCCATCAGCGACGTGGCGGCGGAGTCCGCGGTGTAGGCGCCGCCCATGACCTGGAAGGACAGGTCCGCCGAGGTGCCGCGGCGGCCGCGGACGACGTACTCGACGCCCTCGCGGAGGTAGGCGTTGAAGTACATCGCGTCGGGGTTGTCCAGACCCTGCCGGGAGAACTGGTGCGTGGGCTGGACGAACAGCGGCCGGTCGAGGTCGTAGTCGAAGGCGGTCTGCATCGCCATCCGGATGCGGCCGGCGAGGTAGTCGTAGCCCTCGAGCAGGTCGGCCTCGGTGCGGATGAAGGGGGCGGCGGCGATCAGCTTCTCGCCCTCGGCGATCGCCTCGCGCAGGGGGGCGGTGAGGTCCCAGGAGCCGTCGGTGCCGTCGACCTCGGGGTTGGCAAGCGGCTCCATGCCGTGGGGTGCGTGCGACATCGGATCAGCCCCGGCTCAGCCGTTGACCTTGGCGATGACGTTCTCGGCGTACTGCTCGAGGTGCTTGATCTTCGTCTCGAGCGGCTCGGTGTCGGGGCCCTTGATGTAGGGCACGCGGAAGCCGACGATGCAGTCCGTGACGCCCTTGTCCTCCAGGCGCTTGATGCCGTCGACGGTGTAGGCGTCGTAGGAGATGACGTGCACCTCGAAGTCGTCGCGGGTGTCACCCTCCTCCTCGCGGATCTCGGCGAGGCGCTTCAGCAGCCGGTCGAGCTCCTCGCCGTCGCCACCGGCGTGCATCCAGCCGTCGCCCTTGCGGACCGCGCGACGCAGCGCGGCATCGACGTGGCCGCCCACCAGCAGCGGGATCGGGGACGGGGCGCCCGGGCACTGCTTGAGCGACTCGAT
Organism: Actinomycetota bacterium; assembly: GCA_036341255.1. Taxonomy (GTDB): domain Bacteria; phylum Actinomycetota; class Actinomycetes; order Propionibacteriales; family Nocardioidaceae; genus Nocardioides. The sequence continues at coordinate 1,301 of JAYYWX010000075.1, read as the reverse complement.
CGAGAAGAACTCGCCGTCGTAGGAGAAGAACTCCCCGGTGGTGAGGCCCTTGAGGATGTCCATGCACTCGTCCATCCGCTTGCCGCGGCGCTCCCACGGCACCCCGAGGGCGTCGAAGTCCTCGGGCCACGGGGAGAGGCCGACGCCGAGGCCGAGGCGGCCACCGGAGAGGTGCGCCAGCGACGAGGCCTGCTTGGCCACCAGGACCGGCGGACGCACCGGGAGCTTGAGGACGAACGGCGTCAGGCGCAGCGTGGTCGTGTGCGCGAAGAGGTGCGCGCACAGGACCATCGTCTCGATGAACTCCTTGCCGTCGAGGAACTCACGGTCCCCGGTGTCGGTGTAGGGGTACTTGCTGTCCGAGCTCTCCGGGTAGATCAGGGAGTCCGCGACCGTCATCGACGTGTATCCCGCCGCCTCTGCGGCCTGTGCCAGGGGTGCGTAGTACGTGGCCTGGGTCATCGCCTCGGCGTAGGTGAACCGCATAAGCCATGAGACTAGAACGTGTTCCACTTTTCTGCCAGAGTGTCGTGTCGTGGACCTCGCAGAGATCAGCGACCGGCTCGAGATCGCCGACGTCGTCACCCGCTACACCCGCGCGATCGACACCGGGGACTGGGACAGGCTCGACACCGTCTTCACCCCCGACGCCGACATCGACTACGTCCAGTCCGGCGGGATCCACGACACCTACGCCGTCGTGAAGCCGTGGCTGGCCGAGATGCTGCCCGCGTTCTTCCCCAAGCGGATGCACACCATCGGCCAGGTCGAGGTGCCGTGGGTCGAGGGCGCCGACGAGCTGCAGTGCGTGGCCTACTTCGACAACCCGATGCCGATGTCGGACGGTCAGGGCGGGGAGAAGATCGTCGAGGTCGGCGGGCTCTACCACCACACGATGGTCCGCACCCCCGACGGCTGGCGCTCGCGCAAGCTGGTCGAAGAGGTCGTCTGGAAGAGGGGGATCTGACGTGCCGGGACTTCCCGACGAGCGTCCCCCGGGCCTCGACAGCCCCTGGACCGCCCGGATCATCAAGTACGGCGCCAAGGCACAGGTCAAGGTCTTCCGCCTGACCAACGGCCGGGTCGGGAAGTACTGGCGCATCGGTGCCGGGTGGAAGAAGCCGGTCCCGACGCTGCTGCTGCACCACGTCGGCCGCAAGTCCGGCACCGCGTTCACCACGCCGCTGCTCTACCTGCGCGACGGCGAGGGCCCCGGCGCCGACCTCGTCATCGTGGCGTCCCAGGGCGGGCTGCCGAAGAACCCCCAGTGGTTCCACAACCTGATGGCCGCCCCCGACTGC